>JAKSBN010000242.1 GCA_022361175.1 Pseudomonadota bacterium | reverse complement strand
TACATGACCAGCGGCAGGCGCAGGGCCGGCTTCAGGGTCTGCAGCGCCTCCCGCACCTGGCGACTCACCTGCTCGCTGGCCGTCGCATCTTCCGGGCTGCGCGGCGTGCTCGGCAGGTCGTCTCCCGCCGCCTGGCGCACGGCGAGCTTCTGGACCCGGGCGTTCCGCCGCCCCAGCGACCGGCGTCGATTGAGAGCCGCGTTCGCCGCCACCCGATAGACGAACGTGGAGAAGCGGGCCTCGCTGCGAAAGCGATGACCGTGGCGATGCAAGCTCAGGAACGTTTCCTGGGCCACGTCCTCGGCCTCCTCGCGGTTGCCCAGCATGCGGAACAGCAGCCGGAACACCTTGCGCTCGTGGCGATGGACCAGCTCCTCGAAGGCGCCGAGATCGCCGCCTTGCCACCGCCTGACGAGTTCTCGATCGGGATCCGACGCAACGCTCTCGAGGGCACGGTGGCTGCGCCTGCCCAGATCCGCCTCCAGGGCGGGGCCTCGTTCCACCATTTCGTAGCTCACGGCTCTCCTCTGGCCGCTCTGTACCCGCTCGTCGGCCTCTGGTTCCCGGGCGGTCCCATTATCCCCCTTGGGGGGCGATCCATCCAGCCGGTCGGGACTCACTCGACCGCCCGGCGCTCGTCCGGCCGCGTCCAATCGCCGCTCTTGCCGCCGCGCTTGTGGACCAGGCGGACGGCCTCGACGCTCATGCCCCGGTCGACCGCCTTGCACATGTCGTAGATGGTGAGCGCCGCGGCCGAGACGGCCACCAGGGCCTCCATCTCGACCCCGGTCCGCCAGTGGGTCTCGGCCCGGGCTTCGATGGCCAGGCAGTTGTGCTCGACGTCGGGCTCGAAGTGCACTTCCACGGCGTCGAGAGGGAGCGGATGGGCCAACGGAATCCACTCGTGGGTGCGCTTGGCGGCCTGGATCCCGGCGAGCCGGGCGGCGGCGAACACGTCGCCCTTGGCCACCTCGCCCTCGGTGATGCGCTTCAGCGTCTCGGACTGCATGTGGACCTGGCCCCGCGCGACACACACGCGATGGGTCGACGCCTTGTCCCCCACGTTCACCATGCGCGCGCGGCCCTCGTCGTCGAGATGCGTGAGGCGATCGCTCATGCTGCCCGTCCCTCGCTCTCGCGCGCCCGCAGCCAAGCGAGCACGTCGCCCCACACCTGCTCGCGCTCCGGCTCGTTGAAGATCTCGTGCTTGAGCTCCGGATAGCGAATGAACTCCGACCCCGCCGTTCGCAGTCCGGCGTGGAAGCGCTCGCTCCCCTCCGGCAGACACACGCGATCGGCGCCGCCGTGCAGGACCAGCACGGGCACCTCGAGCTCGCCCGCGCGCGCGGCCGTGCGCTGGATCTCGTCCAGGAAGGCGGCGGCCAGACCCGCGGTCATCCGTCGGCCCACCAGCGGGTCGCTGCAGTAGCGCTCGACCACTTGGGGATCCCGCGAGAGGGCCTTGGGATCGATCCCCGCATCCAGGTGGACGGTCGACCAGGCCCGCCGAAGCCAGCGCGCCAGCCGCAGCTTGGTGGCCGAGAGGTCCGGCGAAAGCGCGAGCGCGGCGCCCGAAGTCACGAGAGAACGAATCGGCAGACGGCGCTCCCGCGCCGCGGCGACCGCGACGGTCCCCCCCATGCTGTGTCCGATCAGGGTGCACGGCAGCCCCGAAACGCCGGCGGCGACGTCTTTCGCGAAGTGCGCCAGGTCGTCCAGATATTCGTCGAAGTGGCGTACGTGTTGGCGCCGCCCACCCGAACGGCCGTGGCCCCGCTGGTCGTACGCGGCCACCATCGCCCCGCGTTGGGCGAGCCACTCCGCCATGGGGTCGTAGCGGCCCGAGTGCTCACCGAAGCCGTGCACGAGGAGCACGCAGCGCTCCGGCGCGTCGATCTCCCACCGGCGCGCGAACAGCGAGACTCCCCCCACTCCGGCAAAGTGGGACTCGACGCGACGCACGCTGGGCGGATTCATGACGGACCCCGCCTGAGTCGGGGGGACGGGGTTGCAGACTCAAGAAGCGCGATAGGCCCGAACCCGCTCTCGGGCCTGGAGCACCTTCTCGAGATACGCCACGCCCCGGATGTCGGATCCCCAGAAGTAGGCCGAGATGCCGGACTCCTCGCCGAGGCGCTCGATGTTCCCCGCCAGAATCCAACAGCCGGCTTCGATGTTGGTCTCGATGGTCGTGGGGTTTCCCGCCAGCCCGAGCGGCAACATCATGTGCGGCATCACCTGCATGAGCCCCATGGCGCCCTTCGGACTGCGCACCCACGGCCGCGCGTCGCTCTCCACCAGCAGCACCGCCGTGACCAGGCCGGGATCGAGCTGGTACTTGTCGCTGTAGCGCATGACGGCGGCACCGATCCGCTCCAGCTCGCGCGGCGAGAGATGGGGATTCACACGGCCGAGGACGTCGGAGACGGTGCTGGCGTCGAAGACCACTTCGGGGGCCGACGCCGCACCCGCGGGAGCGGCCTGGGTCGAGCTGAGCCACGCACCGTTGCCGAGCAGCAAGGCGGCGGCCGCCAACACACCCCAGAACCGCCCGCGTGCTGCGCGGGTCTCGTTTCGCTTTGGCGTGTCAGTCGCGCTTCGCGGCTCGATCACGGTACCTCCGAGAGGGGTGCCCCCGAAGTCAACGACCTCGGGTGGCCGGCGGGCCCTTGCCGTGGGCTCTCTCACATGGGACGCCGAAACGAGCCAGGAGATTCGCACGCGGCTTCGATCGTCCGATCCGAACCGTCCGGTCCATCACATTCGATCCGTCAGATCCATCAGATCCTTCGGCCTGCCCCGCGGCAGAGCCGAGCTCACGCTTGCCCCAGAGGGACGTTCGACCTCTTTTCGGCCTTCCGCGCGGCGAGCAGAAGATAGTCGAAGCCAGAAGGCCTTCCAACGCGAGCTGAACTGCGTGTCAGTTGCAGGCCGACACCCGTTCGTTCCGCCTTGGCTGCAGAAATTGAAAGGAACGGAACAGCCGCTCGCTGCGTCCGACAAGCAGATCGACCCCGCAAGGAGCCCAAGTGCGAGCCGAAACCGGATACCGACCCGCATGTGATTCGTTTGACCCTCCGAAAGTTGCTCTGGTAGGATGCGCGCTTCCCTTCCCGAGTGAGCCGCTGATCCGAGGCGGGCGAGGATGCGTCGACTTTCGACCCCTGACACCAACGTGAGCCGGATCTCTGTCGAACAGCGTCTGGACGGGATTCCCCTGCTTCAAATTCTCGAGGGCCTCGAACGCCTGCACGGCCTGGTGCTCGTCACCGATGCACAAGAGCGCGTGCGGTGGATGAGCCGAGACATGAGGGCTCTCTGCGGCGGCCGCGAACCCATCGGCCAGCGTTTCGCGGAGTGGGTTCGGCCCGAATCCGGAGCGCCGGCGCTGGCCTCCCTGTGCGCCAAGGCGGTGCGCGGCGAAACGCCGAGTCCGGCCCAGATCGAGCTGTGCCACCACAACGAGGCCGGGGGCTCCGTCGAGGCCAGCGCCTTCCGCATGGACGCCGGCTCCGAAGACGACCCCTACGTCGTGATCGTGGCCCGCCCGACCCGGGCGGGGGCAGCCGTTGCAGACGCGAACGCCATCGAGGTCGGCGCGATCCTGGACGACGCCCCCGACGCGGTGATCGCCACCGACCTGGAGGGCTACATCACGTACGCCAACCGGGCGACCTCGGACATCCTGGGCGTCGACACGAGCGAACTGCTCGATCGCCCCATTGCCCTGTTTCTCCCGACGGTCTCCGGTTTCGCGCGCCTGATCGCGCGCGACGCCTTCACCCGCTTCGTCAACGAAGACCTGCACTTGAAGCACCGCGACGGGTCGGAGCTGTGCCTGTCGCTCTCCACGCGCATCGTCAGAGGCAGCTCGGGCCAGGCCCGGGGCACCGTCTCCTTCCTGCGCGACGTGACCGCGCGCAAGTGCATGGAAGAGGCGCTCGAGCGCAAGAACCGCGAGCTCGAGCAGTACGTCCACACCGTCTCCCACGATCTGCGCTCGCCGCTGGTCTCGCTGCTGGGCTTCTCGCGTCTGCTCCGGACCGACTACCAGGAGCGGCTCGACGATACGGGCCTCCACTTCCTGGACCGGGTGGAGCAGGCCGGCCGGACCATGGAGATCCTGATTCAGGATCTGCTGGAGCTGTCGCGCATCGGCCAGCCGGGCGAGCGCCGCACGATGGTGGATCCGCGCTCGATCCTGCTCCAGCTGCGCGCCGAGCTGAAGCCGCGGCTGGACGAACAGGGCGTGAATCTGGTGCTGCCCGCAAACCCGCCCCTCGTCTTCTCCAACCGCACCCGTCTGTACCAGGTCTTCTCCAACCTGCTCGGCAACGCGCTCGACCACATGGGCCCGTGCTCAAACCCCCGCCTGCGGATCGAGATCGCCGAGGAGCCCGAGCGCTACCACATCGTGGTGAGCGACAACGGCAAGGGAGTGGCCTACGCGAATCGCGAACGCATCTTCGAGATCTTCAAGAGCCTCGGAGCTCGCGCCGACGGGCGCCGCTCCACCGGCGTCGGGCTCGCCATCGTGAAGAAAATCGCCGAGACGCACCGCGGAACCGCCTGGGTCGACGGCGAAGAGGGCCACGGCGCGCGCTTCCACGTGACTCTGTCGAAGTCCTGAACCGCTTGCTGCGCTCCATGGCGTCACGTAGGCTGCCCCGAAGGCGCTAGATGTTCCCCACGCTCTTCCACATCCCTTTCCTCGACTACCCCGTGAGTAGCTTCGGGGTGATGATGGCCATCGGCTTCCTGGCCGCGGCCGCCATCTCGTCGAAGCGCATGACCGAGGAGGGACTCGACCCGGAGCTGGCCTCCACCATGCTGATCTGGTGCATGGTGGGAGGCGTTCTCGGCGCCAAGATCTACTTCACCATCGACGTGGGCATCCGCGAGGGCATCCCGTTCTCCCGGCTCTTTTTCGATCGCGCGGGCATCACGTGGTACGGCGGACTGATGGGCGGCATCGCCGCCTCCGCCATCGGGTGCCGCGTGCACGGCATCCCGTTCATCAAGTTCCTCAACACGGTGGCCGTCGGCGCCGCCGTCGGGCAGTCGCTGGGCCGAATCGGCTGCTTTCTCGTGGGCGACGACTACGGCCGCCCCACCGACGTGCCGTGGGCCGTCGCGTTTCCGGAGGGAGCTCCGCCGACGCACCAGGCGGTGCACCCGACGCAGCTCTACGAAGTGTTGTGGCTGCTGCCGGTGGCGGGCGTCCTGTGGTGGCGACGCCACCGCAGCCCGTTTCTGGCCGGGGAGTACCTGATGGCGAACGGCGCGGGCCGCATCGTCATCGAGCACTGGCGCGTCAATCCCACGGTCGCGCTCGGCCTGACCGAGCCGCAGTGGATCGGCATCGCGTTGATCGTCTCCGGCCTCAGCGGCTGGCTCTACTTCGCGAGTCGCAAGCCCGCTTCCGCCTAGCTCGGGCGAGCGTGAGCGCGACAGGGAGACCCATGGCCCAGGAACGGCGGAGCGCAGATACCCGCGAGAAGATCCTGGCCGTGGCCGAGGCGCAGTTTGCGGAGAAGGGCTACGCCGGCGCCCATCTGCAGGACATGGCCGAGGCCGTCGGCGTCCAGAAGACCGCGCTCTACTACTACTTCCCGAGCAAGGGGGCGCTCTACCTGGCCGTCCTGTCCCGCATGCTGGAGGAGTTCGATCACCGCATCGGGGCGGTGCTGAGTCTCGACCTGCCTCACCGCGAGCGCTTGGAACGACTCCTCGACGACTTCAACGACCTGTTGGCCGAGCGCCGCAACTACTCGCTGATCTTGCTGCGCATCTTCGTCGACCGGGTGCCGGTCGATCTCCGGCCGCTCCAGCCGACGATCGAGAAGACCGTGGGGAGTATCCTGTCCTTCTACCGCGCCGGCGTCGAAAGCGGCGACCTGCGCAAGGCCTCGTCGCGGCACTTCTTCCAGAACTTTCTCGGCCTCGCCCTGTTCCACTACGCCGGCGCCGAGTTCAGCAAGCGGGTGCTGGGCCTGGACATCTTCACGCCGACGGCCGTCGCGTGGCGCCGCGACGAGGTCCGGAACTTCGTCACCCACGGCGTGGCTCCAGTCGCCGCCGAAGACGATCCCTAGAGGCCATCTCATAAACCTCTCGGTCGAGGTTTATGAGATGGCCTCTAGGCACTGGCCTACGCAGCCGGTGCGGCCTGGCGGGCCAGGGGTTCCAGCCTCTGGACGAGCTGTCGGGCGTCCTTGGCCAGCGCTTCGTCGCCCTCGTTGCGCGACAGCTCGGGGATCCGGCCCACTGCGGTGACGGCGATGCGGGCGCAGTCGAGCTCGTCCCGGGACGGCCCCCGATCCAACCAGTCGTTCAGACGCTCGAGACTGCGCGCGTAGTCGCCGCGCTGGTAGGCCAGCATGCCGTCGGCGTAGCTCGCGAGGCGCTCGAGCTCGGCGCCCTTGCCGCCGTGGGCACGGGCCTCCGCGATGGCCTCGGCCGCCTCCCCGAAATAGCCGCTCGCCAGCCACGAAGACGCGGCGACCCGGTAGCCGCCCGAGGCTTCGCCGTGAATCCAGCACAAGAGGGCATCCAGCCCGCCCGGAAAGACCGCCTCGACTTCCTCGCGGCTCTTCACCAAGTAGCGGGTGACCAGCGCATCGTCGCGGTGGTGAGCCAAGAGGACGCGAAACTGCGCACCGGCATGGGCCAGGAGCGCCCGGGTCTCGTCGACGCACTCTCCCAGACGCAGGGTCGCGCCCGCCAGGATCTTCTCGAACTCCTGGAAGAGCTCGGTCGAATCGGGGGCGGCCTCGCTGCGCAGGGCCTCGACCCGCGGCGCATAGATCTCCAGCTGGTAGAGGTTCTCCCGGAGCTTCATCGCCTCGTGGAAGAGGCTCCCCACTGCCAGATCGAAGAGCGCCTCGCGGTGCCCGACGCCGCCGTCGCCGCGAAACAACGCGTGGCAGCGCTCCTTCAGCCGGAACAGTGGGCTCGCGGCGTCGTCTCCCACGAGCTCGCGCACGTCTTCGAAGTGCAGCTCTCCCCCCTCGTAGCGAGCGAAGAGCCGAGTGAGCTCGCCGTGCACTTCGAGGAAGTGGCGAGCGATGTCGACCAGGCCTGAACGTTGACTCACGGGATGATTATAGACTCCGGCGCCCCGCCAACGGACGAAACACCGCCCGGAGCCGATTCCGGGGACCCGTCGTGATTTCTAGGCGCGAAAGCGAGAGGTTTCCGGGGACAGCGCCAGCTCGCCGGCCCGGTCGGGATGGAGGGCCTTCGCCCGTTCGAACAGCACCGGCTCCTCCTCGACGTTGTTGGGGTCGGCGACGCAGCAGTCCACCGGACACACGGCCGCGCACTGCTCCGAGTCGTGAAAGCCCACGCACTCGGTACACAGAGAAGGGTTGATCACGAAGGTCTCCTCGCCTTCCGTGATCGCGTCGTTGGGGCACTCGGGCTCGCAGACGCCACAGTTGATGCACTCCTCGGTGATCATCGTCGCCATGTTCGAGGGCTGGCCTTTCGTGCTTCCCGCCGCCTCGAGGCGACCGGATGGAAGGGGGCGCGGCGCGCCGGGGCACCATAGGAGAGCGCCCACAGGGGGGCAACGCGACGGCGGGACGCCTCCTCGGGTGGGACCGAGAGTCACCCTCCCGCGGGGCCACGAGCGCGCTTTCCTTGTTCCGAAACGGGGGGTTTCCTACTTTCCCGACACCGCACTGGGCGCCGGTCGGACTCGACCCGCCCTGCAGTCCAAGCACGCGGCGAGCGCCCTGCGCCGCCGACGTCGAGCGAAGGGAATACGATGAGTGAGATCGAACGCGAGAGCATGGAGGTCGACGTCCTGTTCGTGGGGGCCGGCCCGGCGAACCTGGCCTGTGCCTACCACCTGAAGAAGCAGGTGGACGCCTACAACGAAGAGGCGCAGAAGAACGGCAAGCCCGCCCTCGAGGAGCCCGCGATTCTCATCATCGAGAAGGCGGCCGCGGTGGGCGACCACCAGCTCTCGGGCGCCGTGATCAATCCTCGCGCCATCCGCGAGCTGATGCCGGACTTCGAGGAGCAGGGCTTCCCCACCGAGCACGTGGCGGACGACTCGCAGTTCATGGCCTTCTTCCGCAACTTCCACGTCAAGTCGCCCATCGTCCCGCCCATGTTCCAGAAGAACGGCTACCACGTGGCCTCGCTCTCGAACGTGGTCAAGTGGATGGCCGAGAAGTGCGAGGAGCTGGGAATCGAGATCTACCCCGGCTTCGCGGGCGACGAGATCCTCACCGAGGGCGATCGGGTCGTCGGCGTGCGAACCGGCGACATGGGCGTCGACCACGAGGGCAAGCCCAAGTCGAACTTCCAGCCCGGCATGGACATCATGGCGAAGTGCGTGGTGCTGGGCGAAGGCGTGCGCGGCAGCCTGACCAAGCAGCTGCTCGACCGCTTCGACCTGCACGGCGACAACCCCCAGACCTACGAGACCGGCATCAAGGAGATCTGGCGGATCAAGCCCGAGAAGCACAAGCCGGGCCGCGTGATCCACGGCTCGCTCTTCCCCGAGTTCCTGAACGAGCTGAACGGCATGTGGCTCTACGACATGAAGGACAACCTGGTGTCGTTCGGCTTCGTGACCCCGCTCGACGCGGAGAACCCGAACCACGACCCGCACCTGGAAGCCCAGCGTTTCAAGACGACGAAGTTCATGCAGGACCTGCTGGAGGGCGGCGAGCTCGTCCGGTACGGCGCCAAGTGCGTCCCGTCGGGCGGCCTCTACGCGCAGCCCAAGCTCTACTGCAACGGCGCGCTGCTCCTGGGCGACGGGGCCTCGATGCTGAACATCATGAAGCTGGCCGGCGTTCACACGGCCATGAAGTCCGGCATGCTGGCGGCCGAGACCCTGGTGGACGCGCTCGCCAAGGACGACTTCACCACCACGACGCTCGGCGGCTACACCGAGCGGTTCCGCAACAGCTGGGCCTACGAAGAGCACATGGAGGCCCGCAACTTCACGGGCTCGGCCCAGCTGCACCAGCTCTTCTTCCTGATGAACGTGCCGCTCCTGATCCCCACCAAGGGACGCGGGCTGGTCGACAAGCTCTCGACGCAGCCGGGCCACGCGAACATGAAGCGCCTGTCGGAGCTGCCCGAGAAGGATCGCAAGCCGCATCCGGTGGAGTTCGACGGCAAGATCACGTTCTCGAAGGAGCACCTGGTGCAGTTCAGCGGCACCCAGCACGAGGTGGACCAGCCGTCGCACCTGGTGGTGGCCGACACCGACGTGTGCGCCACCGCGTGCCTCGAGGAGTACGGCAACCCGTGCGAGAACTTCTGTCCGGCGGCGGTCTACGAGATGGTCGACGACCCCGGCAGCCCCAACGGCAAGAAGCTCTTCATCCACCACGAAAACTGCGTCCACTGCAAGACCTGCGACATCGCGGATCCGTATCAGGTGATCACGTGGACGCCGCCCGAGGGCGGCGAGGGGCCCAACTACGAGAAGATGTAGCGCCCCCATCGTTCGCCGAGAGGGCCCGGCCGAGACGTCTCGCCGGGCTCTTTCTGTTTCCGGACCTCGCCTGCAATCCTGGCGGCCTCGGTCTCGTCTAGGCCGGCAGAGGAGAAAGCGGTGACCGCGGAGCCGACCGATGCCCTTTGGGTGGAGGGCGCCCGACGACGTCGCCCACGACGCTCCGGCGGCGCCGGAGCTCTTGGAAGCCGCGGAGCTTGTGGCATCAGAAGCTGGCCGAGAGCCTGGACGCACCGGTCGGAACCGTGAAGAGCCTGCTCTCGCGGGCGCGCCGCAAACTGCGGACGCTCCTCGCCGAGCAGCAAGAGGAGATCGCCATGGCCGAGTCCGTCCTCGCAGAATCGAGCGCGAGCGCCGTCTATCACCTCCACAACGGCGACGCGGCCCGCGCGGTGCTCGAGCGCGCGGGGCTCCCCAGCGAGCACGGCGTGTGGGCCGAAGTGCTCCACGACGGGCCGGTGCGCGGCCAGCTGCCCCGCGAGCAGTGGAGGCAGGACCGCGAGCGCTTCTACGCCTCGCTGGGCGCCCTGCCCCCCGACAAGCGGGGGCGCCTCGTGCAGGACGATCGCGACCTGGCCCGCTGCCTCGACGCGGCGGAGGCGGTCCTGTGGTTCGAGAACGATCTCTACGATCAGCTGTGCCTGATCCACCACCTGGACTACTTCTCACGGCAGGCTCCCAAGCAGCTCTCGTTGGTGTGCGTCGGGGCCTTCCCGGGGCTGCCGCGCTTCCTCGGCCTGGGCCAACTGGCCCCGGACCAGATGGCCTCTCTTTTCGAGACGCGGGCGCGGGTGACGACCGAACAACTGGAGCTGGGAGCGCGTGCGTGGGCCGCCTTCGTGGCGCCGGACCCCACGGAGCTGTGCGCGTTGGCGGCGCAGGAGCTCGCCCCTCTGCCCTTTCTCGCGGCGGCACTGCGCCGCTTTCTGGAGGAGTACCCGGGTGTCGACGACGGCCTGTCCCGCACGGAGCGCCAGGCCCTGGCCGCGGTGGCGGCCGGCGATGCGACGGGGCGAACCGTCTTCGCCGCCATCCAGGATGCCGAGGAGAGCCCGTTCCTGGGCGACCTTTTCGCCTGGAAGACGCTCGCCGATCTGGGTCGCGGCCCGGAGCCCCTGGTGGTCGGCGTGGGTCCCGACGACGGGGCCCCGGCCGAGCGCCGCTTCTCGATCACCGACGCCGGGCGGCGCGTCTCGCAGGGCGAGGCGGACGCCGTCGCACTGAACGGTATCGATCGTTGGCGCGGCGGGGTTCACCTGCGCGGACGCGAAGGCCTCTGGCGCTACGACCCCGCGAAGGGATCCCTACGGCGCCGCTAGCCGGCGACTCCCGAAGCCGCCACCACGTCGAGTATCGCCCGGGCGTCGCGCTCTTGGGCGGCCGAGACCAGGATGGGCGCGGGTGTGTGCTCGTCCTCGGGGAACGCTTCGCCGTCCCGTCCGACAACGTGTGCTCCCGCAGCCCGCGCGATAGCCGCCGAGATGCGTCCGCGCACGCTCACCCCCAGGTCGTTCGACGCGTAGCGAAGTCCGGCGCAGACGCCGCGGACGAGGGGCGCGATGCCCACCGCGCCGCCACACCCCATCGCGACCTCGTAGCCGCGGTCCCGGAGCGCGTGGCGCACGCTCTGGGGCATGCCGTGCGACACCAGCACTCGCTTGCCGTCGGCGATGGGCTCGGCCGCCCGCCGCTTCCCGGTCGCCCGCGACACCCATGCCCCCGTACCGCGCACCGCCTCGAGAAACAGGCCCTCGCGCGGCAGCGCGATCAGGCCGGCTTCGTAGCGAGACGCGAGCACCAGCCCGGCCATGATGGCGTAGGGGCCCTCGGCGTCGAGATAGGAGTGGAGCGTGCCGTCGATGGGGTCGACGACGACCAGCGCGTCGCCTTCCGTGGCGAAGCCGTGGACGCTGGCCGTGTCTTCTTCGGCTTCGATGCGAACGTCCGGGAACGCCTCCAAGAGCGGCACCAGGAGCGTTTCCTGGCAGGCGGTGTCGGCGACGGTGAGGGCCTGCTTGACGGCCGTCTCCTCGCCCGACTTGGGACGATTGGCCACGCGGCCCTCCAGGGCCCGCGCAATGGCCGCAGCCTGTCGGAGCGGGGGAGCCAGGAGCTCCACGAACTGCTCAGGAGACGGTGTTGCCACGAAGCCCCTCAGGCACACTCGGCCCGGCGCTGTTTCGACCCCGCTCGTATATCGGATCGGGCGCACCAGCGCCCGTCGTCAGTGGCCCGCCGGCCACCACAAATAGTGAAAGCCCGGTGAAGGCAGGACCGGAAGCCAGCGCAACAGCTCGGCACGCAGGTCCGGCGGCGACAACGCACGGGCGTACAAGTTGTGCGGGGTCTCTCCGCGCGCGTGGTACCGAACCACGCGCACCTCCGGCACGCCGAGGATCGCGCGCAGACGTTCGACGCTGTCTTCCGGAGAGCCGATGGCGTCGACCAGGCCGGCGGCGAGCGCTTGGGGGGCACTGAAGATGCGGCCGTCCGCGAGGCCCGCCACCTGCTCGGCGCCGAGCTGGGGACGCCCGGCCACGACCACCTCGCGAAAGCGGTCGTGCAGGTCGTCCAGCACGGTCTGCAGGTGCTGCCGCTCGGCCGCCTTCATGCGGCGCAGCGGCGACCCGGCGTCCTTGAAGGGCCCCGACACCAGCGTCTGGTCCTCGACGCCCAGCTTGTCCATCAAGCCCTGCAAACTCACGCCCTGGAACAGGACACCGATGGAGCCGGTGACCGCGTTGCGCTGGGCCACGACGACGTCCGCCGCCATGGCGGCGTAGTAGCCTCCCGAGGTGGCCACACCGACGAACTGCGCGGCCACGGGCAGACCCCGCTCGCGCTTCACCCGCAGGATGTCCTCGTAGACGAGGTCGCTGGCCACCGCGCTGCCCCCCGGGCTGTCGACGCGGATCAGCAGGGCCTTCACCTGGTCGTCCTTCGCCGCCAGGTCCAGCTGCTCGCGCACGTGGGCCAGGGTTCCCGCGCGGCCGCGCTGCAGCCAGCCGCCCTCGGCGTCGGAGACGCGCAGCACGCCCGACACGTCGATCACCGCCACCTTGGGGCCGCGCTTGCCGGCGACGATCGCCTCTTGCAGCGGCGCGTCGCGGCCGCCAAACAAGTCCACTGTGATGCAACCGGACGTGCCGAGCGCGATAGCGCACAGGAGCCCCAGCCGACCGAAGCGCTGCCACACGCTACGAGAACCCATGGTCTTTCTCCTCCCCGTGACGCGCGCCCCGTACCTACGAAGCAAGAGAGCGCGAGGCGTGCCCGGCCACCCCCCAACGGCCCGACACACCCCGCGCTCCTTGACTTGCCGGCTCGGTGGGCCGGTGCGAGCCCGTTCTCGCGTTCTGGAGAAAACGGGCTCTTGTCTCAGCTGCAGCCGCTGGTTCCTCCGCAATTCGCGCACTTGTAGCAGGCTCCGTTGCGGATCATGATCGAGCCGCAATCCATGCAGGACGGGGCGTCTGCCTGATTCACGAAGCCCCGGGGCTCGCTCACCGGCAGCCCCGAGCCCCCGGCGACGGCCGCGCGCGGCCCGTCTTCCGCCGCTGGAGCCGCCTCGGCCTCGCCCTGCGGCAGCGTCTCGACGTTCGACTCCTCGGTCGGCAGGTAGCGGTTGCCCAGGTACCGGAAGACGTAGTCCATCACCGACTTGGCGATCGGGATCTCGGAGTTGTTGGTGAACCCCGAGGGCTCGAAGCGCGTGTGGCTGAACTTGTCCACCAGCGCCCGCAGCGGCACGCCGTACTGCAGCGAGAGGGACGTCATCGTGGCGATGGTGTCCATCAGGCCCGAGACGGTGCTGCCCTCCTTGGCCATCTTGAGGAAAATCTCGCCCGGTTGACCGTCTTCGTACAGCCCCGTGGTGAGATAGCCCTCGTGGCCCGCGATCGAGAACTTGTGGGTGAGCGCCTGGCGCTCGTCCGGCAGCTTGTGCCGCC
>JAKSBN010000498.1 GCA_022361175.1 Pseudomonadota bacterium | reverse complement strand
GCGAGTCGATTCAGGCGGGGGTGGGTTCTTCTTGTTCGGAGTGGAGGTAGAGGAAGACGGCGGCGGCGGCGAGGGCGCAGAGGAGGTGCCAGAGGGCGTGGCCTTGGAGCCAGGAGTTGGGGTCGCACCAGGGGCCGCCGGTGCGGGAGGGCAGCCAGATGGCGAAGGCGGCGAGGAAGAGGGTGACGGCGGCGACGAGGTAGCGGGTGTCGCGGCGGCGTTCGGGGCGGCGGCGGCGGGCGACGAGATCGACGACGATCATGCTGACGAGGGTCGATCCGAAGACGATGTTGGATTCGATGGGAATCCAGAGCTTGGTCGCCACCAAGAGTGCGAAGAGCCCGGCGAAGAGGCCCGCGAACCGGCCCCAGCTGCAGTCCGTGATGCGCTGCACGCCGAAGGCGATCACCAGCGACGAGAACAGGTACATGGAGGCGACGTCCACCTGACCGCCCCAGATCGTCTGGGACGCATGCAGCGCCATGCTGCCGGGTCCCAGCAGTGCGATCACCGCCGCGAAGAGCGCCGCCGTACGGGGATCGCCGTCGATAGGGTTAGACGGGGCGGCGGTGCCGCGGCGCCGGCGGCGGTCGGCCCACACGCCGATCGCGAGCCCGACTCCCACGAAACCCAGGTTGGAGAGCGTGTTGGCCGGCTGGGCGATCCAGCGCTGTTCGGAGCGTTCACAGAAGCAGTCCGGGCGGGTGGCGTCCGGCTCGAGACAGCCGTTGGTCGCGCCGGGCCAACCCGCGCTGGCCATGGCGACCAGAAAACCCACGCCCACCAGCGTGGCCGTCAGCGCGGTCGCGAACGCGCGCGGGCGCTCCCAGAACTTCGACATGCGCGTGAACCTCTGCCTCACTCTCCGCGGTGCCGAGAGGCCCGGGGGCGGGAGATCGCCTACTGTTTCAAAGCTCACTCCAGAGGTCAATCGAGGTCCCGAAGCGTCCGGCCGCCATCCGGCGCGGAGGACACCGGCGGCGGTTGGCAGTGGTCGGGCCAATCGGTTCTTCCTGCCCGTCGGCCTCGGCGCGCCCTCGCGCGAGCGCGGATCAGAACGTGTAGCGGACGCGCATGAAGACCTCGTCGCGCTCGGAGATGGCCGACAGCCCCTGGAAGTTGGTGCGCGTCTCGAAGCTGCCGCCGTTGTTGGTGATGCCGATCTGACGGTCCGGAATGCGCGCCAGGCCCGGTCCGCCGTAGAAGAGCGCTCCGCCCACGGACAGCGACATCACCTCGTTGAAGCGGTACCCGATCTGCATGATCGCACCGCCCGAATGCGACATGAAGTCGTGGATGACGGTGATGTTCGGCAGCAGCCGGTCCTGGAAGTACCCGGTGCCGAACGACAGCGTCCCCAGTACCGAGAAGGGCCCGTCCGCCGTGAAGGCGCGATTGCCCCGGTAGCCCTCGATCCAGCGCATGAACCACTGGCTGTTGATGAAGAAGGTGCGGTTCGGATTCAGGAAGTTGATGAACGTGGGACGGTCCACGGAGACGGTCAGGTTGTAGACGTCGGCCTTGTCCACGTAGTCGGAGTCGAAGGAGTTGAAGAAGACCTCCTTGTTGATCCACGTGAGCTCGAAGCTCCAGTTCGTCTTGGTGCGGTCCTCGGCGAAGTCCATGGAGAGGCCCAGCACGTTGCGCTTGTTGTACCGCAGCACCGCCTCGCCGCCGCCGTGCCACAGGAAGTCTCGCCGCCCCAACCGCCCGTTGCCGCCGGCCCGGATCTCGGGGCGCTGCACGCCCGTGACCGCGACCAGTCCCCGCACGAGGCGACAGGTCTGCGGATCGGTCGGGACGCAGTCGGCGTCGTTGGCGGCGCCCAGGGCGGCCAGGAGCATCACGAAGTTCCACGACAGCGCGCCCATCTCGTTGCGGAAGGGATCTCCCGTCAACGGGTGCGAGAGCGCCGACGCCGCGCCGCAGCCCGCGGGCCCGGGCGCCACGCAGCCGTCGATGAGCGGGTCGTAGCCCGGGTCGGTGGGTGCCCTCGCCCCGGGCAGCACCACCGAGCCGACGCCGGCCGCGAAGCGCGTACCGATCGGCCCCGTCGCTTCGAACCCGGGGGCGGCCTGGAGCAGAACGCTGGCCTCGGTGTTGAAGAGGTCGATGCCGTGCAGGTCGCAGTTGTTGCCGTAGAAGGGGCCACAGCCCAGAAGCGCTTGCTGGGAGGGCGTCGTGAAATAGCGAAGACAGGAGTTGAAGGGATTCTCGCAGAACGCGCCGACGTCGTCCGTATTGAGCGGAGTGTCTCCCCCGTCTTGGTTGAGCTCCACCAGGTTGCTCCCCGCGCCGGGCGCGATCGTGTCGATCAGGGCGCGGGCCAGGTTGTTGCCCGTGAGCGCCACGGTCAGCGCGCCCGCGACGGGGACCATCAGACCGAAGTCCAGCACCGTTTGGCGGTTCGGGACGTCCACCAGGCACGCATCGGCCAGAGGCTCGAGTGCCGGGCCCGCCGCGGCCGCGATGCCGACCGACACGGAGCACAGCACGTCGAAGAGCTGGCGGTTGCCGGTGTGGAAGAGATCCGCCTGGCGCCGGATGGCGTCGGCGTCCTGGGCCGAGATGGGCAGGGTCGGGTCCACGAACTCGCGCCCGCGGACGTCCAGCGGCCGTCCCGTCAGCGGATCGACCCGCCGCTGGTACTCGTTGATGTACTCCACGTAGGGCGAGTCGCTGTAGCCGTAAAAGTCCACCAGGGCGAAGCTGAAGCGCTCCCAGCGAAACTCCAGCCGCACGCCGCCCTCGAGGCCCTGGATGTCCTCCCACCAGTTGGGCGGCCGCTCCTCGCCGGCCAGGCCCGTGCCGCTCAAGCCGTGGGCGAAGAGGCCGCCGGACTTGCCGCAGACCAGGAACGGGGTGTAGGGCTCGCCGCAGCGGCCCAGATCGACCGGCTCGAAGTCGTCCAGGTTCACGGCCAGCTCGAGCCGCACGTCCTGCAACGGCCCCACGTCGTAGAACGACCAGACGCCGCGGGCCGACCACTGGGCCAGCCGCGATTCCTCCAGGCTCGGCAGCGACGACAGGGCCAGGTCCTGTGGGTTGAACTGGTCGGTGGTCCGGAAGAGCTCGGTCTTTCCCCAAACGATGTTCTGTTTTCCGAGCCGCAGCCACAGCCGGTGGTCGAACATCTCGATGTCGAGGTAGGCCTCCTTCAGCTCGTGCTCGTCCTGGCCGGCGCCGTGGTTCCACGAGAGCTCGTTCTGGCTGATGTTCTGGTCGAAGCTGTCGAAGTCGTCCAGACGCTCGCGCAGCGCCGCTGAGGGCACGAAGAGGTTCTCGTTCAAGGGCCGCAGCACCAGGCCCTGGTCGCCGGGCATGGTGCCGATCACGCCGTCCGTGGTCGTATTGGGGACCGACGCCAGGGCGCCGATGTTCTTGATCCGAAAGTCCGTGTTCCAGGGGCCCTGGGGGAAGGGGGAGTTGTCGATCGACCCCTCCAAGTGCCGCACCGCGAAGAGCGCGCCGATCACTGGAGCCACCGTGGCATCCACGTTGGTGGCGCCGAGCGCGAAGATGCTGTCGAACGGCGGCACCTCGGTCAGGTTCAGCAGCCGCCCGCCCTCGCCGTGGATGTCCCCGCCGCCGGTGGGATTCAGATTGGTGCCGGACAGGCGCTTCACCCGCCCGTCCGTGTAGTTGGAGGGCGCGCGGTTGGCGCGGTCACCCCAGTAGTCCAGCGACCGCAGCGTGCCGCAGCCGCGGGTGTAGG
>JAKSBN010000518.1 GCA_022361175.1 Pseudomonadota bacterium | reverse complement strand
GCCCCCCTCGCCGGGTTCGACGCCCCACTCGCCGTCCATCCGTCCCACCAGACGGGCCACGATGGCGAGCCCCACGCCCACGCCCGGATACTCGTTCTGGGTGTGAAGCCGTTGGAACAGGCGGAAGATCCGAGTGACGTGCTCGCCCGCGATGCCGATGCCGTTGTCGCGCACGCGGATGCGGCAGCGACCGTCGAAGACGGCGGCTTCCACGAAGATCCGGGGAGGCGCGGCGGTGCAGAACTTCAGGGCGTTGTCCACGAGCTGGAAGAAGATCTCTTCCAGCCGCTCCGGGTCGGCCGCCACCGGCGGCAGCTCCGTCCACTCCACCTGTGCGCCCCGGTTCATGATCGGGCTTCGCAGGCGACCGAGCGCCTCCAGCAGCGCCGCCTCGGTGTGTGCGCTGGGATCGGACGACGCCGGCGCGCTGCCCGCGCGCGAGTACGCGAGAAGCCCCTCGATCATGGCCTGCATGTGCCGGGCGCCGTCGGCGATCAGCTCCAGGAAGTCCCGCGCCTCCTCGTCGAGCAGCGCCTGCCGGTCGTCCATCAGCTCGACGAACGCGGATACGGTGCGCAGCGGCGCCTGCAGGTCGTGGGACACGACATAGGCGAGCTCCTGGAGTTCCGCTTCGCTGCGCTCGAGCCGCGACCGCAGCCTCTGAATCTCGCGTTCGGATGCCACGACGCCCTCATCGGTCGCCGCCGGGCGCGCGTGAGTCTCACCTCGTCCAGAATTGAGCGGACCGCCGAGGGACTCGGGCGAATCCTGCATTCGCGGCCCCGCGATCACCGGGCTGCCGCCGCGCGGCTATCTTCCCGGCGTGACCTCCCTGTTGGCTCAGAGCTTCCAGGCCCTGGCGGCCGTCGTCGCGGTGGGCGTGCCGATCTACGCCGGCTTCGTGCGCGGCCGCACCTACGGGATCTTCACCGGCGTCGTGTTGGCGTTCGCCGTGCCCGGCGCCATCTGGGTCCAGACACGCCTGCCGCTCTGGTGCCCCGAGCCGCTCTTGGCGCCCGCTCTGGCGCTCGGGTGCCTGGGCGTGGTGGCGGCCGGCCTGCACTTGGGCCACTTGGTGCAGGCGCGTCTGCGCGGACGCGTCTTTCGCTTCGCGGTGAGCGTGCCCGGGCAGGTGTTCGTGGCGGCGGGCTTCATGTCCGGGGTCTGGCTCCTCGGCCTCCTCCCGCTGCGCGCGCTCGTCACCTGGACGCTCGGGTCGGAGGCCGCCGCCTGGCTCGACCCGCTGGACGTCCTGCCGCTCGTCGTCGCGATCGCCTCCGTCGTCACGTCGGCGCGCCCGCAGCGGGAATTCGTCCGCATCCGACTGGGTCGTTCGGGGCCGAAGAAGCTGACCCGGGTGCCCGTCGAACGGCACCGCCGCGCCCCGACCCAGGACGTCGGGACGGCGCTGCGGCTGCTGCAGATCACCGACCCGCACCTGGGTCCCTGGCAGTCCGTCGAGCGGCTGCGGCGTCGCGTCGAGGAGCTCGCCAGCCGCGAGCCCCACCTGGTGCTGCTGACCGGCGACTTCCTCACCATGGAGGGCCGGGGCAGCGCCGGAGCGCTGGCAGCGGCGTTGGCCCCCTTGCAGCCCCACGCCGAGCGCTGCTTCGCCATCTTCGGCAATCACGACCACGAGGCTCCCGACGAAGTGCGCCACGGCCTCGAAGCCAACGGCATCCGGCTGCTGGTCGACGAGGAAGCCACGGCGAAGACGCCGGTGGGCGACGTGCAGATCGTGGGGGCCGACTACCGCTTCCGCGATCGCGGCGAACATCTGGAGACGCTGCTCGGCCGGTACCCGCGCCGCCCCGACCACCTGCGCCTGCTGCTGCTCCACGACCCCTCCGCGTTCCACCACGTGCCCGACGATGACGTCGATCTCACTCTCTCCGGCCACACGCACGGGGGCCAGGTGGGACTGGTCTCGCTGGGACTCGATTGGACGGTGCTGTCCGGCACCCGCTGGCCCGATCACGGGCTCTTCGCCCGCGGCAGCAGCCGGCTGTACGTGCACCGGGGGACGGGCTTCTACGGCTTTCCTCTCCGGGTGGGCGTGCCGGGCGAAGCGTCGATCCTGGAACTCATCGTCTAGCGTCCAGTGCAGGCGGGCCGAGCTCGAGTCGGCCGGCCTTCACACGCACGAGTCGGTCGGCGGGTTCGACGTCGTCCCAGTCGAAACCAGAGACGAGTTCGCGGGGCCTCACCGGCGTCGGCTCGGGCCGCAGCGACACCGCGTGAGCCAGAAACCCGCACAGCGCCTCGGGCTCGTAGGCCGCGCGCAGCGCGTCGAACCCGATGGCGCCGTGAAACTTGGCGAACTTGGCGCCGCGTTCTTCCAGCAGCAGCGGGTGGTGGCGGTAGCGCGGCTCCGGCAACCCGAGCAGGCGCTGCAGGGCGCGCTGGGGCAACGCGCTGGCGGCCAGGTCGCGGCCGCGCACGACGCGGGTCACGCCCGCGGCGGCGTCGTCGACCACGCTCGCCAGGTGATAGGCCGGCGAGCCGTCGCGACGCCACACGACCGGATCGCCGAAGACGCGCGTCGGGTCGCCTCCCAGCTCCAGACCGGATTCGTCCAGGAGCGAGATCCGGCCCCCTGGCAGGCGCACCCGCAGTGCTTCCGGCGCTTCCCGCCAGCCACCGCCGGGCAGTTCGCGCGCGCGGCAGGTCCCCGGGTAGCGCACGCCGCCGTCCGGCGCGGGCTCGCCCGCGGCGCGCAGCGTCGCACGGGTACAGCGACACGGATACAGGAGCCCGAGGGAGGCCAGCTCGTCCAGTGCCGCTTCGTGGCGCTCGCGCGCCCGGTGCTGCTCCTCCACTTCGTCCCAGTCGAGCCCGAGCCAGCCAAGCGCCTCTCGCATCAGGCGGCTCCACTCGGGTCGACAGCGCTGGGGGTCGAGATCCTCGAGGCGCAGCACCACGCGGCCGCCGCGGGCGCGCGCGTCCAGCCAGCAGAGCAGCGCCGACAGCAGCGTGCCCGGATGGGCCGGCCCCGTCGTCGAGGGCGCGAAACGTCCGACGTCCATGGCGGGAGAGCTTAGGCGACACCCGAACTCAGGCCGCGGACGCGACGGCCGATTCCCCCTGTGATGGGCGTAGGCGGTGACATCGAGCGTTCGGGCTGGCTCTGCCTGGCGGGCGGCACGGCGGCGGCGGCCGTGGCGCTCAAGCTGCCGTTCGTGTCGTTCGTGCTCTCGACCTTCGTGGTGCTGGCCCACGAGCTGGGTCACGCGGCGACGGGCTGGCTCTACGGGCTGCCCTCGATCCCCGCGTTCGACTTCACCTACGGCGGCGGCGTCACCAGCCACGGCGCGCGCGTGCCGGCCATCGCGGTGGGCGTGCAAGCGCTCCTGGTGGCATCCATCTGGGTGTTTCGGCGCAACCGGTGGAGCTTGGGCCTGTCTGCCGCGGCCGCTTCGCTCTACGCGGCAACGGCCTGGACGGCTGCGCACGAGGCCGTGATCCTCGCCATGGGCCACGGGACCGAACTCCTGATCGGCGGCCTGTTTCTCCACCGGGCGCTCTCGGGCCGGGCCTGCCAACGCCCCGGCGAGCGGCCGCTCTACGCCTTCGTGGGGGCCTTCACGATCCTCTACGACCTGCGCTTCGCCTACCGCTTGTGGACCAGCGCCTTCCACCGGGAGCTCTACGGCGAGGCCAAGGGGGGCGGCCACTGGATGGACTTCTCGCGCCTGGCGGACGAAGTACTGGGCGTGCCGCTCGCCGCGGTGGCCGCGGCCTTCTGGCTCTGCTGCTTCGCGCCGCCTCTCGTCGCCGTCCTCGGCAATTGGCACGCCTCGCGCGTGTCCCGGTGGCTGGAAGACCTAAAGCGAGTGGAATAGCACCCACACCGCTTGCGACCGGTTCAAGCCCCTGTCCGCGCGGCCGATGAAGGCGACATGCGCATCCGTGAAGCCAAGCCTTGGAACGTCTTCTCGAGCGTCGAGCCCCGCGCCTTCGAACCCGGCGCGCGAGCCGCGCTGCTGCAACTCGGCTATCGCCTCGTCCCCGCCGTGGCCGGGTTCCGCGAGGAGGCCCCCGACCTGCGCGTCGTGGACACCCGCCATCTGGGCCGCGTCCCCAAGGTCGAGCGCGAACCCGAGACGCCCATCGTGCTCTTGACGGGCGCGCGGCCGCCGTCTCAGGAGGACCCGCGAATCGTCGGCTGGACGACGCGGCCCGCCGGCTTGAAGTCGCTGTATCGACTGTTCCAGAAGGCGTTGTCCATGAATCGTCGCGTGCCTCGCGTGGCCACCCACCTGGCCGCGCGCGGAGTGCGCGCCGATCGGCGCTTCACCGGCTCGGTGCTGGAGCTGTCCGAAGGTGGCTGCCTGTTCCGGCCGGGCGAGCACCTGCCGGCGAACTTGTGCCTGAACCTCGAGCTCTCGCTGCCGGGAGGCCGCTCGCTCAGCCTGCGCGCCAGCGAGCAGTATCGGCACCTCGACCGCATCGGGCTGCGCTTTCTGGAGACTCCAGGCGAGAGCCAGCGGGCGCTGGCCGAGTTCGTGTCGCAGCGGCTGGCCTGCCTGCCGGCGGTTTCGCCCGCGCCGGGGGGCCCCGGCTAGAGGCCATCTCAGTACCTCGACCGAGCCAGATGGCCTCTAGGCTTCGGCGATCTGCAGTGCGTCTTCCAGCAGGATCTCCAGCTCGGCCAGCACCACGTCGGACACCCGCAGAACCTGGGCCTCGGGAGTGTGCGACAGCACGCGATCGGGATCTGGATGCGGCCCGATTCCCAGTTTGTTGCAGGCCTGGTCGATCAGCCGCACCAGCACCAGGAGCTCGTCGCGTTCGTCGAAATCGCGGTCGTGGTGATGGCGCACGACGTCGCAGTAGAGCTCCGGAATGTTCCACGAGCGCATCAGCTCTTCGCCGCACTCGGTGTGCATCGCCGACAGCACCTCCAGCACCAGCGACTCCGAGGGATCGAAGCGGTGGCGCTTCGATTGGCGCAGGTCGTCGACGACGCGCAGGACGAAGAGCTGTCCCACGTCGTGGAGCAGGCCGCACAGGAACGCCTTCGAAGCGATGTCCGCGAGCCGCAGCTTCTCCGCCAGCCACTGTGCGCCCATGGCCGCCGCCACGGAGTGGCGCCAGATGGCCTCCACGTAGGGTGCGTACTCGGGCGTTTTCACCCGGAAGTGCTGCTTCTGGGAGATCAGGAGCGCCAGCTGGGCGACCTTCTTCACGCCGATGCGCATGATCGCGTCGCGCACGGATTCGACCTTCTCGAGACCGCCGAAGAACGAGGAGTTCGACGCGCGCAGCACCGCGCTGGTGAGCGTCAGGTCGCCGGACACGATGTCGTCGACCTCGTCCACGTCGAAGCTCTGGCTGGAGAGGATCTCCTGAAGCCGCGCGCCGGTGCCCTCGAAGAGCGGTAGATGCGTGCGATTCGCCGCGATCTCCTTCCGCACGATTTCGCCGATGGACATCTGAGTCGCCACGTCTCTACTCCCCCACCAGGCGCCGCAGCTCCCGAAGGGGCCGGGGCCGATCGAGTCTCGGCAGCATGCGCACGATCTCGTCCACGGTCGTGAGGCCGCGCGCCGCCTTGACGATGCCCTCCTCGAGCAGGCTTACCAGGCCGCTCGCTTCGCGGCTCACGCGCCGAATCTCGTGCGAAGTGCGCCGGTTGAGGATCGCGTCGCGAACCTCTTCCTCCAGGACGAGCAGCTCGAAGATCGCGACGCGGCCGTGGTAGCCGGTGTAGCGGCAGGTGCCGCAGCCGCGCCCCACCGCCATCTCGTGTCCCCCGAAGGCGTCGTCGGAGTAGCCGAGCCGGCGCAGGTCGGAGGCGGTGGGCTTGTAGGGACGAGTGCAGTCGGGGCAGACGCGCCGCAACAGGCGCTGCGCCACCACGCTCACCACCGTCGACGAGACCATGAAGGCCTCGATGTCCATGTTCAAGAGTCGGAGCAATCCGCCGATCGTGTCCTCGGTGTGGAACGTCGTGATGACCTTGTGGCCGGTCAACGCGGCCTGGATCGCCGTCTCGGCCGAAAAGGGATCGCGGATCTCGCCGATGACGATCACGTCCGGGTCCTGCCGCACGATGTGGCGCAGCGTCTCCTCGAAACCGAGCCCGATGCCGGGGTTGATCGAGCACTGCGCCACGCCGTCGATGACGTACTCGACGGGATCCTCGGCCGTGATGATGCTGGTCTCGGGCGAGTTGATGTGCTGGATCGCACTGTAGAGCGTAGTGGTCTTGCCCGACCCCGTCGGGCCCGTCACGATGACCACGCCGCTCGGCCGTTCGAGCGCGCCGTCGATGAAGCGCTCCAGCATCCGCGGCGCCATCCCGACCTCCGCCAGCGACAACAACGTCTGCTGACGGTTGAGCAGGCGCAGCACGATCTTCTCGCCGTGGATGGTGGCGTAGAACGAGACCCGCATGTCCAGCTGGTGCGACCCGGCCTCATAGAAGAGGCGGCCGTCCTGATGCCGGCGGCGCTCGGCGATGTCCGCGCCGCAGAGGACCTTGATCCGGCTGCAGACCGGCGCAGCGACGTCCTTCGGCAGTTCGCGAAACGGGATCAGCACGCCGTCCTCGCGGAAGCGGACGCGGATGCGGTCCTTCATGGGCTCGATGTGGATGTCGCTGGCGTTGCGCTCGATCGCGGCGTCGAAGAGATCGTTCACGAGGTCGACGGTCTGCTGTTCGACCACCTGCTCGAGCTCGGCCGGGGTCTCGTCTCCGCCCATGCGGCCGAGCGCCTCGCGAATCGCCGACGGCGGGGCGATGGCGGGGATGACCTTGCCGTCGCCGTAGACCGTCTCGGCGGCCCGCACCAACTGTTCGTCGAGCGGATTCGAGAAGGCCACGACCACGTGGCCGTCCTCGCTCCGAATCGGTACGAACTCGTGCTCGATCAGCCAACGCCGGGGGGCGCGCGACAGGATGCCGGGTTCGATCTCGGCGAACTGCGGCTCGACGAAGGGGTAGCCGAGCTGATAGGCCAGGGCTTCGGTCAGCTTGCGCTCTTCGATGAAGTGGTGCTCCACCAGCACTTCGCCCAGGCGGAGCTTCCGATCGGTCTGCTCGGACTGGATGTCGAGCGCGTGCTGGAGGTCTTCTTCCCGAATCAGCCCCAACTCGATCAGGAGCTCGCCCAAGCGCACGTCGACTCGGTTGCGGGTCAAGGCGCCGCGGATCGCCTCCGCTTCCACATAGCCGAGTTCCTGGAGGATCTGCAGCAAAGGACGGCGGTCGGCGAGCTTGGCGTGGACGCGGGTCGCGTAGCCGAGCTGCTCGTCCGTCACGATGCCCTCGTCGACGAGAATGTCTACGATGGCCCGCCGCTTGCCGACTCCTCCAGGTGCGGAGTCGCCCATGGTGGTCCTCCGAGGCGTGTGCTCGTTCGAGTTCTTCGAGCCCGATCCGGCCCGCCTTGAGGGCAGCGTCGGTCTGAACGTCGTTCTAGGGCCCGTGCGGGACGCGGCTCGGGAGAAGACACGAGCAGCGCCCTGCCCTTTACCCCGTTTCGAGCACTGGGCGGCCGCGCGCCCAGACCTGCAGCGGCCGCCGCAGACAGGTCAGGTCCTGCAGGGGGTCTCCGGGGACGGCCATCAAGTCCGCGACGGCGCCGATGCGCACCTGACCGATTTCTGTGTCGAGGCCGAGGGCGCGCGCCGCTTCCGAGGTGGCGCTTCGCAGGACCGCGGCGTTGGAAAGGCCGGAGAGGCGCGCGAAGATCGCGAGGCCGTCCGCCAGCCGGTCGTGGTGGACGCGAGGGATGCCGGCGTCGGTGGACGCCAAGAAACGGGCGCCGGCCTTGACCAGGGCGCGAAGCAGCGCGCCCATCCGCAGCGCAAAGCCCGACGGGTCTCCCTCCGCTTCCAGCCGGCGGGCCCAACCGGCGTTGACCGTCGGCGATACCCACGCGCTCGACCGCGCCACGCTCTCCACGACCCCGGCGTCGAAGTCGCTGCCGAACCCGGCCCGGCCGGCAAACGAGCAGTGTTCCACCGTGCGCACGCCGGCGGCCACGGCGGAGGCGATGCTGCGCGTCCCGTGGCAATGCGCGGCCACCGGGAGACCGCGCCGACCGGCCTCGTCCACGATCTGGCCGAGCTCGACTTGGGAGAACTGGGGCTCCCAGGGACGGCTTCCCCGGGTGATGACGCCACCGCTCGCCATCACCTTGATCCAATCGGCACCGGTGGCGGATTGACGCGCGACCACGGCTCGGCGTTCGGCTTCGTCCCGCGCTTCGCCACCCCAAAAGTGACAGTGGCCACCCGGCGTGGTGACAGGCTGGCCCGCACAGACAAGCCGTGGCCCGCTCACTACGCCCGCGGCAATGCGATCCCGCAGGTCGAGCTCGAGACCCAGCCCGCCACCCAGGTCTCGGGCCGTCGTGATTCCGGCGCGCAGCATGGCGTCGGCCCGTCGCTCCATGTCGGCCGTGATCCGGTCGGGGGCCAGAGCCGCGTTGGCGGCGGGGTCCCGGAGTTCCGGATCCAATGTCATGTGAACGTGCCCGTCGACCAAGCCCGGCATCAGCGTGGCGCCGGGATGCGCCTCGATCCGGGCCCCGGCCCGCAGCTCCGGATCGTCCCCCACACCGGTCACCCGGCCGTGTTCGACGCGAACGGTGAGCGGCCCCGAGTGGAGCCGGTCCGAGCCGCCATCCCACAGCGCCACGCCTTCGATGGCCAAGGCCATGACCGGAGACTAGCCCGCATTTCGAAGCCGCCCCGCCCTCGTTGCGTTCCGCACTGGGCCGGTGCATGCTTGCCGGCGGTCGATGTGATTCGTCTCCGGCGGGGTCCGGTCGGCGCGCGCATCCAGAACGGCTCGAACGAAGAATCTCGAACGAAGCACGAACCCATCTCGAACGAAGCACGAACCCAGTTCGAACGAAAGGACGGCAGTCGCGATGCCCGACAACGAAGTGCTAGTCGTCGCCTCCAAGCTGAAGGCGTACATCAAGGACAAGAGCGGAATGAAGACGTCGGCGAACGTGCTGACCGCGCTGTCCGACAAGATCCGCCGCATGTGCGACGAGGCGATCGACCGCGCCAGTTCGGACGGGCGCAAGACCGTCAAGGATCGCGACTTCGAGTAGTCCATCGCGGCGTGGCGCGCGCGGCGCGATCCCGCGCTGCCGCGCGCCACGGCCGCCGGTTTCGCGCCGGTGGCGACTAGCGGGGGTTGGGGATGATCTGGCGCGTCAGCTTGCGCAGGAATCGCGTCTGGCGGGCAAGGCTCTCGTCGGAGAGCGGGTCCTCCTCGAAGACCTCCTCCAGCAGCGGCGCCATGGCAAAGTGACCGAAGACCAGGTTCATCCAGGCCGCGATCAGGTTGGGGAACTCGTCCTCCTCCCACCCGGTCTCGGCTTCCTTCAGACGCGCCAGCGCCTCGCTGGTGAGAGGCCGAATCCAGCGCCGCGCCAAGCGCGCCAGATGCTCGCCACCCGTCACGGCCTCGTGCTGAATCAGTCGGGGCAGATGCGGGGTGCGCTTCAGGTGGGCCATCAGCGCCTCGATGGCCTGGTCGCCGATCTCGGGATCGGAACGGCTCGCGGTCGTCTCGGCCACCACCTGGATGAGAGGCTGGACGCCGCGCTCCAGCACCGCCTCGTACAGCGCCTGCTTGCTGGGGAAATGGTTGTAGAGACTCGCGGGATTGAGGGAGACCCGCGCGGCGATGTCTCGAACGGCCGTTCCGGCCAGTCCGCGCTCGGCGAACAGCGCCTCCGCCGCATCCAGGATGCGCTCGGCGGTGCCGCTGGCTCCGTCTGCCGAGACTGCCGGTTGCAACTCACTCATGGGTGGGCCGTCCTTTGTGCTCCGGAACGTGCAGGTGTCGGGGGGATCCCCAAGTCAGGTAGCAGGGTTCGCGACACCTCGGTAAAACAAACAAACGTTTGTTGTTTCAATCTGCGACCCTGAGTCTGGATCGGTGCCCCGAGCGCTTCGTGTTCCGCCGCAAGTGTAGCCCCTCGGTCCCGAGCTGGGGGCTGCGAGCCCAGACGGGTGGCATGCAGAGATAGGCTAGCTTTGTCGCCGGCACGGTTGGCTTGGGAAGGAGCCGGGATGCCCGTCGGCAGGGCGCCCTTCGGCGCGTCGCAGCAGTGGAGCCGGGCACTCGGCGCAAGCGTCCTGGCGCTCTCCCTGGGTGCCTGCGCCCAGTGGGGCGGCGGCGCCTACGCGCCCGGTCCCAGCCCCGCCGACGTGGGCCGCCTGGCGCCGGGTCAGGCCGTGGAGGGCGACCTTCACTGCGCCGAGTCGCGCTGCGCCGACTGGTATCGCCTCTCACTGCGCGGCCCCGGCCGACTGCGCGTTACCGCGGACGGTGACTTTGGCGCGCCGCAGACCGATGTGCAGCTCCGCCTCGACGCCGCGGACGGCAGCGTGGTCCACCACGAGCCGGCGGACGGCAGCCGACCGCGGGCGTTCTCGCTGCCGATCGAACCCGGCGAGTACCGCCTGGTCGTGGCGGCACGCAGCCACCGAGACGCCTCAGTGGCCTATCGCCTGTTCGTGGATCTCGAGCCCACGCAAGGCGTCCGGCGCCAGCGAGGCGGCACGGTCCGTCCCCGCACCCCCGCCCGGACTCCGCGGGTGCGGCCCGGCCCCGCGCCCAGCACGGCCGGACGGCACGTCGCACCACCGCCGGGTCGGGTGGTGGCCAGCGAGGTGCTCGACGTCGAATCGCACGCCGACGGCGGCATCTCGGTGCTGGTGGAAGCGGGCCGCGAACAGGGCCTGCGCGCCGGCCTGCGAGGAACCCTGGTCGACGACGGCCGCGTGCTCGCCACCGTCGAGGTGGAGGAGGTGTTCGACCTGGGTGCCCGCGTGCGCCTGCTGGAAGCGCCAACCGGGGACATCACGGTGGATACCGTGGCCCGCATCCGGGTCGACGCGGAATGAGCGCCCCGGAAGCCACCACACCCGAGGCCGCCCTCGAGGCCCGGGTGGTGCAGCTCAAGGGTCGGCGGCGGGTGGCCTCGGCGGCGGTTCGGGGGGCCGAGTTCCGGATCGGTCGCGATCCCACCTCGGATCTGATCCTGGGTCTGGCGCGGGTCTCGCGCCGCCACGCCGTCATCCGCCTGGCCGGAGATCACCACACCCTGTGCGACGACGGCAGCGTGAACGGCACTCGCCTGAACGGGAGTCCCGTCCAAACAGAGCCGGTGCCCCTCGCGTCAGGAGACCTGATCCAGCTCGCAGACGAGGTGGCCCTGCTCTACGAGACCGGCCCCGAGCGGCCCCAGCACGCGTGGATCCCCCTGGCCGTGATCATGCTCACGCTGTGCATCGCCGCCGCCGGCGTCTTGTGGTGGTTGGGTTCGGCAACGGGCGAAACCCCTTGAGGTACGCGGGCAACCCACTCGGAAGGGGCTGGCTTCGTCGCCCCAGAGGGTATCCTTCGCCCGGAACACGGGTGGGGTTCGAAAGCTGCGGCGCCGTGCGTCGTTTTGGATGAGGGTGGCCGGGATGCGGTGGATGTGGCTCGCAATCGCCTTCCTAGCCCTCCCCGTCGCGGCTGAACCCACGGCGGACGCTCCCGCCGTGGAGCGCCTCTTCCTGGACGACGTGGACGCCAGCGGTGAGGGATGGGTGCGGGCCTGGGTCCGGGCCGAGACGCGAGCCGGAATGGCCGTGCCGGGTCTCACCGCCGAGGACTTCGTCCTGGTGGACAACGGCTCGCGCTTCGATCCCGACGAGCTGCGCGTGCAGCCCGGCACGGAGGTGGCGGCGCCCGTGGCGTGGGTGCTGGTGCTCAACAACAGCCGCCGCCTGAAGGGCGCCCCGCTCGACGCCGCGCGGGAGGCCGCCATCGGGTTCGCCGCGGCGCTCCCGCCCGACGACCGGCTCGCGGTCGTGACCTATGGCGGAGGCGTGCGGATCGTGGCCGATTTCGAAGTGCCGCGCCGCGAGGTGCAAGCGCGGCTGGCCGCCGTCGCCCTGGCCGGGGACTCGCTGGCCACGGTCCTCTACGACAGCATCGATGCCGCACTCGGCCTCTTGGCCGAGACCGCCGATCTGCCCCGCCGCCACGCCATCGCCGTTCTCTCGGACGGGCGCGACTCGGACAGCCAGCGCGGATTGGACGAGATCGTCGGCCGCAGCCGCGGCGACGAGCTGCGTCCGCGCACGCCGGTCTTCGCGGTCGGCTACTCCCGCTTCGGGGGCCGCGAGCTCGACAAGCTGGTGGAGCTCACCACCGCGACCGGCGGCTCGCTGCGCCACGCCACGTCGCCGGAGCCCTTCGCGCGCTATCTGGCGGAGATCATCGAGCAGGCGCGCGGCGCCTATCGGGTGGAATTCGCGGGCGACCTGGACGGCGAGCTCCACCGGGTGGAGATCCGCAGCGCTGGCCGCTCGGACAGCCGCACCCACCGCTACCCGGACCGCCGGGTGGCGCGCTGGCCGTGGATCGTCATTCTCCTGGCGCTGGCGGGCGGGGCGGGCTACGCCCTATCGCGGCGGCGAGCGCGAACGGCGGCTCTCGTGTTCGTCGGGGGGGCCGACGTGGGCCGCAAGGTGTTCTTGCACGGCCGTGTCATCACGCTGGGATCGCTCTCGGAGAACGACATCGTGATTCCCTCCGATGCCGCGTCCCGCCGCCACGCGCGCATCGTCCAGGACCCCGACGAGGTCAAGCTCGAGGATCTCGACTCGAGCAACGGGACGTTCGTGAACGGAAACGCCATTCGACGCGCGCGACTTCACCCCGGCGACCGCATCCGGATCGGGGACGTCGAGCTAGTGTACCACCAATGAGCCTGATCGAGCCGGCCGCCGCCGTCGTCGCCGCGCGAAGCGACGTGGGTCGGGTCCGCGAAGCCAACGAAGACGCGTGCGGCGAATTCCACGGCGTGAACGGCTCTCGACTGTTCGTGGTGGCGGATGGCATGGGCGGGCACCGCGGCGGAGCCACGGCCAGCCGCGTGGCGTTGGAAGCCCTGCGCGACTCTTTTCAGACGTCGGACAAGCCGACGCCCGAAGTCCTCGCCGAAGCCTTTGACTCCGCGAATCGACAGGTCTACCAGGTCTCGGCGGACAACGTCGAGCTGCGCGGCATGGGCACCACGCTCGTGACGCTGCTGCTCGACCGCGGTGACGACGCATGGGTCGGCCACGTCGGCGACAGCCGGGCCTACCGTTTGAGAGCGGGTGCCATCGAACCGCTGACGGCCGATCACTCGGTGGTCGCGGAGATGATGCGCCGCGGACTGCTGACGGCCGAGGAGGCCGCCGTGCACCCGCGCCGCAACGAGATCCTGCGTTCGATCGGGGTGGATTCACGCGTCGAGCCCGAGATGACCCGGGTGGAGGTCCAACCCGGGGATCGCTTCCTCTTGTGCTCGGACGGCCTGACGAGTCTGGTCTCGGACTCCGAGATCGCCGCCGTGCTCGAACGCGAGCCGCCCAGCCAGGCGGTCAACACACTGGTCGAGTTGGCCAACACGCGCGGCGGCTACGACAACGTCACCGTCTCGATCGTGGCCATCCCCGGCGGCGTGACGACCGAGATCCGCGACAAGCCGGCGGGCATGACGGGCGTCTTCGAGCGCAGCGCGGCGCGTCTGCGACAGAACCAGCGCGTCGAGGGCATCGCGCGCCTGGTCGCCTACGCGGCGGGCGCGGTGGCGTTGGCGCTGGCCGCGCTGGTGGTGTTCTCGCTGCTCCGCTAGGCGCGAGTTCCCGAGCCGGCCTCGGCGGGCCCCGAGAGAGTTCCCTGCACGACCGTAACGGCCTGGCCCTGCAGTCGGACCCGCGTTCCCGTGACCTTCACGCGAACCACCCCGCCCCGGGCGGAGAGCTGATGGCCGACGAGCTCGCTCCGGCCCGTGCGCGCCGACCAGAACGGAGCCAACGCGCAGTGGGCGCCGCCCGTGACTGGATCTTCGTCGATCCCCACACCCGGGGCGAAGAAGCGCGACACGAAATCGCAGCCCGGCGTGTCGCCCGGTGCCGTCACCAAGAGACCCGGAGTGCCCGGGGCGCGCAGCGAGCCGAGATCCGGAACCAGCGAGCGCACCGCGCGCGCGTCGTCGAGCAGGGCGAGTACGGCCTCGAAGCCGCCGTCGACCGAGCACACCTCGCGCACCGGCGCGTCGCCCAGGGCGCGGCGCGCGGCGGCCGGCAACGCCGCGGGCTTCGGCTCCAGGGACGGGAAGTCCAGCTCGATCCAGCCAGCGGCGGCGCGCGCACTCAACACGCCGGAGAGCGTGTCGAAGGCGACCGGGTGCGCGGCGTCGACCAGCTGCGTCTCCCACAGCACGTGCGCCGCCGCCAGCGTGGCGTGCCCGCAGAGCGGCACTTCCACGCTGGGTGTGAACCAGCGGAGCCGAAAGCGATCGCCCTCCGGCCACACGAAGGCCGTCTCCGACAGGTTCATCTCGGCCGCCACGTTCTGGCACCAGGTCTCGTCCGGGGCCGCTTCGAGCGTACAGACGGCAGCCGGGTTGCCGGCGAAGGGACTCGCCGCGAAGGCATCGACAATGCGGATGGGGATCGTCACGGGTCGGGCTCCAGGGCGCGGGTGAAATCGGCGATCAGGTCCTCGGCCGCCTCGATGCCGACCGCGATGCGCACGAGATCGGGCGGAATCCCGGCGGCGGCCAGCTCGGCGCGAGAGAGACCCGCGTGCGATGTGCGGGCCGGGCGCGCCAGCGTCGTCCGCACGCCGCCCAGACTGGGCCCCTCGGCCGCCAGCTGCACGCGGTCCACCAGCCGCTCCACGGCGTCGACACCGCCGGCCGGTGCGAACACCAGCACACCGCCACCCCCGCCGAACAGGCGCGCCGCCCGCCCGTGCTCGGGATGGCTCGCCAGCCCCGGATAGCCGACGAACCGGACCTGGGGATGCGCTTCGAGGGCGCGGGCGAGAGCCAGGGCGTTGGCGTTCTGCCGCTCCACGCGCAGCGCCAGGGTGTGGAGGCCGCGCTGCAGCAGGTAGCAAGCCTGTGGATCGAGACAGCCGCCGAGCTGCGACAGCACGTCGCGGATCTGCGCCAACAAGGGCGCCCCGCCCGCGATGGCACCGGCCACGACGTCGTGGTGGCCGTTCAGATACTTGGTGGCACTGTGGACGGCCAAGTCGTAGCCGAGCACAAGCGGCCGGAAGTTGATGGGACTCGCGAAGGTGTTGTCGATCACCGACACGAGACCGTGCGCGCGAGCAAAGCGCACCACGGCTTCGTGATCCGCCACGCGCAGCAGGGGATTCGTGAGGCTCTCGACCCAGACGACACGCGTGTTGGGCCGCCGCTTCGCGGCCCAGGTGTCCGGCTCCGTGCCGTCGAAGGAGTCGACGCTCCACCCGAGTGCGGCGGCGCGCTCGCGCAACCACAGCCGTGTGCCCCCGTAGACGCCTTCCTGCACCAACAGGTGGTCGCCACTTCGCAGCAGTGCGAGCAGCACGGCGGACACGGCCGCCATCCCGCTCGCCGCCACCAGGCCCTGCTCGGCACCCTCGAGGTCGGCGATCTGGGCCGCGACGGACAGCTGGTTGGGCAGGTTCGAGCGCCTCGCATAGCGAAGCTCGCTCTCGGGCGGGCCGCTCTCGAAGACGGTCGAGCGAAAAATGGGGAGGACGAGCGCGCCCTCGACCCGAGACGCGATCGGCCCGTGAAGCAACCGGCTCTCGATCCGCAGGGCTGCACGGTCCAGGCTCACCATATTGTCTCCATACAATAGAAACGATTGCTTCTCATCACGCCGATCGTATCTGGAGAATATCGAGAGACAATAGCTATATTGTCTTGATGACAATTTGGCAGCCCGACCTCTCCCAGCAGCCCGGCCCCCGCTACCGCGCCATCGCCAACGCCCTCGCGGCCGACATCGCCGCCGGAGCGCTCTTGCCGGGATCCCGCGTCCCAACCCATCGCGAGCTGGCGGACGCCCTGGGCTTGACCGTTGGGACCGTGACGCGCGCCTACGCGGAGGCCGCGCGCCGGGGGCTCCTGCGCGGGGAGGTGGGTCGCGGGACGTTCGTCGCCGGCGGCGGCGCTTCGGAGCCGGCGCCGTTTGCGGTGGGGCCGGCTCCGGAGGGAGTCATCGACCTCAGCGTGAACCTGCCGGCCCGCGGCCCCTGGGACGCCGCGCTCGTCGAGGCGGGGCTCGAGGGAACGCGGGAGGACGTGCTTCTGGCCTACCACCCAGCGGTCGGCCGCCAAAGCGATCGCGAGGCCGGCGCGCACTGGCTCGCCCGCTCGGGCGTCTCCGCTCCTGCGGAGGAAATCGTGGTGACCCAGGGCGCCCAGCACGGGCTGCTGCTGTCGTTGGCGGCGCTGGCCGGCCCGGGACAGCGCGTACTGGTCGAGCGCCTGTGCTTTCCCGGCCTGTTGGCGGCCGCGCAGTTTCTGCGCCTCGAGCTCGAGCCAATCGACTTGGATGCGGACGGGTTGTGTCCCGACGCGCTCCGCGCGGCCTGCCGCCGTCCGGGAGCGGGACTCCTCTACTGCACTCCCACGGCCCAGAACCCCACCGCCTCGGTCATGCCCGAGAGGCGGCGGCACGCCGTCGTGGAAGTGCTCCGCGAGCACGGCCTGCCCTTCGTCGAGGACGATCTCTGCGCCTTCGCCGTTCCCGGTGCGCCCACGCCCCTGTGCGCGCTGGCGCCGGAGCTCGGGCACTACGTCACCAGCCTGTCCAAGAGCGTCGCGCCGGGCCTGCGCCTCGGGTTCGTGCGCGCACCGCGCGAGCGGGTGAACGCCCTCGCCAGTGGCGTGCTGGCCACGCAGATGATGGTGACGCCCGGCACCGCCCAGCTCGCAAGCCGCTGGATCGAGTCCGGACGCGCCGCGGAGCTGGCCGACCAGCGCGCCGCCGACGCCCGCGAACGCCAGCGCCTCGCGCGAAGCGCGCTGCCCGGCATCGCGGCGGGCGCGGCCTATCACGCCTGGCTGCCCCTGCCCGAGCCGTGGCGCGGCGAGGCCTTCGCCGCCCACGCCTTGGCGCGCGGCCTGCGCGTCGGCACGGCCGAGCGCTTCGCCGTCGGCCGACAGCCGGCCCCGCACGCCGTGCGCCTGTCGCTGACCGGACCCGAAACGCACGCCGTCTTGAAGCGAGGCGTCTCGGGACTCGCCGCGCTGCTGCAGGAGGAACCCGCACCGGTTCACACCGGGGTGTAGCGGCGGTCAGCCCTTCTCGGCCGGGAGCCGCAGCACCACCTCTTCGGGCCGCGCGGCCGGATCGAAGGCGATGGCCAGCAGTTCGCGGGCCACGAACCCCGGTGTGTTGAAGGTGTCGTCGCGCTTCATCTCGCGAAATCGTTCCACGTCGGGAAAGCGCTCGTCGGGGAGCTCCCGGATGAAGCGCTGCATGTCCGTATCGATCACGCCGGGAGCCACCGCGTGGCAGCGCAGACCCGTCCCCGCCTCCTCCGCCTGCACGCACTCGGTCAGGCGATCGACCCCCGACTTGGCCGCGCAGTACGCGGACCAGCCCGCGTACGGGTTCCAGGCGGCGCCCGACGAGATGTTGATCAACACGCCCTCGCCGCCGCGGGCGCGAACGTGACGCACGAAGGCGCGGGTGCCCAGGAAGACCCCGGTCAGGTTGACGTCGACGTGGCGCCGGAAGTCCTCCACCGCCACGTCGCGCAGCGGGCTCACCGGCTCCAGCACGCCCGCGTTGTTGATCCACAGGTCGATGGTCCCGAAGCGCTCGGCACAGCGCTCTGCAAAGGCATCGACGCGCTTCTCGTCACACACGTCCAGGCACTCCGCCAGCACGGCGTCCGAATCCGGCAGAACGGGCTGCGAGCGGGAACACAGCCCGAGCCGCAGGCCGGCCGCGGCGAACGACTCGGCCAGGGCGGCTCCCAGACCCCGACTCGCTCCGGTGATGACGGCCGTCTTGCCGGCCGCAAGCTCCGTCGTCATGACGCCCCCTCGGAGGACTGGCCGAACGCCCGCGCGAAGTCGCCGCCGCTCGGCTCCTGAAAAACGCGCAACGAGAACTCGGGGGCGATGGCCAGGAAGTGATCGAAGATGTCGGACTGGATCTCTTCGTAGCGGATCCAGTCCGTGTCCCGCGTGAAGCAGTAGATCTCGATGGGGAGCCCCTTGGACGACGGCGGCAGCTGGCGGACCAGCAGCGTCATGTCGGTCTGGTGGAGCCCCCGGTGCGCCCGCAGATACGCCCACAGGTAGGCGCGGAAGGTGCCCAGGTTCGTCAGCCGGCGCAGGTCGGCCGCCACGGCCGGGTCGCGGCTGGCGTTGGCGTCGCGCAGCTCCTGGCGCTTGTCCTCCATGTAGCCGCGCAGGAGCGCCAGGCGCCCGAAGCGGACGATGTCGTCCTCCTCCAGGAAGCGAACGGTCGTCATGTCGATGGCGAGTGCGCGCTTGATGCGCCGCCCGCCCGACTCGCTCATGCCGCGCCAGTTCTTGAACGACTGCTCGATCAGCTTGTGGGTGGGAATCGTCGTGATGGTCTTGTCCCAGTTCTGGACCTTCACGGTGTGGAG
>JAKSBN010000415.1 GCA_022361175.1 Pseudomonadota bacterium | reverse complement strand
CGCATGCTGGGCGTCGTGGGCCACGGCGTGTTCGAAGTCGCCAGCGATCTCGCTCCCGAAACCCGCGAACTGGATTGGATGCGCCGGCTGGCGAAGGAGACGGGGCGGCCCGTCACTTTTGCGTGTCTCCAGCAACCGCTCGACTCCGTGCAGTGGCGACGCCTCCTGGAGGCCTGTGAGCAGGACGCCGCCGAAGGCGGCCACTTGACTCCCCAGGTGGCGGCGCGCCCGACGGGCCTGTTGCTGGGCTTCGAGAGCACCGCCCACCCCTTCCTCTTCTCTCCGTCCTGGGCGCGGCTGGCCGCCCTGCCGCCCGCCGAACGCCGCCGAGAGCTGGCGAAGCCCCAGGTGCGCCAGACCCTGATCGACGAGGAGGTCGACCTGTCCGGTCTCGACCTGCCCGGGCCCGCCATGCTGGTGGCCCACGGCTTCCACGCGATGTTCCCCCTCGGCGATCCGCCCGACTACGAGCCGTCGCCCGAGAAGTCGGTGGCAGCGATCGCCGAACGGGAGGGCCGAAACCCGCGCGAAGTCGCGTACGACCTGATGCTCGAGAACGAGGGCCGCGGCCTCCTCTACCTGCCGCTGCTCGGCTACGCGGACGGCGATCTGGAGGCGGTGCGGGAAATGATGCTCCACCCCCAGTCGGTGTTCGGTCTCTCCGACGGCGGCGCCCACAGCGGCAGCATCTGTGACGCCAGCATGCCCACGTTTCTGCTGACCCACTGGGCCAGAGATCGTTCGCGGGGTGACCGCATTCCGCTGGAGTTGCTCGTGGAGCGTCAGACCCGGCGCACCGCCCACTTCTACGGGCTGGAGGACCGGGGCGTGCTCGCCCCCGGCATGAAGGCCGACGTCAACGTGATCGACTTCGAGCGTCTGCGGATTCACGCACCGGAGTTCGTCTACGACCTGCCGGCGGAGGGCCGGCGTCTGATCCAGAAGGCCGACGGCTACCGGGCCACGGTCAAGAACGGCCGCGTGGTCTACACCGACGGCAAACCCACGGGCGAGCTGCCCGGGGGCTTGGTGCGGGGTCCGCAGCCGGCTCCCTAGAGGCCAGGCCTCTAGGGATTCGCGGCGAGCTCACCGGGCCCGCACCCGACGAAGTCCACGTCGGGCGAGGCGCCGGGGTAGGGATCGCGCCGCCACAGGAAGTACGGATCCGCCGTTCGCAGCGGCGCCAGGTAGCCGTCCGCGAACAGCCCGTCGACGTCGAGCTCGTCGAACGCATTCCAGTTCGTGCACCAGACGCCGGCGGCGGAACGCAGAGCGGCCGCCAGCGAGCTGTCGGGTTGGTCCAGCGCGTAGAGGCTCGCGATCGTCCGTTCGTCGGCGCCGAGGAGCCGCGTGAGGTCGGGTGTGCGGCCTTCGAGCGAATCGCGCCCACGCCGATGGACCGTGACCACGTGGAGGCCGCCCAAGGCGCGGAGTACCTGCACGCGCAGCGGGTCGGCGAAGCCCCCGACCGAGAGCCGGCCATCGGTGAGCGGGACGGCCGGCGCGAAGCCCGGTTCGGCAGGAGACGCGTGCAGCACCTCGCGCCAGGCCGCCGGGCCCAGTGGAACGAACCGCTCCGTCACGGGATCGCCGGGGAACTTGCCTCTCAAGCCGAAGTGCACGCGGCGCAGGTCGTCCCGCTGCCCGAAGTACCCGAACGCCATGTCCTCGAAGCCGGGCGCGAAGTGCACGCGTTCGGCGCGCCAGTACTGCTCCCGCGCCGCCTCCCACTGGACGACCGCCTCGCCGCCCACCACACTCGTCCCGACCAGAACCGGCAAGTGAACGCCGATGGCGTCGTCCAGACGGTTTCGCGGTGCGCGCTCGGCCTCGAACGCCGCGCCGTAGGCGCCGACCAGTTCCGCGAAGGCTGCGCCGCAGGTGCGGCCCCCCGGCCCCCGGAGCGCGGCGGTCTCTTCCCAGGTCCGGTCGATGCTGGCGCGCGCACAGGCGTCCAGCCAAGCCTCGACGCCGGCGCGGTCGTAGAACTCGCCGTAGCCGGCGTAGAAGCTCCCGATGCGCCCCAGCCCCTCCACGAACGCCGGAAAATGGAAGAGCCCCGGGCGCAGGAAGACGAGCGGCGAGTCGACGCGAAGCGCCACGGCGTCCCCGAGGCCGCGGATCAGGTCTCGGGCGTGAAACACCGGATCCAGCGACTGCGCCAAGAGCGCGAACACCTCCGGGTTGACGCTGCCGCCCCGATCGCGGAGCACCCGCACGAGCGCGGCCACGCCGGCCGCCGGCTTCCGTTCCAGGAGATCCGGAACCCCCGCCCGGCGAACGTCCTCTTCCAGCTCCAGCAGCGCGCGGAAGTCGGCGCCCAGCCCCGCGCCCGTCAGCGCCGCCGCGGACTTGTAGAGCAACGCGTTGCGTGCCCAGCGTTCGTCGCGGCCACAGCGCCAGCCGGCGCACACGTGAGCGAGCGGGTTGGCCTGGATCGACTCGATCAGGAAGGTGGTGATGGCGCCGGAGGAGCCGCCCGCGGCGCAGTGCGGAGGACCGGCGTGCTCGGCCAGCTGGGCGAGCGCACCGAAGTGGGCGAACAGACGCGGGCCGTTGCCGCGAATGCCCGTGCAGAAGGGCTTCGGGAAGGAGGCCGGCAGCCCGCCCGGCACGTCCAGCAGCAAGTCGGCCAGCAGGCGATCTCCGCCGCGGGCCGTCCCCGGAATCACCGTCGCGACCAGGCCGAGGGACAGGCACAACCAACCGCCGAGAACAAACCGATGCAACATCGCCATCCCTTCCCGCCTCCGACAAACCGACACGCAACGGCGACGGTGCAGACGGCTCGCATCGCGTCGAACGCGCCACGGCAACCCCGGAAAACGGACGGCCCCCAGGGCGGCCGCGTCGGAACGACGCCTCGGCTCGAATCCGCGGCGTACGCGCGGCAAGCCTGATACGCTCGCTCGGCTTTGTAGCAGTGGGGGGCCTCGTGGGCTGTGATCGGGATCTCATCGGGCTCGGGGTGGCCGGCAACTTCGCCGGGCATCTGGAGCAGGCCGGCGAAGCCGGCGACTTCCGCCAGGTGAAGACGGCGGACGCGCAGGCGCCCAAGGGCCTCTTCCCTTTCTACGTGCCGGGTGCCGGCGAACACCCGCTGCACTGCGACCCCCTGTCCGCGACGCTGCTGCGCCTCGGGTCCGATCACGAGAAGCACCAGATCGAGCCGGAGGTGGCCCTGCGCTGCGACGTGGTCTACCGCGGCCCCGAAGTCGCGGAGCTGATCCCGCGCCAGGCGCTGGCGCACAACGACTGTTCGATTCGGCGGGAGGGCGCCCGCAAGATCAGCGAGAAGAAGAACTGGGGCCCCGAGTCCAAGGGCACCGCCCTGTCCGGCATCGAGATCGACCGGTTCTCCGAGGGCGGCGTACTCGACCGGTTTCGCCTCTGCTCGTTTCTCGAGCGCGACGGCGAGCTCTTCGAATACGGCGTCGACAGCGCGCTCACCGACTACAGCTACTTCTACGAGCGCCTGCTCGCCTGGGTCGTCGACCGCATGAACCACCAGCGCGACGCAGGGCCGCTCGAGGACATCTCGCGCTGGCTCGAGGTCGCGGGCCGGCCGAGCCAGTTGCTGATCAGCATCGGTGCGACGCGCTACACGGACTTCGGCGAGCGCACCTTCCTGGCCCGGGGAGATCGCGCCATCGTGGCCCTCTACGACGCGACCCTCCACGACCCGGAGCGGCTGCGCACGCTGGCGCGGGCGGCCGGCGCCGCCGGCGTCTCCGAACCCGGGCTCTCGTGGCTCGACCAGCGCGTGGTGTGACTCGTTTCGCGCCACTCGCGACGCCGCTCTGATACCCTTCCGGGATTCAACCTGGGTGAGACGATCAGAGGAGAAACCGATGCCCAGTCTGCACGACTTCGAGCTGCCGTCGATCCACGGCGAGCCCATCCACCTGTCGCAGTTCGCCGGCCAGGTGTGCGTGGTGGTGAACGTCGCCAGCCAGTGAGGCCTCACACCCCAGTACGCAGGTCTGCGTACCCTTCACGAGAGTCACGAGGGACTCACGGTGCTGGCCTTCCCGTGCAACCAGTTCGGCGGACAGGAGCCAGGCACCGAATCCGAGATCCTGGAGTTCGTGCAGTCGAACTACGGCGCCTCCTTCCCGCTGTTCGCCAAGGTCGAGGTCAACGGCGACGGTGCCTGCGACCTCTACCGCTTTCTCAAGGCGGGCCATCCCGGACCGGACGGGGACGAGGACATCCCCTGGAACTTCACTAAGTTTCTGGTCGGGCGAAACGGCGAGGTTCTGGCCCGCTTCGAGCCGCCCGCAACCCCGGAGGAAATCGGGCAGGCCGCCGCAGCGCATCTGTAGCCCCCCGGCGAACAGCGTGGAACCCCTGTGTGCGAACACCGACTCACTAGACGGTGGCCGCAACGAAAGGGAACCCATGTCCACGTCGCAACTCGCCCTGCTGGGATTCGAGACGCTCTTCACCGGCCTACTCTTGTGTGCGGCCTTCGCGACGGGTGCACCGCCGGCGGAGACGCTGGCGGACGCCTCGTTCTTCGCGTCCTGGTCGATTCCCTAGCGCGAACTCAGGCCGGCCGATCGCCGATGATCGTCGCGCGGTCCATGACGCGGGTCTTGGGCCAATAGTCCGACGATGCGTAGTGCTGGACGGAGCGGTTGTCCCAGAACGCAACGCTCCCGGGCCGCCACTGGAAGCGGCACTGATACTCGGGGAAGTGGGACTGCCGGAACAGGAAGTCGAGCCAGCGATCGCTCTCGTCGCGCGGCAGACCGACGATGTGGCTCGTAAAGATGGCGTTCACGTACAGGATCTTCTGGCCCGTTTCCGGATGCGTTCGCACGACCGGATGCTCGACCGGCGGATACTTCTCGCGCTGGGCGGCCAGCGTGTCGGGACTCATCCCGACCCCGAAGGAGTGGCTGAAGTCGTGCACCGCGCGCCAGTTCTCGATCTCCTTTTTCACCTCGTCGGGCAGCCCCTGGTACGCCGCCACCATGTCCGAGAAGAGCGTGTCGCCTCCCACGTCCGGCACCTGGACGGCCCGCAGTACCGATCCGAGCGATGGAATCTCGCGCCAGCTCACGTCGCTGTGCCAGGTGTTCTCCACGCCCACCACCTGGTCGTCCTTGGCGAAGCGAACCACCTCGGCGGCATCGGGGTTGGCCGGGAGAAACGGGTGCTCTTCGAGCTCGCCGAAGCGGGCCGCGAAGGCGAGCTGGGCAGCGGTGCTGATGTCTTGGTCCCGAAAGAAGAGCACCTTGAAATCCAAGTGCGCGCGGCGGATCTCGCGGAAGCTGTCGTCGTCCAATCGGCCGAGATCGACGCCCTCCACCTCGGCCCCGATGCTGGGGGACACCGGCCGCACGCGAATGTGGCGATAGACCTGGGTGCGAATCCGCTCTTCTTCCTCGTGGAGGAAGCGGCGCGGGCCGAAGTGCAGGGTCGAAAGATGCATGACGCCATTGTAACTCGACCGATCGTTTTGGCCGGTCCGGCTCCGGCCCGAGAGGTCGGGTAAAGCCGCGAAGCGGGCCGGAGACTTCACCGGAAGTGCCTTCGGCGAGCAGGCGTTCTCGGTCGGTTCTCTTGGAGTGGTCCTTCCGAGAGACCGAAAACGGTGTCGGACCCGCACACCAGGGACGACACATGCTTTCACGCCTCGCCAACCGGGAGCAGGGGGGCACCCGAGATCGAAACCCCCTGGGTCGCGCGGCCGCGGCCCTGGCTCTGGTGTTGCTGTCTGGGACGCTCGGGTTCGCGGCCATCGAGGGTTGGTCGCTGTGGCAGTCCCTCTACTTCACCCTCGTCACCATCACGACGGTCGGCTACGGCGACGAGGGCATCTCGCAGAGCGGACGCGTCCTCGCCGCCGGTCTGCTGGTGAGCGGCATCGGTGTCGCGTCGTACACACTGGCCGCCGTCGTGGAGCAGGCTGCGGCCTGGCAACTGTCCTGGAGAAGGCGCATGAAGCGAGAGATCGATCAACTTCGAGACCACGTCATCGTCTGCGGCTTTGGGCGCATGGGGCGCACGGTCTGCGATGCACTGGCGGCCGAGGAAAAGACGTTCGTCGTCGTGGAGAGCCGGGCGGACGCCTTCCGCGAGGCGCTCGACGCCGGCCATCTCGCGGTCGAAGGCTCGGGAGCGGAGGACGAGATCCTGATGCAGGCGGGACTCGATCGCGCAGCCCATCTCGTGGCGGCCACCGACTCGGACACGGAGAACATCGTCATCGCACTCACGTCGCGAGAGCTCAACCCGGCGATCGAGGTGATCGCCCGCGCCGAGCAGGAGGGACAGATTCGCAAGCTGCGCCGGGCCGGCGCCAATCGCACGATCTCGCCCTTCCGCAGCGGTGGACTCGAGATCGCGCAGGCCATCCTGCAGCCCGCCGTGGCGGACTTTCTCGCCCGCTCTCACCAGTCCAACGGACAGCTGGCCCTGGCGGAGATCCCCGTCGCTCTGGATTCGCAGCTGGCCGGCCGCAGCCTGCGGGACTACGGCGCCAACGAGGGCTCGCGCGTTTCCTTCGTCGCCCTGGAGCGGGGAGACGGGCCGCCCCTCATCCCACCGCGCGGTGAAGAGGTGCTCCGGGGCGGCGACCTGTTGATCGTGGCCGGAGCGGCCTCGGACATCATGCGCATGCGAAGCCACGCGGGAGCGGATCACGCGGGCTGAGTCCCAAGCCCAGCCGCCTCGCTTCGGCGAACGCGGCCGAGCCGCTGTGCTGCTAGGCTGGCGGGACCGAGCGCCCCCGGTGCGAGTCATGACACAGCAACAGCCGAATTCCGACCCGCCTCCCTACGGAGTCGGAGACGCTTCGTTCCGCGCCGCCGGGGAGGAGACCGGCATTCAGCGTCTGGTCGAGGCCTTCTACGCCGAGATGGATTCGCTGCCGGAAGCGCGCCGCATCAGGCGCCTGCACCCGCGCCACCTCTCGACCTCCATCGACAAGCTGGCGCGGTTCCTGTGCGGTTGGCTGGGTGGACCCAAGCGCTACGCCGAGAAGTACGGCCCGATCTCGATTCCCCGGGTCCATCGGCGCTTTCCGATCGGCGCTGCCGAGCGCGATGCGTGGCTGCTCTGCATGGAGCGCGCCCTCGCCGACCAGCCCTACCCGGCGGCCTTCCGGCAGTACCTGCTGGTGCAGCTCCAGGTGCCCGCAGAGCGCATCGTCGCCGCCTGTGCCGCTGAGCGCGACTGAACGCCGGGTCCGGAAGTTCAGCCCAGGTCGCGCTTGCGCGTCGCGTACACCCGGACCCCCTCCCAGCTGTAGCAGAGGCGGAAGTTGCTCTCGCCCTCGAGTGGCGGACGCGAAGCCACGCGCGCGTAGTCGGCCTCGCAGTCCGCGGGCAGCGTTCCGAAGACGCGATCCCAGAAGCGGGTGGTCACCCCGTGGTAGAGGCGGGGCCGGCAGAAGTGGTGGGCCAGGTGGTGGCTGCGCAGCAGGCGCTCGCGCTCGTTCTTCGGCTCGCGGAAGTGGATGCGCCAGTGGACCCACTCGTAGCGCGCGAAGCCCAGGAAGACGCCTAGGGTGAAGCCGCCCGCCAGGGCCGTCCCAGCCGCGAGCGACGCCAGCCCGAAGACCAACAGCGCCCCCGGCACCCAGGCGAGGGGCGAAGTGAAGACGCCGTGCGGGCGCTGGTGGTGTCCCCAGTGCAGGGGCGATACGAACGTCCGGAAGCGGTGGGACAGGACGCCGTGGATCACGTACTCCAGCAGACTCCAGCTGGCGAGGCCGAGGGCGAACGAGACCAGCCAACCCATCACGAGCGCTCCCCGCGAGCCAGGGCGCGCTCCATCGCCTCGGCTCCGCGCCGGGTGATCTCGCCGGCCAAGCGCCCCGCCGTCTCCGTGTCGCGGTCGCGCACCGCCTCCAGCAGGGCTCCGAATCGCTCCGCGT
>JAKSBN010000427.1 GCA_022361175.1 Pseudomonadota bacterium | reverse complement strand
GATCAGGCTCGCCACCAGCAGCGCCGGCCGCCGCACGGGACGGGCCCGCGCCTCCCCCCGCCGTCGCGCCAAGTGGGCCCGGGCGCGGGCCGCCCGCGCGCGACGCTCGCGTTCGAAGCGGCCCGCAGGCGGGTGGGCGTCGGTCGTCTGAGAACGGCGATCGGATCGACTCATGGGTTCCTCCCCATCACGTGCACCTCGGGCTCGAGCCAGATGCCGCTCTTGGCGGCCACCACGCACTGGGCGTGGCGGATCAGATCGAGCACGTCGGCGGCGCGTGCGCCGTCCAGGTTGGCGATGAAGTTGGCGTGCACGCTCGAGATCTCGGCGCCACCGGCGCGATGGCCCTTCAGGCCCGCCGCCTCGATCAAGCGCCCCGCGTGGTCGCCCGGCGGGTTCTTGAAGACGGAGCCGCACGAAGGCACGTCGAGGGGCTGCGTGGCTTGGCGCTGGGACAGCAACTGGTCCACGCGGCGCTTCACCTGCTCGGGATCGCTCTGGTCGACCGCCAGCAGCGTGGACAGGACGATCGAACCCGGGGCCAGCCCGCGCAGCGACCGGTACCGGAAGTGGAGGTCCCGGGCCGGGATGCGGCGTCGCTGGCGGCCGGTGGGCGACATCACCTCCACGTCTGCGACCACGTGTCGCAGCTCGCGCGACCCGATGCCCGCGTTCATGCGGACCCAACCGCCGACGGTCCCGGGGATCCCCGCGCCGAACTCGAGCCCGGTGAAGCCGCGCTGCAGGCAGAAGCGCGTCACCTGGCTGTGCGAGCAGCCGGCTTCGGCGCGCACCCGGCCGCCGGGGCGTTCCTCGAGCCGGCGCCACTTGGAGAGCCGGATCACGACGCCGTCGAGACCGCCGTCCAGCACCAGCGTGTTGAAGCCCGAACCGAGCACCGTGTGCGAGAGCCCGTGGCGCGCGCAGACGCGCAGGAGTTCCGCCAGATCGCCGCGGTCGGACGGCGTCGCCATGGCGTCGGCCGGGCCACCGACGCGGAGCGAGGTGTAGCGCGACATCGGCACGTCGAAGCGAATGCGGTCGCCGAGGCGATCTTCGAGTTCGCGTCGAACGGCGGCGGGAATCACGCGCGTTCCTCCAAGGCCGCCAGCAGTCGGGGGGCCAGGCCGGAGACGTTGCCGGCACCGAGCGTCAGCACGAGGTCGCCGGCCCGGAGCTCGCCGGGCAGCTCCGCCACGACGGTGTCCAGCTCGGGCAGCAGCTTCACACCCCGATGGCCGTGCGCCTGGATGGCCTCCACCAGGGCCTTGGCGTCCACGCCCGGGATCTTGTCCTCTCCCGCTGCGTAGATTTCGCTCACCACCAGCACGTCGGCGTCGTTGAAGGCGCTGGTGAAGGCCTCGAAACAGTCCCGGGTGCGCGTGTAGCGGTGGGGCTGGAAGACGGCGACGACACGGCCGGTGTGGGCGGCGCGCGCGGCCGCCAGGGTGGCCTTCACCTCCGCCGGGTGGTGGGCGTAGTCGTCGACCACCCGGACGCCGGCGGCCGACCCCTTGTCCTCGAAGCGGCGCTCGATTCCCACGAACTCGGCCAGCGCGGACGCCGCGGTGTCGAAGGGGACGTCCAACTCGCGTGCCAACGCCAGCGTGGCCAGGGCGTTCAGGGCGTTGTGGCGGCCCGGCAGGCGCAGGCGCACGTCGCCCAACACGCCGCTCTTGTCGCTCACGCTGAATCGGATCCCCAGGCCGTCGGGGCGGAGGTCGGTGGCGACCCAGTCCGCCTGCGAGGTGAGTCCGTAGCGCACGATGCGGCGCGAAAGCCGCGGCACGATGGCCTGCACGCCCGGGTGATCGAGGCAGATCACGACGGCCCCCCAGAAGGGCACGCGGTTGGCGAAGTCGACGAAGGCGTCCTGGACCGCTTCGTAGGAGCCGTAGTGGTCCAGGTGCTCGGGGTCGATGTTCGTGATCACGGCCAGCACCGGCGCCAGCCGCAGGAAGGAGCCGTCGCTCTCGTCGGCTTCGGCCACCAGCAGGTCGCCGCGGCCCAGACGGGCTCCCGTCGGGTCTCCCCCGGAGCCCAGGACCCGCCCCCCGATGACGGCGGTCGGGTCCTGGCCGGCGGCGTCCAGCACGTGCGCGATGAGCGACGTGGTGGTGGTCTTGCCGTGGCTTCCGGCCACCGCGATGCCGTCCTTCAGGCGCATCACCTCGGCCAGCATCTCGGCGCGGGCGATCACGGGGATCTGGCGGCGTTCGGCCTCGACGATCTCCGGGTTCGTGGCGCGCACGGCCGACGAGAAGACCACCACGTCGGCGGCGCCCACGTTCGCCTCCGCGTGGCCGATCTCGACGCGAATGCCCAGGCTTCGCAGCCGAGCCACGGTCGGCCCCTCCCGCAGATCCGAGCCGGACACGTGGTAGCCCTGATCGCGCAAGAGCTCCGCCAGCCCGCACATGCCGATGCCGCCGATTCCCACGAAGTGGACCCGCTGGATCCTGCGATACATGTCCCTACTCCCGCGCGAGGAGCACGGCGCACTCCTCGATGATTCGCTCTGCTGCGTCGCGCCGCGCCGCCCCTGCGGCGGCCGCGGACATCGCGACCAGACGCGCGGGGTTGGCCACGACCTTCTGGAGCTCGCAGACGAGCCCGCGCGCGTCGAACGCCTTCGCGTCCAGGCAGCGGGCGGCGCCCGCGCTCTCGAGCTCGCGCGCGTTGGCGGCTTGGTGGTCGTCGGCGGCATAGGGGTAGGGCACCAGCAGCGCCGGCAGCCCGGCCAGCGCCAGCTCGGCCACCGTGAGCGCACCGGCGCGACACAGCGCCAGGTCCGCCCAGCGGTAGCGGGCGGGCATGTCCGGCTCGAACGCGATCACCTCGGCCTCGATGCCGGCGCGCGAGTACGCGGCGGCGACCTGTTCGCGATCGGCCTCGCCCGTCTGGTGCACGATCGCCAGCGGCAGCGCGGAGAGATCGGCAGCGGCGGCGATGCAGGCGTCGTTCAGTTGGCGGGCCCCCTGGCTGCCGCCGAACACCAACAGCCGGATGGGCGGTTCCGGGTGCCGCCGCGGCGTCGGAGTCGCGAACGACTCCAGGAGGGCGCGGCGCACGGGAACCCCCGTCACCTGCACCCGATCGTCCTCGGCATTCCTCCGCAGGACACCGGAGGCCCCTTCGAAGGCGGTGAAGATGCGCTTGGCGCGCCTCGCCGAGAGCCGGTTCACGCGGCCGGGCATGGCGTTGGGTTCCACCAGCGCCAGGGGCGTACGGTTCCAGACGGCCGCCAAGACGGCCGGCATGGCGGCGTAGCCGCCGACGGAGACCACCCAGTCGGCCCCGAACTGCACCAAGCTGCGTCGCGCGGCCAAGGTGGCGCGCAGGATCTCGACTCCGCCGCCAAGGGCTCCCAGCAGCCCGCGGCCCATCACCTGGCGGCTTCCCAGCGAGAGCAGCTCGAAGCCCGCTTCCGGCACCAGGCGCGCCTCGAGCCCGTGGCGCGAGCCGACCAGCAGGACCCGGTCGCCGCGTGCCGCGGCGACCTCGGCCAGGGCCAGAGCCGGCGTCACGTGGCCGCCGGTGCCGCCGCCCGCGATCATCCAGCGCATCAGGCCGCCCTCCGTCGCCGCGGTCCCGGGCGGCCGCTCTCCCGCGCGACGCCGAGCAGCACGCCGACCGAGAGACAGGTGACGATCAGGGACGTGCGGCCGTAGGACAGGAAGGGCAGCGTGAGTCCCTTGGTCGGGACCAGTCCCATCGCCACGGCCGCGTTCAAGATCGCCGGCAACGTCAGCAGCAGGGTCATGGCCAGCGCCAGCAGCAGGCCGTAGCGGCTGCCCGCTTCGCGTGCGATGCGCACCCCCGCGATCCAGAGCCCTGCGAAAGCCGCGAGGACGAAGAGGACGCCCAACAGTCCGAGCTCTTCCGCCACCAGGGACAGGATGAAGTCCGTGTGCGCTTCGGGCAGGTAGAAGAGCTTCTGGCGGGCGTTTCCAAGGCCGGTCCCAGTGAGGCCTCCTTGGGCGAACGCCACGAAGGACTGCACCAGCTGGAAACCCTCGCTGTGGGCCCGCTCCCAGGGCGAGAGGAAGCCGGTCACGCGGCGCCACGCGTAGGGCTGCGTCGCGACGTAGAGCGCGAACCCCAGGGCGCCCACGGCACTCGGGAGGAGCAACCGTCGAATCGGGAAACCGGCGGCGATCAACAGGATGCCCACCGTCACCGACAGCAGCACCGCGTTGCCCAGGTCGGGCTGCACGAGCAGCAGCGCGACGGGTGGCAGGGTCAACACGAGCACGCGCTTGGCCTGGCGCCCCGAGAACTCCTCGCGACCGCGGCGATCGCTGACGGTGGCGGCCACGGCCAGCACGGTCGCCCACTTGGCGATCTCGGCGGGCTGGAAGAGGAGGTTCCCGCCCGGCAGGGCCAGCCAGCGCTTGGCGCCGTTCACCTCGTGGCCCAGGAAGGCCGTGGCCAACAGGAGCCCCAGCGCCACGCCCCACACGGGCAGCGCCAGTCGGTTCCAGACGCGCAGGGGCATGCGCAGGGCCAACAGCGCGCACAGCACGCCGGCGCCGGCGGCCGCCACGTGGCGCAAGAAATGGGGCGGGATCGTCGACTCGAGAGCCAGCGGAGCGGTCGCGCTGTAGCTCATGACGATCCCCAGGGCGAGCAGCGCGGCGGCCGCGGTGGCGACGCCGCCGTCGAGCGCGGACGGGGCCGGCGCCGCGGCCGTTTCCTGTACGCTGCGGCGCTTCGTCATGCCCCGCCCGCCGCGTTCGCGGTCTCCACCGCGTGCTTGAAGGCCTCGCCGCGGGCCTCGAAGCTCTCGTAGGCGTCGAAGCTGGCGCAGGCCGGCGCGAGCAGGACGATCTCGCCCTGCTGGGCGACTGCCGCAGCGCGTTCGACGGCGGCCTCCAGGCTGGGGAGCGTCTCGGTCGGCAGCCGATCGCCGAGTACTCGCGCGAGGGCCGGTGCGGCTTCCCCGAACAAGAGGGCCAGCCGTGCATGGCGCGCGGCCACCTCCGCCAGTGCCCCCCAGTCGGTGCCCTTCGCCTGCCCGCCGGCGAGCCAGACGAGCGGGGCGTCGAAGCTCTCCAACGCGCGCTCGGCGGCGCCGGGGTTCGTGGCCTTGGAGTCGTTCACATAGGTGACGTCGCTCCGCACGGCGACCACCTCGCAGCGGTGGGGGAGCCCGCGAAAGCGCGAAAGTGCCGGTGCGGCCCGGAGCGGGTCGACTCCGAGCGACACCACCGCCGCCAGCGCAGCGGCCGCGTTGTCCAGGTTGTGGATGCCCCGCAGCTGCCAGTCGTCGAGGGCGACGCGCTGCGGACCCGAATCGGCGTCGACGACCAGGCCGCCCGCGTCGACTTGGACGCCGCCGCGAATCGGGTGACGGCGGGCGAAGGGAACGACCCGCGCGGCCGCGCGCGCGGCCATGTCGCGCACGCGCGCGTCGTCGAACCCGAGCACGGCCGCGTCCTCGGCCGTCTGGTTCATCAGCAGGCGTTCCTTGGCGGCGGCGTACCGTTCCATGCTGCCGTGCCGGGTCAGGTGATCCGGCGACAGGTTGAGAACGACGGCGACCCGGGGTCGGAACGCGTCGATGGCCTCGAGCTGGAACGAGGACACCTCCAGCACGGCCACGTCCAACGGTTCGCCCACCAGCGAGAGCGCCGGCCGTCCCAGATTGCCCGCCGCACGGGCCCGGAGGCCGGCTTCCCGGAGCAGGGCCTCGATCATCAGCGTGGTGGTCGACTTCCCGTTCGTCCCGGTGACGGCCACGATGGGCACGGAGAGCGCCCGGCCCACGAGCTCGATGTCGCCCCAGGCGCGGCGTGCGCGGTCGGCATAGCGCGCGGCGGGAACGCCGGGGCTCGGCACCACCAGGTCGAACTCCGCCGGGTCCGGAAACGGCTTGCCCAGCACCAGCTCGACGGCGCCATCGATCTCGGGCGGGTTTTCGGCCAGGCCCGGGCGCTCGTCCGCGGCGACCACGCGCGCGCCGCGCGCCGCGCAGTACTCGGCCGCGCTTCGGCCCGTTGCGCCGAGGCCCAGCACCAGCACGCGCTGCCCGACCCAGTCCACTGTCACCTCAGCTTGAGCGACGACAGCGCGACCAGCGCGAGGATGATCGAGATGATCCAGAAGCGGACCACGATCTTCTGCTCGGGCCAACCCAACTGCTCGTAGTGGTGGTGGATGGGAGCCATCAGGAACACGCGTTTGCCCGTGAGCTTGAACGACGCGACCTGGATGATGACGGAGAGGGTCTCGACCACGAAGATGCCGCCGACCACGGCCAGCAGGATCTCCTGGCGGATGAGGACGGCGATGGTGCCGAGAGCGCCGCCGAGGGCCAGCGACCCCACGTCCCCCATGAAGAGCTGGGCGGGAGAGGCGTTGAACCACAGAAAGCCGAGACCCCCGCCCACCAGCGCGCCGCAGAAGATGGTGAGCTGGCCGGCTCCCGAGATGGACTTGATGCCCAGGTACTCGGCGATGCCGGCGTGTCCGGCCGCGTAGGCCAGGATCAGAAAAGTGCCCGCCGCGATCATCACCGGCCCGATGGCCAAGCCGTCGAGTCCGTCCGTCAAGTTCACGCCGTTGCTGGCGGCCACGATGATGAACGCCGCCAACGGGACGTAGAGGACCCCCAGGTTGGGCGTGAAGTCCTTGAAGAAGGGCACGGCGAGTTCGCGGTCGAACCCCGGGTCCGTGTAGATCACGAGTGCGACGCCCAGCGCCAGTACGCACTGCCAGAAGAACTTGGTGCGCGCCCGGATGCCGTCGCTGTTCGAGCGCGTGACCTTCCGGTAGTCGTCGATGAAGCCCAGAATGCCGTAGCCGAGGGTCAGCCCCACCACGGTCCAGACCAGGCGGTTGCCGAGGTCCGACCACAGGAGCGTCGAGACCAGCAGTGACAGCAGGATCAGGAGTCCGCCCATGGTGGGCGTTCCGGCCTTGTCCTGGTGGTCGGGGCCGATCTCGCGAATGGGCTGGCCCACCCGCAGCTTGGACAGGCGGTCGATGATCCAGGGGCCGACCAGGAAGCTCAGGAAGAGCGCCGTCAGGGTCGCGGCGGCGGTCCGAAACGTGATGTATCGGAACACGTTGAAGACGCTAAAGACCTCGTGCAGCGGGTACAGGAGGTGGTACAGCAACTAGCGCTCCTCCTCGGGGGTCAGGTGTGCGACGACGCGTTCCATCTGCATGGCGCGCGAGCCCTTCACGAGCACCCAGTCGCCCGGGCGCAGGGAGTCGCCCACGCGAGTTGCGGCCTCTTCGTGGGAATCGAGGGCGTGGACGCGGCCCGGCGGCATGCCCGCGTCGACGGCACCGGCCACGACGTCCACGCCGCGCGGCCCCACGGCCCACAGGCTCGAGAGTTCGAGGGCGGCGCCGAGGCGTCCGAGTTCGCGGTGGGCCGCTTCGGCGCTGGCGCCCAGCTCGCCCATGTCACCCACGATTGCGATGGCACGGCCGTTTCGCCCCAGCCGGGCCAGCGTGCGCAGCGCCACCTCCATCGATTGGGGGTTGGCGTTGTAGGTGTCGTCGATGACGGTTCCCCGGCCGATGGGCACCACCTGCATCCGGCCTTTCACGCCTTCGAAGCGGCCGAGTCCGGCCGTGACGTCGGCCAAGCTCGCTCCGGCGGCGAGGGCCGCGGCGGCCGCCGCGACGGCGTTGAGGACCGTCGTCTCCGCCAATCCCGTGACGCGGACGAGGGCGCGGCCCTGGGACGACTCCAGCTCGAACGAGTAGGCGCCCGATGCCTCGAAGCGCACCTCCTCCGCGCGCACCTGGGCTTCGCGGCCGCGCCCGAAGCCGATCACCCGAGCCCGTGTGCGCTCGGTCTGGGCCCAGGCCAGGGCGTCGTCGCGGTTCACGACGGCGGTGGCGGTCGCTTCCAGCCCGGCCAGGAGGTCTCCCTTCTCGGCGGCGATCTCCTCGCGGCTGCCGAGGTATTCGATGTGCGCGGTGCCCACGTTGGTGAGCACGCCCACCGTGGGCGCTGCGATTTCGGTCAAGGGGGCGATCTCGCCGCGGTGGTTCATGCCGAGCTCGACCACCGCGCTCTGGTGCTCCGGTTCGCGGCGCAGCAGCGTGAGGGGCAGTCCGAAGTGGTTGTTCAGATTGCCCTCGTTGGCCAGGCACGGCTGATGCAGGCCCAGGATCGAGGCGGTCATCTCCTTGGTCGTCGTCTTCCCGTTGCTGCCCGTGATCGCCACCAGCGGCCCCTCGAAGCCTCGCCGGTGGCCCGCGGCCAGGCACCCGAGCGCCCGCGTGGTGTCGTCGACGCCGAAGACGCTCGCGCCTTCGGGCCAGGCCGTGCGCGCGGCAGACTCCACCAGCAGTCCCGTGGCTCCCGCCGCCACCGCGGCGTCCAGGAAGTCGTGGGCGTCGTGGCGTTCGCCGCGGATGGCCACGAAGAGAAAGCCCGGGCCCACCCTCCGCGTGTCGATCTCGGTCCCGCAGAAGTGGGCGTTCGCAGCCCCCGCCAGGAGACGCGCTCCGGTGAAGCGCAGCACGTCCTCTGCCGACAAGGGCGCGCTCATGCCGATCGCTCCGCCAGGGCGCGCTCGGCCTCGACCCGATCGTCGAAGGGGAGCTTTTCGCGCCCGATGATCTGGTAGTCCTCGTGGCCCTTGCCCGCGATGACGACCGTGTCGCCTGCGCGCGCGAGCGCGACGGCCAGGGCGATGGCTTCGCGGCGATCCTGCACGACGGCATACCCGCGTTCGGTGCGCTCCAGTGCCGCGGGCTCGGCTTTCACCAGCGAGGCGAGGCCCGTCTCCACGTCCCGCAGAATGGCGGCCGGGTCCTCCGTCCGGGGATTGTCACTGGTGGCGACCGCGCGGTCGCACAGGCGCGCCACGGCCTCTGCCATGAGCGGCCGTTTGGCGCGGTCGCGGTCTCCACCGCAGCCGAAAACGGCGATCAGGCGGCCGGGGGTCAGCGCTCGAACGGCCGCCAAGAGCTTCTCCACCGCATCCGGCGTGTGGGCGTAGTCGACCAGGACGGTGGGCGCCTCGGAGTCGGGCTCGCCGACCCGTTCGACGCGGCCGGGTACCTGGGGACAGGCGGCGACCCCGCGCGCGATGGCCTCCGGCGCCACGCCGAGGGCGGAGGCCACGCCGCACGCCACCAGCAGGTTCTCGAGATTGAAGTCGCCCAGCAGCGGCAGCGACAGCTCGAGCGGACCCGAGGGCAGGGCGATCCGCGCTCGGCTGCCGTCCAGGGTCGTCTCGGACTCCAGCAGGCGCACGTCGGCGTTGCCGCCGGCGTCGCGGGAGACCGCCAGCACGCGCGCGCCCCGCTCCGACGCGGACTTGGCCAACAGCGGTCCGGCCGGATCGTCGACGTTGATGACGGCGGTGCCGCCGGGCACCAGGTGATGTCGGAACAGGCGCGCCTTGGATTCGCGGTAGGCCTCCATGGTGCGGTGGAAGTCCAGGTGGTCCTGGGTCAGGTTCGTGAACGCGCCCACCGCGAACCGGCAGCCGTCGACGCGGCCCAGCTCCAGCCCGTGTGAGGAGACCTCCATCACCACGGACTCCACGTTGTGGGTGCACATGGCGCGCAGCATGCGCTGCAGGTCGAGGCTCTCGGGGGTCGTGTTGACGGCGGGGATTCGCTCGCCGGCGAAGCGGACCTCGACCGTGCCCACCAGCCCCACCCGGTGCCCCGCCTTGGCGAGGATGGACTCCAGCAGGTAGGTCGTGCTCGTCTTGCCGTTGGTCCCGGTGATGCCCACGAGCGCCAGCGAGCTCGCCGGCTCGCCGAAGAAGCGCGCGGCCACCGGCGCCAGCGCGCGACGCGTATCGGGGACGACCGCCGCCGGGCAGCCCTCGGGCAGCTCGAAGTCGGGAGCGGCCTCGACCAGCAGCGCGGCGGCCCCGAGCTCGAGCGCCTGCCGGAGATAGGCGTGCCCGTCCGCGACCGCGCCGCGCAGCGCCACGAAGAGGTCTCCGGGGGCCACGGCGCGCGAGTCGTACGAGACCCCGCGGATGATCGGGTCGTCCGCGGCGGCCCCCCGCACCCAAGCCGTGGGGGCGAGGCCGTCCGGGAGGCAGGAGAGGAGTGCAGACAGGCGCATCAGCTCTCCTCGGCGCCCGGTGCGAAGCGAATCCGCACCGACGCCGCTCCGGCGGCCAGGATGGCTCCGGGTTCGGGCTCTTGAGACACCGCCCGTCCGCGGCCTTCGATCTCGATCATCAGCGAGTTCGCCTCCGCCAGCGCACGGACCTCCGACACGGAGAGCCCGCGGAAGTCCGGCAGCAGCACGCGATCTCCGACGCGTGCAATGGGTTCCGACACCGCAGCCGGCCGTGGCGGCGGGGCCGAAACGACCGGAGTGGGTTCCTCGGGGTCGGACGCTCTCGTCGGGGGCGCGGCGGAGCGAGACACCGTTGCCGCCAGCGTGCCCGCCCGCCGTGCAACCGTCGGAGCGGGCCGGGAAGCCGGCTTTGGAGCCGGCCGCGCCGGGGGTCGGCGGGCGACGCTGGGCTCCGGCCGGGTCATGATACCGAAGTGCGCCAGCTGGGCCGCCGCCGTGCGTGCGAACACGGGCGCGACCACGGCGCCGCCCGAGTGCACGGGCCCGCTCGGCTCGTCGATGCCGACGACGACGACGAGCCGCGGCTCGTCGGCCGGCGCGATGCCCGTAAACCAGGCGGTGTAGCGGTCGTTGGAGTAGCGCCCGGTCTCCCGGTCGAGCTTCTGGGCCGTCCCCGTCTTGCCGGCGACCCGCAGCGCCCGCAGCCCCGCTTGGCCGCCTGTCCCATCCGGCCCCACCACCCCCTCCAGCATGACCAGGACGCGGCGGGCCGTCTCGGGGCGAAGCACGGCCCGCGCCGGAGCCGCCTCGACGGGCTTCCAGTCGCCGCCGGCGGGGCGCCGGGCCGCGACCAGCCGCGGCGTTCGGTAGTGGCCGTCCCCGGCCAGCACCGCGGTGGCCGCCGCCAGCTGGATCGGGGTCACGGCGATGCCCTGGCCGAAGGCGATGGTGGCGTGGTCGACCGGCTTCCAGCGGCGCCAGGGGCGCAGCAGTCCGGCCGACTCGTTGGGAAACCCGCTGGCACTGCGGGAACCGAACCCGAACGCCCGCAACCAGGCGTGGTGTTCCTCGGCGCCCAGCGCCTGGGCGATCTTGACGGAGCACACGTTGCTGGAGACGCGCAGTACGCCCGCGAGGCTCAAGAGACCGTGCTTGTGCGTGTCGCGGATCGTCTTCCCGGGCACCCGGTAGCGGCCGTTCTCGCAGTCGAGGGAGTCGTCGCTGTGGATGACGCCCGCGTCGAGCGCCGCCGCCACCAGGAAGCTCTTGAGCGTCGAACCCGGCTCCACGGCGTCGAGAAACGCGCGCGAGCGGGTCTCGGGGTAGGGCACGTCGCGGAAGCGGTTCGGGTCGAAGCCCGGCGCCTCGGCCAGAGCCAGGATGTCTCCAGTCTTGGGGTCGAGCGTCACGATGACGCCGCCGCGGGCGCGGTGTTTCGCGACGGCGTCGCGCAGCGCGCGCTCGGCCTCGGCCTGGAGCGCCGCATCCAGCGTGAGGGCCACGTCGCCGCCGCGCGTGTCGAGCGCGCCCTCGACGCTGCGAACCAGCAGGCGGCCTCGGGCGTCGCGTTCCACTGCGAGGCGCCGCGCCCGCCCTCGCAGCCACGCGTCCTCCTGTTGTTCCGCTCCGCGCACGCCCCGCCCGTCGATGTTCGCGAAGCCCACGACGGAGGCGGCCAACGGACCGGAGGGATACGCGCGCCGCGTCTCGTCGACGACGCCCACGCCCGGCAGCTCCAGGGCCTCGACCCGGGCGGCGGCCTCCGCCGTCACCCAGCGCGCCACGAAAGCGAAGCGGCCCCGAGTGGCGAGGCGCGCCGCGACGCGGTCGACCGGGATCCCCAGCGCACGGGCGAGGGCGCGGGTGGTCGTCGCCGGATTCTCGATGGCGGTGGGGTCGACGTACACCGACGGCGCCTCGACGGTCACCGCCAGGGCGCTGCCCGCGCGGTCGAGGATGGCGCCCCGCGTCGGCGGGAGCGTCAGCACGCTCTCCACCTGGCGCGCGCCCAACTCCGGCCTCTCGGGCAGCAGGGCAAGCTGGGCGGCGCGGGCTCCGAGGACCAGGAAGACGATCAGGACCAGACCGCGCAACACGCGCACCCGCGCATCCGGGGCGCGCAGGGAGGCGGCTCTCACGGGCGCCCTCCCGCGTTCGCGACGCGCGACGGCGGGCGCGCGGGGGCGGACGGTCGCTCCAGGAAGCCCGTGCCGTCGGGCAGGTCCACCAGGGCCTCGGGGCGCACGAAACCCAGGCGATCGGCCTCGCGGGAGAGCCGCATGGGGTCGCGCAGCCGCTGGACCTCCACGGTCAGCTCGCGCTGCGTCAGCTCGAGCTGCCGCTCCTGCTCGAGGGCGTGGGCCAGGGCGTAGCGCATGCGCACGCCGTCCACGCGCAGGGCGACGAGCAGCAGCGCGGCGGCGGCGGCCGCCGCGATCAGCGGACCGCGCAGCAACGCGCCTCGGCGCTGCGCCCGCTCGGCAAAGTC
>JAKSBN010000114.1 GCA_022361175.1 Pseudomonadota bacterium | reverse complement strand
TGGCGGATGGTCGAGAGGCGGTGGGCGATGACGATGGCGGTGCGTCCCTGCATCAGCGTGCGCAGGGCCTCCTGGATGTACTGCTCGGTCACCGAATCCAGGCTCGAGGTGGCCTCGTCCAGCACCAGGATGGGGGCGTCGGCCAGGATCGCGCGGGCGATGGCCACGCGCTGGCGCTCGCCGCCGGAGAGCTTGATGCCGCGCTCGCCCACCAGCGTTTCGTAGCCCTGGTGGAGCCGCACGATGAACTCGTGGGCGTGGGCCTGCTTCGCCGCGGCGATCATCTGCTCGCGGGTCGCGTCCGGGCGCGCGTACGCGATGTTCTCGGCCAGCGTGCGGTGGAAGAGCACGGGCTCCTGAGGCACCACGGCGATGGCGCGGCGGAGCGACTCCTGGGTGACGGCCGCGATGTCCTGGCCGTCGATCACGATGCGTCCGGCGTCCACGTCGTACAGGCGCTGCAGCAGCTTCGCGAAGGTGCTCTTGCCCGCGCCCGACTCGCCCACCAGCGCCAGCTTCTCGCCGGGGCGGACCTCCACGTCGAGCCCTGCGAAGATCGGCGTCGGCTGGTTGCGGTAGCCGAAGCCGACGCCCTCGAAGCGGATCGCGCCGGCGCCGGGGGCGAAGTCCGGGGAGCCGGGCCGGTCCTGCACCTGCGGCTCGGTCTTGGCGATCTCCACCAGGTCGTCCAGCTCGTTGATGGCGCGCTGGGCGTTGCGGACCTGCCAGCCGATGTTGCGCAGGTAGCTGTGCACCACGAGATAGGTGGCGATCACGTAGACGGCGCCCTCGACGCGCTCGGCTCCGGACTCCGAGCGCACCAGCACCAGCGACAGCAGGCCGCCCAGGAGCCCCACCAGCAGCACCGACTGCAGCGCGCCGGCGTCCATGCTGCGCAGCCACGAGCGACGGGCCCGCAGCCGCCAGTCGAGGCTGGTGCCGCCGAAGCGCTCGTCCTCGCGCACCTCGGTGCCGAACGACTTCACGACGGCGTTGCAGGTGATGGCGTCCGCCAGAGCGCCGCCTACCGCCGTGTCGGCGTCGTTCGAGAGCTGGTTGGCCGGCGCCACGTAGCGCAGCGACACGATCAGGCTGATCGCGATGAAGAAGGTGACGGCCCCGGCGAAGTAGAGGCCGAGCACCGGATCGCGCAGCGACATGGCCACGGTGAAGCCGGCCAGCAGCGCGAGGGCAGGGCCCAGGTCGATCACCAAGGTGTCCGCCAGCGTGTCGTAGGCCCACATGCCGCGGGTGATCTTGCGCTGGGTGGAGCCGGCGAAGTGGTTGGTGTGCCACTCCAGGCTGAAGCGCTGCACCTGGCGGAAGCCGTCGGTCAGGAGCTTCTGCATCACCTGCGAGGCCAGGTACATCCAGTTCCGCAGGTAGAGTTGTTTGGTGAGGAAGACCAGGGCGAAGAGGCCAATCAGCGAGCCCGCCGCCGCCCAGGGGGCTTCCGTCTCGACGGTGCCGCGCAGGCGCTCCTCGATCGTCATCACGAGATCGGCCGAGAAGCGCGGGATCTGCACTTCCAGCAGCACGCCGATGGAGGTGCCCAGCAGCATCGCCGCAGCGCGCCAGGGCACGGTCTTCCAGTAGCGCCAGACGAAGCCCAGCACTTGGAGCGCGGAGGCGCGCTCCCGGGCGGCGGCGCTCTCGGCCTCGGCGGGAAAGCTCATGCATTCCTCGGGCGGCGGGCGGCTGGGAAGCGGAGTCCCCCACGATAGCACCGACGCGTGGTTCGGGTCCTGCTACGAGGCGAGCTCTAGTGACACGCTGCCGAGCGGTCTGAAGTCGGCCACCGCGCTCAGATCGGCCGGAACCAGCTCGCTGTGCGGGTGCATGCCAGTGACGAGAGCTCCTTGCAAGGCCAGGCCCGGCGCGAACTTATCGGTCTCAATCACGGAGGGGCTGGATTGCTGGGCTCGGTTGCGCGCAGTCGTCGCAGGCTGTCGTACGCGGCCCAGATCAGGACGCCCGCGTAGCCCAGGGTGATGAGAGAAACCCAGGGGGCTGGGTAGATGCGAAACGCCAAGGCCGCAACCGCCGCAGTAGCGAGGAGGACCCCCGCGCCCCCGACCGCGAAGCCGGCGAACCGCGGGAAGTCATACCCGGTGGCGAGCGCCGTGAAGTAGAGCCCGATGACGAGTGCGATGGCGAAGCCAAGCTCACCTGGCCAACGGTTGAAGAAGCTCGGGCCATCTCCGCACATCATCAGCCCCAGCACGAACGGAATGCCGAAGCCCGCGATGGCCCCGCGCAGGCCGGGGAGACGGTATTCATCATACCCGCCCCGCGCCGCACTGAATCGGAACCGATGGTAGTCAGGCCAGCCCACGGGACACCTCCCATCCGGAAGATATCGCGTACGTACGGCCCGAGCCGGCGGTGTCGGCTCTCGGTCGAGACCCGGCTCAGTCGTAGCGCTTCCTCGGCATGAAGTCGCCGCGGCCTTCGGGGGTGAGGTCGAGGAAGTGCCAGAGCGGCGACAGCAGATCCATGCCGCGGAACTCGCCGCTGCCCAGCATGGCGCACAGGGAGTAGGCGTGGATGAGATCGCCGCTCTCGCTGCGGCGGAAGATGGAGACGCCCGGGTGCTGTTGGCCTTCTTCGGTCTCGAAGCCCAGGCGCCGCTTCAGGTCGGAGTCGGCGGCGGAAAGCAGCCGCAGATGGCTCCAGCCGCGCTGGCGGCCGTACTCGGCGAAGGCGCCGGCGTCGCCCGCCACCAGGACGGCGAAGTCCACCCGCTGCTGCAGGTGCGGCACGATGCCGTCGTACCCGTCGGCCCACAGCGTGCACATGGGGCAGGGGGTCTGCTGCTGCTTGCCGTACATGAAGTGCATGAGCACCAGCGAGCGGCCGGGCTCGGGGCACAGGTCGGACAGCGTCACCGGCAGGCGCACGCCGTCGCAAAGCTCCTCGAAGGTCTGGTTCTCGATGACGCCGTCCTGCGGCAGGGCGCGGCGTAGCGCGGCCACGCGCTCGCGCTGGTCGCGCAGGGCGATCTCGGCGTCGTGAAGCTCGTCGCGCAGCTTGGCGTAGTCGGGCGACTCGGCGTCGAAGCGGGCGATTCTCATGAGCGGTCTCCTGCGTGGTGGGGGGTGAGGGTGGGCGCGGCCGCCAGCTTCTCCAGAATGCTCTTCCAGCCCGCGTCGTGGCCGGCGTAGGCGTCGCCGGCCGGCAACTCGTCGTGGACCAAGGTGAGGCGGGTGCGGTCGTCGCCCAGGGCTTCGAATTCGACACGCACGCGGGTCGCGCGCTCGGCCTCCGGGAGCCAAGTGGAGACCCAGGTGAAGGCGAGCCGCCGCGGTGGATCGATCTCCAGGTACCGGCCTTCGTGGGCGAAGTCGCGCTCGGCGCCGTGCATGACGATCTGGAAGCGGCCGCCGACCTGGAAGTCCAGCGTCGCGGTGGTGCGGGCGACGTCGCCGGGGCACATCCAGCGCGCCATCGACTCGGCGTCGGACCAGGCGCGAAAGACGCGGTCGACGGCGGCGTCGAAGACGCGCTCGAGGACGATGGGCTCGCGTGTGCTCGAGTCTTCGGCGGCGCTCATGTTTCCGTCTCCCGGAGGTGTTCGGCCAAGGCGTCCAGGCGGCTCTCCCAGAAGGCCCGGTAGCTCTCGGCGAAGTGCGTCACCCGCTCGAGGGGGGCGGCGCGGAGGTGGAGGAAGTGCTCGCGGCCGTCGACGCGCCGGCGTACCAGCCCCGCCCGTTCCAGCACGCGCACGTGCTTGGAGATGCCGTTCAGGGACATGGCGAAGGGCGCGGCCACCTGGCCCACGGTGGCCGGGCCGCGGCGCAGCCGCGAGAGGATGGCCCGCCGCGTCGGGTCCGCGAGGGCGGCGAAGGTCTGGTCGAGGGCGGCGTGAGAACGTTCAACCATAAAGTTGAATAATGACGGATGCGCGTGACCGGAGCAAGGGGCGAATTCGGGCGCTGGTGTCAGGCGGTGAGAGGGCGGGGGATGTGCGTCAGTCCGCCCACTTGTCTTCCCAGCTGCACTGGTTGTCGCCGTGGGCGTGGCAGTGGGCCATGCGGACTTCCGCGCCGCGCACCTCGGCCAGGGTCAGAAGTCCGCGCAGGAACCCGGTCATCGAGCGGCAGAACTCGTCCTGCTCGGGGTCCCAGCCTTCCAGCACCAGCCGGGCGCTGGTGGGGCCCTGCGACTCCACGTGCATGCGTCCCGGGCGCTGGTGCTCGCTCCAGATCATGGCGCCGCGCTCCAAGGTGGCCAGCGGGTCGCCCTGCTTCAGCACGCCCGAGAAGACCTCGCCCCGGAGATGGATGTTGGCGGCCGTGCCGCCCATGGCCTCGAGGACGTCCTCACCGGTCGGCGTGGGAACCAGCTGCGCGGCCGCACGCATGAGCTCGGCGCAGTCGTTGAGGGGCATCCAGCGGACCTGGCTGACCCGCTTCCCGGGCTCGAGCAGCTCGTGATGATGGGCGGGCAGAACCTGACGGGCGCGCTCGGGCTGCGAGCGCAAGATCTTGACGAGGTCGATGACGACGGTTCCGCGGATTTCGGCCACTGGCTTTCCCCCAACTTGCCTTGGGGGTGTATCGACCACGGTGCCCTTCGGCTTGACGCCTGACGGCACTCAGGGCTTCAGGATGCGGAAGCTCCCGAAGGCGAAGCCCACGTTGATGCCGCGGCCGCCGCTGGCCAGCGCCAGCGAGACGTCGTCCTTCACCACCACGCTGGCGCCGACGGAGGCGCCCGCACCGGCGTGCGCTTCGGCCGTGGCATAGGCGCCGTAGATCTCGCTGATGTCGCGCAGGCCCGAGAAGGTGCCCTGGCCGTCGACGATCTCGATGGAGCCGAAGGTGATGCCGCCGCCGCGGGTTTCAATGCGGACGGAAGCGCGCTGGCCGTTGTCGCACACGACGCGGCCGTTGCCGCGGCCGGTCTTGTACAGAAAGGACCAGCCCACGAGGTCGTAGCTGAGCTGGCACTTGGTGAAGCCGCGCTGGGCGCTGGCCGGGGCCGGCGCGAGGGCCGTGGTCGCGGCCAGCGCGGCGCCCAGCAGGACGAACGACGCGCTCCGGAGCCAACGGCTCTGCATGGTTCCACCCCCCGAGATGAGTCGGCGCATGAGCATACCGACCTTCGTCGCGGGCGGGGTTGCTGGCGCGTGTATTTATTTGTATATACAAATACTAGTGAAGGGAGCCCCGGATGTCCGCCGCCAAACCTCGCACCGCCCGTGAACGCACCCTGCGTGCGGGCGCGGTCGGCTCCAGCTGCGCGCTCTTCGCCACGCGGCGCGCCGGCCGCGTGCTGACGCAGCACTACGAGGAGGCGCTGCGGTCCACCGGCGTCGGCGCGGCCCAGTTCACCCTCATGATGGTGCTGGACGGCTTTCGCTCGCTGGCCGTGGGCGAGCTGGCCCAACATCTCGTGGCCGATGTCACCACCGTCAGCCGAAACGTCGGCGTGTTGGAGCGGCGGGGCTTCGTGCGGCGCACCGCGGGCGACGACGGGCGCGTGCGGCGGGTGGAGATCACCCGGGCCGGTCGCGACGCGCTCGATCGGGCGCACGCGGGTTGGCAGTCGGTGCAGGACCGCCTGGCCCGCGCCCTCGGGCCCGACCGGCTCCGCCACCTGATCTCCGAGCTCGACGCCGCGGCGGCGGCGCTGGGCGACGACTGATCGCGAAAC
>JAKSBN010000270.1 GCA_022361175.1 Pseudomonadota bacterium | reverse complement strand
CGAGGGGCTCGGCGTGCCGGGCGAGCGCGTGCCGCAGCGCGCCCCCGAGGCCGCGGACGGCTGGGTCGCGCAGTACATGTGGTCGCTCGGCGTCGCCATCGCGGGCGGCACGGCCAACATCCAGCGCAACGTGATCGCCGAGCGCGGCCTCGGGCTGCCGCGCGACCGCGCCGCCCAGAGGGCCTGAGGTGGACTTCGATCTCTCGGAGGAGCAAGAGCTCCTGCAGGCGAGCGTAGGCGACCTGCTGGAGAACGAGTGCCCGCTCGCGCGGGTGCACGCCATCTATGACGAAGAGGCGGACGTCGACGCGGGGCTGTGGCGGCGTCTGGGCGAGCTCGGTCTGCTGGGCACCCTGGTCCCGGAGGCGTATGGGGGAGCGGAACTCGGGCTTCTGGACACGTCGCTCGTAGCGGAGGTCCTGGGCTACGGGGCCGCTCCGGTCCCATTTCTCGGGCACGCGTTGGCGACGCTGGCGGTCGCGCTCGGAGGCGGCGAGGCCCAGAAGGAACGCTGGCTGCCCGCCCTGGCGACGGGAGAGGTGATCGGCGCAGTCGCCTTCGCCGAGCCGGAGGGGCGCTGGCATCCCGACGAATGGCAGCTTGCGCCCGAGCCCACCCTGAGCGGGCGCAAGCTGCACGTGGCTGGGGGGGCGCAGGCGGACTTGCTGGTGGTGGGCCTCGGCGGTGGACGACTGGGGCTGGTGGCGGGCACTCAGGCCGGGCTCAAGTGCATTCCCGAGGACGGCATCGACCGCACCCGGCCGCTGGCCGAAGTGATCTTCGAGCGCTGCCCCTGCGACGAGTTGGCCGGCGGTTCGGCGATCTCCGGACGAATTCGCGACGCCGCGCTGGTGCTCCTGGCCGCCGACGCCTTCGGCGGAGCGACGCGCTGCGTCGAGATGGCCGTTGACTACGCGAGACAGCGGGAGCAATTCGGCGTCACGATCGGCCACTTCCAAGGCCTGAAGCATCAGCTGGCCGACATGGCGCTCTCGGTCGAGCCGCTGCGCGCTCTCTACTGGTACGCGGCGCACGCCTTCGATGCGATTCCCGCAGCGGCTCCCCGGGCCGCCGCGCTGGCCTTCGCCACCCTCACGGACACCTACGTTCAGGTGGGGCGCGATGCCACGGAGGCCCACGGCGGCATCGGCTTTACGTGGGAGGGAGACGTCCACATCTGGCTCAAGCGCGGGCTCTTCGACCGCGCCATGCTGGGCGGCCCCACCTTTCAGCGGGAGCGCTGCGCGCAGTTGGCGGGCTGGCCATGAGACGCGGCGTTTGCTCGTGGCGTTTCCGGCTCAGGGCTGCCAGGATTGCCGCATGAGTACGGGAGAGGTGGAGGCGCGCCGTTCGCGACTGCGACCGGAGGAACGGCGTGAGCAGCTCTTGGGGGTCGCCGAACGCATCATCACCCGCGACGGAACGGCCGCGCTCACCATGGAGCGAGTGGCGGTCGAGGCCGAGGTCAGCAAGGCCCTCGTCTACACCTACTTCACCAACCGCGACCAGCTCGTCTCGGAGTTGGTCGAGCGCGAGTGGGCGCTCTTCAACGAGCGGGCGCGAGAGAGCGTCCGGCTCGGGAAGACCTTCGAGAACCGGCTGCGGCGATTTCAGCGCGTTTACTTCGACCTGATCGAAGAGCGCGGCCGGCTGCTGCCGGAGCTCTTGAGCGAGCCCCACACGGAGAGCGGCGAGGAGTCGCAGCGCCAGGCGCGCTGGGCCCAGACCATGCGCTACTGGACCCAGCAAGTGGAAGCGGAGTACGAGATCTCACACGAGGACGCCGACGCCGTGTCGGCGATGCTGATCGGGCTGACCCAAGCCGGGGGCGCTCACGTGGCGCGAGGGCACACCGACCGCGACCGCGCGGAGGTGCTCTGCTTCGAGATGCACATGCGCTGTCTCGATCACTACCCCAAGCGGCGCTAGCCGCGACCTCAACCGTCGCTGTAGCGAGGGGGCCGCTTCTCGAGGAAGGCGCGGATCCCCTCGCGCAAGTCCTGGGTCTGCGCGCAGAGAATCTGGTTGCGGTCCTCCATGGCGATCACCTGCTCGAGGCTGCCGGCGTCCAGGCTCATGGCGAGGCACTCCTTCGTCAGGCGCAGCCCGAGCGGGGACGCCCCCAGCATCTCGTCCACCAGCCGGCGGGCTTCTGCCTCGAGCTCGGTATCGGGGACGACCTTGGAGACGAGCCCGGTCTGGAGCGCCCGCTCTGCGTCGATGAAGCGGCCCGTCAGCAGCAGCTCCGACGCCACCGAGGCTCCGACCAGTCGCGGGAGGAAGTAGCTGACTCCCACGTCGCAGGCGGACAACCCGATCCGGATGAAGGCGGCGTTCATGCGCGCCGACTCTCCGGCCAGGCGGACGTCCGAGGCCAACGCCAGCGCGAACCCTCCGCCCGAGGCCGCTCCATGGACGCAGGCCACGATGGGCTGGGGCGCCCGGCGCATGAGCAGGGCGAGCTCGCTGATCCGCCGCTGCAGCCGCAGCCCGGCCGGGACGCCACTGCCGGCCTCTTCGCCGCCGCCCTCCTTCAGGTCGAGCCCCGCGCAGAACGCGCGCCCCGCCCCCCGCAACACCACCACCCGCACATCCCGCCGCTCCGGCAGCCCCGAGAAGAAGTCCCGCAACTCCCCCACCAGCGCTCCATTCATCGCATTGAGCGCCCCCGGCCGATCCAAAGTCAACCAAGCAACAGGCCCCTCAACCACCAATTTCAACGTGTCGTAGACCATCTTCCCCTCCCTCAAACTTCTTCTCACTCTTCTTCAATCCAGACCCGGCCCCGACGGACGCCCGAGACGCGGCGCTGGCAAGGCGGGCAAGCGAAGCCGTAGCAGCGCTACGGCGAGCGCCGCCCAACGCCGCCAGCGTCGATGGCTCGGGCGTCCGCCTAGGAGTACCGGGCGGTGTGTGCGCGCGCCCGACCGTGGTGCTGCACGGCGTGCCGCAGGTCGTCCAGCAGCGCGTCCGCCACGCGGTCGTGCTCGGGCGAGACCATCAGGTGAAGCGCGTCCGGCTGCGTCTGGCGGTCGAGGCACCAGCCCTTCTCGTCGAGCACGTCGCCCACGGCGAAGACGTCGATCTCGTCCGAGCCGAAGGCCAGCACGCTCATGACGGGATCGCCGTGGAGGCGCAGTTCCGGAATCGACTCGATCCCTTCCCGCAGATGCCGGGTCGTCGCGACGATGCGCCGCGCCTGGGCCAGGTAGCCCTCTTCGCCCAGGAACTGCAGCACCGCCCAGGCGGCCGCGATGGGCGCGGCGGGGCGGGCACCGGCCATGGCCGCCGAACCGTAGACGCCGCCCGGCCACCGGTCGTAGACGAAGGTCTGGTAGCGCCGGAGCGTGTCCTTGTGCGCGTGGGCGATGATGGACGCTCCCTTGGTGCAGTAGCCGTATTTGTGGATGTCCGCCGAGATGGTGGTGACGCCGGGGACGCGAAAATCGAAGGCGGGTACGGGCTCGCCCAAGCGCTCGAGAAACGGCAGCAGGAAGCCCCCCAAGCAGGCGTCCGTGTGGAAGGAGGTGCCGTGCTCCGCGGCCAGCGCCGCGAGCTCGGGGATCGGATCCACGACGCCGAACGGGTAGCAGGGCGCGGAGCCCACCACGAGCACGGTCTGCTCGTCGATCTGCTCGCGGGCCGCGCCGACGTCGGCACGGTAGTCGGTGTCCAGGGGGATCTGCACCAGCTCGAGGCCCAGGTAGTGGGCGGCCTTGGCGAAGGCCGGGTGGGCCGAGTAGGGGGCCAACAACTTGGGACTCCGCACGCCGCGCTCTTCCCGCGCGCGATCGCGTGCCGTCTTCACCGCCATGAGGATGCTCTCGGTGCCGCCGGAGGTCATGGCGCCCGACGCCGACTCGGCCCCGTGCAGCAGACCGCAGGTGGTCTCCACCACGTCTCGTTCCATGCGCCGCAGGCTGGGGAACCGCAGCGGGTTGAGGGCGTTCTCGTACAGGTAGAGGCGGTTGGCCGCCTCGAGGCAGGCGTCGATCTCTTCGCCGGCCGGATACACGAGGCTCCACGTGCGTCCGCCGCGCCAGTCGGCGTCCGCCTCCTTCTCCTTGCGCATCTGGCCGAGGACATCGTCCAGCGGGCGTCCACGGGGCTGCAGGGGCATGGCGTGTCTCCTCGAGGTGTCGGGTCTCAGGCGAGCCGAAGGGACTCCGGCTCGAGATCCAGCGTGGCGAAGCGCTCGGACAGAGAGCGTCCGAGCGATCGAATCCCGACCGGCCTCGCGAAGGGCGGGCCGGCGTAGGCGAAGGTGTGGAACTCCCCGTTCTCACCACAGGGGTCCGCCGTGGCGGGCAAGCTCGCCAGCAAGGCGCGATCGAATTCGCGGCCCAGGAGCTCGACCGGCGCTTGCTCGGTGTCCACGCACACGATCCGGGCGCGCAGTCCCGCGTCGATCATCTCCTCGGCCAGCTCGCGCGGAGGGCGGCCCCAGAGTGGAAACAGCAGCTCGAGCCCCGTCCCGCCCATGCGTTCCTCGCGGTAGCGGCGCACTTCTTCCAGGAAGAGGTCGCCGAACGCGATGGCCGACACGTCGACCGCGCGGGCCTGGCGGAGAAGGCCCCGCATCGCCTCTTCGTAGCTCTCGTTGGCGGCGCCGGAGGCCAGGGGCACGGGGGTCAGCGGCAGTCCCAGCGCGCTCGCCTGGGCTTCCACCAGGGCGTGGCGGACGGCGTGCATCGGCACGCGAGCCTGCTCCGGGTCGATCGTGGTGAAGAGCCCGACCAGCTCCAGATCCGGCCGCTGGCGCAGGGCCTGCACGGCCCAGGCGCTGTCCTTGCCGCTGCTCCACGACATCCAGACCCGGGTTCGAGCGTGTGCGGGGCGCGGCGGGGTGGCGATGGGGGGAGCTCCCGAAAGGCTTGGCCGAGCACCAGTCTACCCCGCTGCCGCCCGCGCTGAGCCCCGCAGGGGAAGGATTGGGGCTGGCTTGACCCCGGGCGGCCCGAAGGCTATCCATCGCCCTCCCGCTGAATCCCGCGCGAGAACGAACCGGTGAGAACGGCCGGAGACTGCCCAGAAGGACCGCGACATGGCGCGCAGCTGCGAGCTCACAGGCAAGAAGGTTCAGTACGGCCACAACGTGTCGCACTCGAATCGCAGAACCAACCGGCGCTTCGAGCCGAACCTCCAGAAGGTGTCGCTGCAGTCCGAGGCGCTGGGTCGCAGTGTGCCGCTGCGAATCTCCACGCGCGCGCTGCGCAGCGTGCAGAAGCGCGGCGGCCTCGACGCCTACTTGCTGAAGGAGGCCGACGCGAAGCTGCCGGCCGGGGCGCTTCGGCTGAAGCACCAGGTGCAGAAGGCCCTCTCCGGCGGCCGCGCCGCCAAGGCCAGCTAGCGCCCCGCAGACACAGGTCCCAACGCAAACGGCCCGCGTCCCTCGGAAGGACGCGGGCCGTTTGCGTTGGATGACGTGCGGCGTCTACGCGGACTTCTTGCCCTTGCCGTAGCGCTTGCGGAAGCGGTCGATCTTGCCGTCGGCGTCCAGCTCTCGCATCTGGCCGGTCCAGAAGGGATGGCTCTCCGACGAGATCTCGAGCTTCACCACCGGCAGCTCTTCGCCGTCCACTTCGCGGGTTTCCTTGGAGGTGAGGGTGGAGCGGGAGATCCACTCCTTGCCCGTGGCGGAGTCCACGAACAGCACCTTGTGGTAGTCGGGATGGATGTCGGCCTTCACGACGCAGTCTCCTACCAGCTCGACTTGCGCACACCCGGCAGCTGGCCGCGGAGCGCCAGCTCGCGGAGTGCGATGCGCGAGATGGCGAACTTCTTGTAGTAGGCCTTTGAGCGCCCCGAGACCTCACAGCGGCGGTTCAGCCGGGTGGGGCACGAGTTGCGCGGCAGCTTGGCGAACTGGGCCTGGATTTCGAACTTCTCCTCCGCAGACACCTCGGGATCCTTCAGGCGATTGCGCAGTTCGGCGCGGCGCTCGGCGTGCTTGCGAATCAGCGCCTTGCGGGCGCGATCTCGAAATACCTGGGACTTCTTGGCCATGATCTTCGTCGGGCTCCAGTTTTCGCGAGGCGGGAGAGTAGGCGCCCTGGCGCCGGGTTACAACCCGTCCCCCTTGGGGATCCGCGGTCTCAGTCGTCGGCGACGGCGACCCGGTCGCGGCCCGCGCCCTTGGCCTCGTAGAGCGCCTGGTCGGCCCGCTCCACCCATTCCGGCACGCCGTCGCCGGGGCGGAGCGCCGCCAGCCCGATGGAGACGGTGACCCGCAGCGTCTCGTCCCCCGCGCCCACCTCGGCCTCGCGCACGGCGTAGAGGGCGCGCTCGGCCAGCATCGACGCCGCCTCCAGCGAGCCCTCGCGCAGCACCACCGCGAACTCCTCTCCGCCGTACCGGGCCACGAAGTCGTCCCTGCGCAGGAACGTCCGCGTGAGGGCCCGCGACACCTGGCGCAGCACCTCGTCGCCGCGCGGGTGGCCGTGCGTGTCGTTGACCCACTTGAAGTGGTCCACGTCGATCATCAGCAGGTAGGCGCCGCGACCGAAGAGCGCCGCGTAGTCCGCCACCCGCTGCACGTGCTCGTCGAAGGCGGTGCGGTTGTAGAGCTCGGTGAGGTCGTCGCGGGCCATCTGCTCGCGCGCCGCCGACAGCTCCGCGCGCATGCTCTCGAGCCGGCCGGCCAAGGCCGCCAGATGCGCCCGCTGGCGGCGGTCGCGGTCGTCCATCAGCTTCGACAGCAGGGAGACGGCGTCGATCGCCTCCGTCTTGATGGCCTGGGCGTCGCCCCCCTGGACGGCCGCCTCCAACCGGTGGAGCCGGTGGCGGGCCTGTTCGTCGTCCCGCTGGTCCTCCGTCAGGGAGCGCCGCAGCCCCTGGATGAAGGCCCACACGGCGTCGCGCAGGTTGCCGAGGCTCTGCACCACGAAGGCGGACTCGCGGCTGCGATGGCCGCGCAAGTACGTCTCCAGCGTCGACCACTCGGGCTCGTGCCGCCGGGGCGCCGCCGTGTCCCGGCCCGGCGCCGGGGTTCCCACCAGCAGGTGCCGGGCCCAGATCTCACAGCGATCCCGGGTCGTGTCGGCCGGAGCCTCGTCCACGTCGAAGGCCTCGCGGCCGTAGTGGCGGATCCACTCGGCCAACACCTCCAACGCCCGGTCGACGGCGGCGGCGCTCGGTTCGGAGTCGCGCATGTCCTTCCATCGGTGGTCCGGCCGGGGGACCAAGCCCGAAAGCGCCTCGTCGACGCGGCGGCGACGCCGCTTCGAGCCGCCGGAACCGCCGCTCCAGCAAACCGCCCAAGCGCGCTGGGGGCGACCCCGGAGGCTTCGAAACGCCGGGGCCTGTCCTATCCTACCGGCCCCGCAGGCCCGGGCGCGCCGTCGCCGGCCCCGGCCCGGCGGGGTCCCTGCGCCAGCGGATCGAGAGCGAGCATGAGCGAACCCAAGCACGTCCTAGCCATCGACGCGTCCCGTCTCCCCAAGCACTTCGACTCGCCCGAGGCCGAGCGCCGCTGGAACGAGGTCTGGCAGAAGGGCGGCGTCTACCACTGGGACCCGATGCGCTCGCGGGCAGAGACTTTCGTCGTCGACACCCCGCCGCCGACCGTGTCGGGCGAGCTGCACGTGGGCCACCTGTTCTCGTACACCCAGACCGACGTGATCGCCCGCTACCAGCGCATGCGCGGCAAGAACGTCTTCTACCCGATGGGCTGGGACGACAACGGGCTGCCGACGGAGCGGCGCGTCGAGAACTTCTTCCACGTCCGCTGCGATCCCCGAGAGCCCTACGTCGAGGACCTCCAGATCGCGGAGGCCACGGCCAAGGTCCGCAAGGGGCGGCCGCGCTCGGTGTCGCGCCAGAACTTCATCGAGCTGTGCGACCAGCTGGTGGCGGTGGACGAGAAGGCCTTCCTCGAGCTGTGGCAGCGCGTGGGGCTCTCGGTCGACTGGCGCCAGCTCTACGCCACCATCGACGACCACTGCCGGCGCACGGCGCAGTACTCGTTCCTGGACCTGCATGCCAAGGGACGGGTCTACCAGCAGCTGGCGCCCTTCCAGTGGGACGTGGACGACCAGACCGCGGTGTCGCAGGCGGAGTCCGAGGAGCGCAACGTCCCCGGTGCCTATCACCACATCGAATTCGCCGTGGAGGAGAGCGACCGCTCGTTCGTGATCGCCACCACCCGGCCCGAGCTGCTGGGCGCATGCGTCGGTGTGACGGCGCATCCCGACGACGAGCGCTTCGCCGATCTGTTCGGCCGGCGTGCGGTGACGCCGCTGTTTCACGCGCCGGTGCCGATCTTCCCCAGCGACAAGGCCGATCCCGAGAAGGGCACCGGCATCCTGATGGTCTGCACCTTCGGCGACCAGACCGACGTCGAGTGGTGGCGCCAGGAGGGGCTGCCCCTGCGCGAGGTGGTGAGCCGGGCCGGCCGCCTGTTGGAGATCGAGTACGGCGAGGGCGTGTTCGAGAGTCTCCGCCCCGATGCCGCCAACCGCGCCTCGGCCGAACTGGCCGGGCTGACGGTGGCGCGGGCGCGCGAGAAGGTCGTGGAGCTGCTGCGCGACGAGGCGGCCAGTGCCACGGGCGGCGGCGCGCCGCTGCAGCGCGAGCCCGAGGCCATCGAGCACGCGGTCAAGTACTACGAGCGGGGCAAGCGGCCGCTCGAGATCCTGCCCACGCGTCAGTGGTTCTGCCGTCTGCTCGACCGCAAGCCCGAGCTCTTGGCCAAGGGCGAAGAGATCGAGTGGCATCCGCCCTTCATGCACGTGCGCTTCCGGGACTGGACGGAGAACCTGGGGCTCGACTGGTGCCTGTCGCGCCAGCGCTACTTCGGCGTGTCGATTCCGGTGTGGTACCCGGTGGACGCCGCGGGAGAGCCCGACTACGACAACCCGCTGCTGCCCGAGGCGTCGGCGCTTCCGGTCGATCCCATGATCCACACGCCGCCCGGCTACGAGGAGGACCAGCGCGGTCGACCGGGCGGCTTCGTCGGCGAACCGGACATCTTCGACACCTGGTTCACCAGTTCGCTGACGCCCCAGATCAGCTCCCGCTGGGTGGACGACCCCGAGCGCCACGCGCACCTGTTTCCGGCGGACGTCCGGCCCCAGGCCCACGAGATCATCCGCACGTGGGCCTTCTACACGATTGCCAAGGCGGCGCTCCACGAAGACCAGGTGCCTTGGAAGCACATCCTCCTGTCCGGCTGGATCCTGGACCCCGACCGCAAGAAGATGTCCAAGAGCAAGGGCAACGTCGTGACGCCGATGGCGCTGCTCGACAAGTACACGACGGACGGCGCCCGCTACTGGGCCGCCAGCGCCCGTTTGGGCGTGGACACCGCCCTCGACGAGAAGGTCTTCAAGATCGGCAAGCGCCTGGCCACCAAGATCTTCAACGCCAGCAAGTTCGTGCTGTCGCAGGAGGCCGAGGTGCACCCGATCGCGGACGAGCTCGATCGGGCGTTCGTCGCGAAGCTCCAGGAGCTGGTCGAGCGCGTCACGCGCTCCTTCGACGACTTCAACTACGCGGCCGCTCTGGCGGAGACCGAGAGCTTCTTCTGGACGCACTTCACCGATACCTACCTGGAGCTGGCGAAGCCCCGGGCCTGGGACGGCGAGGAGCCGCGCGCCCGAGGGTCGGCCGTGGCGGCGCTGCGACTCGGCCTGTCGGTGCTGCTGCGCCTGTTCGCGCCGGCGTTGCCGTACATCGCCGAGGAGACCTGGTCGTGGGCGTTTGCCGAGGAGACGGGCGAGGCCACGATCCACCGCGCGCCGTGGCCCGGCGCCGGCGACTTCGAAGGCATCGCCCCTCCCGACGGAGCGCAGAGCTTCGATCTCGCCGTCGCGTGCCACGCCGCCATCCACAAGGCCAAGGCGGACGCCGCCGTCTCCATGGGACGCGAGGCGGAGAGCCTGGTGCTGGTGGCCAACGCCGCCACGCTGGAAGCCGTGAAGCCCGTGCTGGGCGACGTGCTGGCGGCCACCCGCTGCCGCGCCCATCGCCTGGAGGCCAGCGCCGAACTCGAGGACGGCGCCTTCGCCGTGCGCGACGCGGTCTTCGCCGAGCGCAGCTGAGCTAGGAGCGAGCCTTGGGTCAGGCTCCTAGGCGCGCTCGAGCGCGGCGCGCACCAGGGGCAGCCGATCGTTGCCGAAGTACATGTCGTCGCCGCCCACGAAGAGCGTCGGTGAGCCGAAGCCTCCCCGCTCGATCAGCTCTTCGGTGTTCTGGCGCAGCTTCGCCTTGAGCTCCGGCGAGCCGATCCGCTCGAAGAACTCGCTCTCCGGCAGCTTCACCCGGGCCACCACCGCGCGCAGGACCTCGTCCTGGGAGATGTCTTGGCCGTCCCCCCAGTAGGTCTCGAAGACGGCGCGCGCGTAGGGCGCGATGCAGTCGTGCTCCAGCGCGACGAAGCAGCCGCGCATGGCCTTGACGCTGTTCACCGGGAAGACCGCCGGCGAGCCGATCTCGAGCCCGTAAGAGCGGGCCCAGTCTTTCAGGTCCTTGGCGTAGTAGCGGGCCTTGGGGGCGGGCGGCGGGTTCTCCCGCTGCTGGTAGACGCTCGGATTGACGGCGTTGAAGACCCCGCCCACCAGGATCGGCCGCCACTCGAGCTGGGCGGCGGTCTCCGAGGCCAGCGCTTCGATGCGATGGAAGGCCAGGTAGGTCCAGGGACTCGAACAGTCGAAGAAGAACTCCAAGCGCTTCATTGGGGGGATCGACCCTCTCTCGTTCAGGTTTCGCATCCTGCCGCATGCTACTCGCTCGGATCGAGAATTCTAATCCTGTTCTCGGACGAATTTTTGTTGATATAGAAGTTTAGAGAGAATAAAAGAAATGAATGGGACTGCGGGAGACCAAGAAGGCCCGTCAGCGGGCCGAGATTCTGGAGAGCAGCTTGATGCTGTTTCGCGAGCGTGGGTACGAGGCCACACGCGTGCGGGACGTGGCGAACCGGACGGCCATCAGCGAGGCCACGTTCTTCAACTACTTCCCGACCAAGGAGGCCGTGCTCGGGCGCTGGGTGGACGAGCAGTTCGCGGCGGCGGCCACGGCTTCGCCGGGGGGCGGCACCGGAGCCGGAACGCGCCAGCGCGCCCATCAGATCGTCCGCGCCCTGGCGACCGGCCTCGCCGCCGATCCAGAGCTTACGCGGCTGGCGTGGACGCGGGCGCGCTGGGCTCCGGCGGCCTCCCTTCCAGGCGAGTCGCGCTGGTCGGAGCTCCTGTTCGCCGCCGGCCAGGCTCGCGACGAGGTCCGGGGCGACCTGTCCCCCGGACGGCTCGGCTCGCTCCTGGAGGGCGTCCTCCACGTGGCGGTGGGGGACTGGCTGCGGTCGGGAGCGAACGCCCCGAGCCTGGAGTCGCAGCTGCGCCAGGCCGCCGACGTGTTTCTCGACGGCTGTCGCAAGCGCCACGAGCGCGTGGCGTCGGCGCGACCGCGCTGACCCCGCCCGCTTGGGCTCGCGCGGGACGCCGAGACGCGCCAAGTTTGCGTCCTACTCACGAGGAGGAGACAACGTGCCCAAGCGCGTCGACTGGTACTACCACCGCAACGGCTGAACGAGCTGCACCCGAGCGTCCAAGTTCGTGGACGCCCATTCCATCGCCGTCAAGGACAAGCAGAGCGCCAGCGCCAAACTGGGCCGGTCCGACGCCGCCCTGTTGGCCCGCAACGCCGCGAAGATCGTCGTAGCCAAGGGCAAGAAGCTGACGGAGTTCAAGGGGGGCAAGGCGAGCGCGGAGGTCGTGGACGCGCTCCTCGGGCCCACCGGCAACCTGCGAGCCCCGGCTCTGCGGGCGGGCAAGACTCTCTTGATCGGCTTCAACGAGGAAGCCTACGAGCGCGAGCTCCTGTAGCGAGCCGCTTCCGAGAGGGGGTTCGCCCCTCTCGGAAGCGCGCGTCGGGCTAGGGAGTCGGCGGCGCCGGGGACGGGCTGGGGCTCGCGGGCGGAGTCATCTCCGGCGCGGGCGCCGCGGCCGCGTACTCGAACGAGCGCGTCTCCAGCACCATGCCGGCCTCGTCGACGATCGACACCTTCCAGGTGCCGAGCCAGGAGGGCTCGAGCGCCTTGCTGGACCAGACGCGCCAACGCGGACCGTTCACCTGGAACGGCACCTCGGCCATCACCTGCCCGTTCCACTCCCAGCGGTGGGTCAGGGTCAGCCCTTCGTGCTGCACGAATTCCGTGAAGAAGAACACGCGGCGCACGTCGTTGGACAGGTCCGCGAGCTGATCGGTCGGCTCGCGTTCCTCGACGGCGCGCGTGAACTGCGCCCGGGCGACCTGCCCCTGACTCGCGGCAGCGGCGGGCTCGGCCATCGGCGCCGGCTCGGCCATGGGCTCGGCGGGCTCCGGCGGAGCGGCCACCGGCGGCGTCTCCTCCAGCTCGCCCGTTGCCGAAACCGGACCGGCCAGGCCCAAGGCCAGAACCAGCGCCAGCCCGGCGCGGCAGGCGATGCGCAGGCCCGTGCGGGTTCGGTCGTTCGCGTGGTGTTTGCTCGTCATCGTGTTTCCCCCTGCGGCCCTCCGGACGCATCCGGATGTTGCCGCGTGCGTTCCGCACTTCGCACAGTCCGACCCGAGGCCGTGTGTGCTCGGTCACACATCGGCAGAAACGCCGACCGACCTGAAGCCCCTCTTCGAAGCCCTCGAGGCGGGGCCTAATCGCCGGCCGGCAGCTCCGCCTCGGGCCGCCACCCCAGGGCGAGCAGGGCCTCCCGCGCCTGATCCGCCTCCGGGAGATGGATGGCCACCGAAGCCCGGTCGCCGTCCCGGGGCTCGCTCTCCGAGTGGAAGAGCTCGACTTGGTCGCCGCGGGTCAGGCTCAGGACGATGAAGGGATCCAGGCTGCTGTTGGAGCGCTGGCCTTCGGCCCCGTCTCCGTTCTCGGGCTCTTCCACGCCCTCGGGCGCCGAGAAGCAGTAGGTCTCGATGCGGGCGATGCCGTGCCGAAACCGGACGTTCCAGCGCTCGACGTCCTTGGGCCCGTCGAAGGCGACACGGCTGTCCTGTTTCTCCAGCATTCGCGTTTCCAGGGCCGCGACGCCGCGGTTGATGGCGACGTAGGTCTCGGGCACCCCGAAGTCGTCGCGGGCCTCCCGGGCGAACAGCAGGTTGACTTCGTCGTTGGCTGTGAGGCCCAGCACGGATTGGGCCTGCTCCAGCCGGGCCCGCCGCAACGTGCGCTCGGCCAGCGCGTTGCCGAACACGACGGGGAAGCCGCGGCTCTCGGCGGCGCGGCAGTGGCCGGGATTGGCGTCGATGAAGAGCACTCGGTCTCCGTTTCGGCTCGCCAGCTCGCCGACGGCGAAGCCGAGCTCTTCCGCCCCCAGGATCACCACCGTTTCGCGGCCCGGGGCCACCACGCGCAGCCACCTCGCCACCCAGCCGGAGGTGCCGCCGCCCACGATCACGGTGACCGCGATGGTCAAGAACACCAGCGCCCGCAGCTCTCCGCCCCCGGCGACACCCTCGGCGTCCAGGAACGCCGCGAACAGCGAGGCGATCGCCGCGGCCACGATGCCGCGGGGCGCCACCCAGGAGAGAAACAGCCGCTCGCGGACCGAGAGATCCGAGCCCCAGGTGGAGGCCCACACGTTCGCGGGGCGCACGAGCAGAACCAGGGCGCCCACGCACACGAGCCCGGGGACGCCCAGGGAAACGACGTCCGCCACCCGGACGTCGGCCGCCAGCAGCACGAACAGCACGCCGATCAGCATGATGGTCAGGTGCTCCTCGAACTCGCGGAGCTCCTGGCTGACCTTCTTCTCGATGTTGCCCACCACCACGCCGGCGGCCGTCACCGCCAGGATCCCGCTCTCGGAGAGGATCGCCTCGCAGCCCTCGAACAACACCAGCACCGAGCCCAGGGTGACGATGTTCTCGAAGCCTTCCGGAATCGCGCGTCGCCAGCGCAGCAGCTGCCCGAGTGCGAAGCCGAACAGCAGTCCGGCACCGGCTCCGAAGCCCAGCCGCAGGAACAAGCCCGACAGGCCCGACGCCACCTCGACCGACGGCGACAGGCTGATCTGCAGCACGACGGACGCCACGATGGCGCCGACGGGATCGATCAGGATCCCCTCCGCTTCCAGCACGGTCGCGAGGCGGGGGCGAAGCGGCACGTTCCGCAGCAGCGGGCGGATCACGGTCGGGCCCGTCACGATGACCAGTGATCCGAACAGGATGGCCAGCTGCCAGGACCAGTCCATGATCCAGCGGGCCGCCAGGGTCGCGCCGGCTGCCGTGATCAGGGCGCCGACGGTGATCAGGAGTTGAATGGCCCGGCCCTGGCGCCGCAGCCGCGAGAGCTCGAGGTTGAGGCTGCCCTCGAACAGGATGACGGCGACCGCGAGTCCGACGATGTCGAGCAGTCCCGAGCCCAGCTCTCGCGGCCGGATCCAGTCCAATCCGTCCGGGCCCAGCAGGACGCCCACTCCCAGGAGGAGCACGATGCTGGGCATGCGGAGGTGCCGCGCTACGACCTGGGCGAGCACGCCCGCACCCAGGGCGAGAGCGAACGGCAGGCCCGTCGACAGAGGCTCGTGCATCGCGCCGCATCGTATCCGATCGCCGCGGCGGAACCAGGCTTCCGGAGTTGGGGGGCCGCAGCCGTCGCGGTTTCGTCGGAGAGAAGGTGTTGTGATCTCCGCGCGATTCGGAGACCCTGAGCAGGACGGGCGCCTTCGCAGACGCAGGACGAGCTCGGAAGACGGGCTCAGGAGACGACTCAGGAGACGAAGATGGGGCGCGGCGCCGACGCCGGCGAACAGCGGATCAGCGCGAACTCGGGCCGGGCGAGTTTCGGTTGGGCGGCGGGGCTTCTGGCCGTGTCGATCGCCCTGGTCACCTCGATCTGGGTGGTCGTCCCCCCGGTCAAGGCGGTGATTATCGACTCGGGCGATGGCACCGGCAACACGGCGGCGCCGCCCAGCGATCCGGGCTTCGCGCACGTGGGCCGGCGCAGCAGCACGACAGCCGTCTACCTGGGCAACGG
>JAKSBN010000512.1 GCA_022361175.1 Pseudomonadota bacterium | reverse complement strand
TGCTCGTGGAGCGGGGCTGGGCGGGGATCACGTCGGTGGCCGTCTGCGAGCGCGCCGGGCTCACGCGGGGCGCCTTCGTCCACCACTTCGACGGACTGCCGGAGCTCTTCGCCGCCGCACTCGCCGCCCACTACTCCGACCTGGCCGCGTCGGCCGCAGCGAGGCCGGCGCCGACGTCGATCGCGGACCTCCTCGCGCGCACCTGGGAGGGCGTGGTCGCGACGGACTTCAAGGTCGTGATCGAGGCCTGGCTCGCCGCGGCGAACGACCCGGCGCTCGGCCGGGCCATCGGTCCCGTCGTCGAGCGCTTCGCCAAGCTCGTGCATCCGGATCGGCGGTCGGACCTGCTCGCCGACGAGGAGGCGCAGGCGTTCTTCCTCATGGCGCGCGAGGCCGTCCTCGGCCTGGCGCTCGGCCGCGCCACGAGCGGCGGGCGGGCGCTCCCACACGAGGCCCGCGTCCTCGAGCACCTGACCCGCCTCGCCCACGAGCACGACGCTCGCATCGGGCGCTAGGAGAGAGGCTCCATGACCCTCGCACACGCCCCTTCGACGACGCGCACCGGCTACTCCGTCTGCACGATCTGCGACATCGGCTGCCAGCTGCGCGCGACCGCCGTCGACGGCCGGCTCACCGAGATCAAGCCGCACGACTCGCCCGCCGTCGCCCGCAACATCTGTTACAAGGGCACGGCCGCGCCGAAGATCCACAACCACGCCGATCGGCTGCGGGTGCCGCTCAAGCGCGTCGGAGAGCGGGGCGGGGACCGCTGGGAGGAGATCTCCTACGAGCAGGCGATGGACGAGATCGCCGAGCGCCTGCGGGCCGTCGTCGACCAGCACGGGCCGGAAGCACTCGCCGTGTCGACCTCCGGCTGGAATACCCAAACCACCTACGGGTTCGACCGCCGATTCATGAACCTGCTCGGCGCACCCAACTGGATCTCGGGCGTCTCGTTGTGTGCCGGCAACACCGCGGCGGTGAACCGACTGACCTACGGCTGGATGCCGTTCCCGGACATCGGCAACGCGAGCTGCGTCGTGCTGCTGGGCCACAACCCGCGCAAGCACTCGTGGACGCCGATCTACAACCTGATCGAAGGTGCGCGCCGGCGCGGCGCGAAGACGATCGTCGTCGACCCCAGGGTCTCCGATCAGGCCGAGCGCGCGACGCTCCACCTGCAGATCCGCGCCGGTACCGATGCCGCGCTGCTGCTCGGCTGGACCAAGGTGATCATCGACGAAGGGCTCTACGACAAGGACTTCGTCCGCGACTGGTGCGTCGGCTTCGACGAACTGAGCGCGCGCGTCGACGAGTACCCGCTGGAGCGTGTCGCGGAGATCACCGGCGTGAAGGCCGAGCGGATCGCCGAGGCCGCGCGCATCTACGCGGATGCGGACGGTGCCGTGATCCCGTGGACGCCGATCACCGACCAGCAGCTGGACTCGACGTCCGCGATCCGGCTGCAGTCGATCCTGCGCGCCCTCACCGGCAATCTCGACGTCGTCGGTGGCGAGCTGCTCAGCGGGGTGCGTCCGGACTGGCGCAGCGAGGCGGAGCTACAGCTCCACGACGAGATCTCGCCACAACAGCGCGCCAAGCAGCTCGGCTACGAGAAGCACCCCGTCTACACCTACCGCACGGCGGAGATGCTGAAGCCACACCTCGAGCGCGTCTGGGGCGAGCCCTGGGTGGACCAGGTCATGGGGTGCCACATGGCCAACCCGACCGAGGTCTTCCGCGCCATGGCCGACGGCGACCCGTACCCGGTCAAGGCCTTCATCGCGCTCGGCAACAACACGCTGCTCTCCTATCCGAACCAGCACCAGATCCACCGGGCGCTGCTGAACCAGGATCTGATCGTCGCACACGAGATCTTCATGACGCCGACCGCCATGCTCGCCGACTACGTGCTGCCCGGCGACGTGTTCAGCGAGCGCAACCACATCGCCGACGCCTGGGCGTGGAGCACTCGGCTTACGCTCTCCGAGGCGGTCGCCGATCCGCCGGAGCAGGCGAGCTCGACCTTCCGGTTCTGGACCGACCTCGCCCGGCGGATGGGCCTCGGCGAGCACTTCCCCTGGGAGACGCTCGAGGAAGTGCTCGACCATCGTCTCGAACCCTCGGGACGCACCTTTGCGGAGTTCCGCGAGTCGACGGTGATGGACGTGCCCGTCCCGAAGTTCCGAAAGTACCGCAAGACCGGCTTCGCGACGCCTTCCGGCAAGGTCGAACTCTCTTCGTCGATCCTCGCCGACCTGGGCTTCGACCCGCTGCCCTACCACCGGCCGGCGCCCGCGCCGACCGAGGACTACCCCTACCGGGTGTTCTCGGGCGTGCGGGAGGACCCCTTCTTCCAGACCGGGCAGCGGAACATCGGTGTGCTGCGCCGGCGCTCGCCGGCCCCGCAATTCTTCATCCATCCCGACGACGCCGCACGCGAAGGACTCGCCGACGGCCAATGGGCGCGACTCGAAACCGAGCACGGCCACGTCGCCGCGAAGATCAGCGTCCAGGCCGGGATGCGGCCCGGCCACATCCGGGTGCCTCATGGCTGGTGGTATCCCGAGACCCGCGGCAGCCTCGAGCTCGCGGGCGCCTTCGTCTCGTCGGACGCCGTCCTGACGATCGACACCGATGAGCTACTCGATCACGAGCAGGGAATCCCGCACTTCAAGGGCTACCCGGGGCGGTTGGTGCCGTGCGACCCCCCCGACGGCATGTCGGCAACCACCTTGGGCTGAAGCGATGACGACCCGCAGCGAACGAGATCAGCGCGTCCGCGAGCTCAAGGCCGGGCTCCTCGTCCGCCTGGCGCGGCGGGCAATGACGACCCGGACGACCGGACTCGATGGGCTTGCCAAGACGTTGCTCAACAAGCAGCTCGGCGGGCGGGTCGAGCCGGACCCGGACCTCGAACATCCGGCAGACTGGGATCGACCGATCGACTGAGGCCGCCGCGCCTCGTGACGTCGACTCCCACGCACTTCCCGTCCCGGTCCTTCCGAGCGGGCCTGCACCCCGGAGCCGCGGTGGTAGACTGGCTCCTCTCCCACCCCCACGAAGGAGCCCCCATGCCGAGCCCCCAACACGAAGCCATCGTCCAAGCCATGGCCGGCCAGAGTTCCCCCGGACTGGGCAGCGTCGAGGAAGCCCGCGCGGGTATGGAGGCGATGACGGCCACCGCGCCGATCCCGGACGGCGCCTCGATCGAGTCCGTGGACGCCGGGGGCGTGCCGGCACTGGCCATCTCGACGCCGGGCGCCGACCCGGAACGCGTCGTTCTCTACCTCCACGGCGGCGGCTACGTGATCGGCTCGGCGAAGACCCACCGAAGCCTGGTGGCGCGGATCTCGCGCGACGCGGGCGTCCGCTGCGTCTCGCTCGACTACCGGCTGGCGCCCGAGCATCCGTTTCCCGCCGCCGTCGACGATGCGCTGGCGGCCTATCGGCACCTGCTGGCGTCCGGGGTCGAGCCCTCTCGGCTGGTGGTGGCCGGCGACTCGGCCGGGGGAGGCCTGACCCTGGCCACACTGCTCGCGCTGCGCGACGCGGGCGATCCGCTTCCGGCGGCGGGCGTCTGCTACTCGCCGTGGACGGATCTCGAGGGCACCGGCCCCTCCGCGACCGACCCCGCAACCGACGATCCCATGGTCGAACTCGAGCCGCTGCGGGAGATGGGCCGCCGCTACTACGGCGCGAGCGACCCCAGGCACCCGCTGGCCGCCCCGCTCTACGGCGATTTTACGGGCCTGCCGCCGCTGCTGATCTTCGTCGGAACGCGCGAACTGCTGCTCGATGACGCGACGCGCGTGGCGGACAAGGCCCGAGGAGCCGGCGTCGACGTGACGCTGCACGTCGAGACCGGCCTGATTCACGTCTGGCCCTTCCTCGGGGACGACGTGCCGGAGGCCGCCAAGGCACTCGCCCAGACGGCGGAGTTCATCCAAAAGCACGCCGGGTAGGGGTCTGCCCCCCGCCGGGAGCTCGGCGGGCCGGGTTCGCTGCTAGAGTCCCATTTCGCCCGCGACCCGACACGTCGCGCCTTGCCACCGCACGAGGAGAAGCTTCATGGCCGGTCTCGAGAACCACCCCGAGATGTTCGACCTGCGGATGTCCGAAGACGCCCGCCCCCTTTTCGACAAGGTAGTCGCCTTCATCCGAGACGAAGTCGACCCGATCACCCACGAGTTCTTCGCCCTGGGGGAGGGTCGCAAGGAGCGATGGGCCTGGGTGCCCGGCCAGCTGGAGCTGCTCGATTCCGTGAAGGCGAAGGCCAAGGCCAACGGCCTGTGGAACTTCTTTCTCCCGGATGCTGAGACCGGCGAAGGGCTCTCGAATCTCGACTACGCCTACATCGCCGCCGAGCTCGGCAAGAACCCGATCGCTTCGGAGTGCCTGAACTGCTCCGCTCCCGACACCGGCAACATGGAGGTTCTCGAACGGGTGGGCACGCCGGAGCAGAAGAAGCAGTGGCTGACGCCGCTTCTGAACGGGGAGATTCGTTCGGCCTACGCGATGACCGAGCCGGACCTCGCCTCTTCGGACGCCAAGAATATCTCCTGCCGCGCCGTGCTCGACGGCGACGAGTGGGTGATCAACGGCGAGAAGTACTACATCTCCGGAGCCGGCGACCCCCGCTGCAAGATCATGATCGTGATGGTGCAGACCGACCCCGACGGCCCGCCTCATCTGCGGCAATCGCAGATCCTCGTGCCCACGGACGCTCCCGGCTTCGAGATCCTCGGGCCGATGCACGTGTTCGGAAAGGACGACGCGCCCCACGGACACATGCACATCCGCTTCGACAACTGTCGCGTGCCGAAGGACAACATCCTGATGGGGCCCGGCATGGGCTTCGAGATTTCCCAGGTGCGCCTGGGACCGGGCCGCATCCACCACTGCATGCGTTCGATCGGCGCGGCCGAGCGCGCCATCGAGATGATGGCCAAGCGAGGGCTGACGCGAGAAGCCTTCGGCAAGCGCCTGGCCAATCTGGGCAAGAACACCGAGGTCCTCGCGAAGGCGCGCATCGAGATCGAGGCGATGCGCATGATGGTGCTGAAGGCGGCCAAGGCCATGGACGTGCTCGGCAACGCCGAGGCCCGGGTCTGGGTCAGCGCGATCAAGGCCATGGTGCCCGAGCGCGTGTGCCACATCATCGACGAAGCCATCCAGATCCACGGCGCGACGGGTGTGTCGCAGTGGACCCCGCTGGCGGACATGTACGCAAGCCAACGCACGCTGCGGCTGGCGGATGGCCCCGACGAGGTCCACTGGTTCGTCGTCGGCCGCGCCGAGCTCGCCCGCTGGGCCGAGGACGACGCCAACGACTACGACCCGAAGACCAGCTATCTGGACCGACCGAAGCAGGGGTTGAACTTCTCGGGGCCCTGAGCTTCAGCCGACAGCCGAGCGCACCGCGATGCGACTCCCGGCGGGCCGCGGATCGCCTTTCCTCCCCTGTACACCGACCCATCAGGAATCGGCCAAGGCTCCTCCCGTTGGTCAGGTCGGAAAGGACCCCGCCGGACCGAACCCGCTCACCTCAGCCTGCATTCTCTCTCGACTTCCGCGTTGTGAGCCATC
>JAKSBN010000142.1 GCA_022361175.1 Pseudomonadota bacterium | reverse complement strand
GCACCGCCTTGCCGTCGGGGAACCAGGAGCAGCGCGTCTTGTCGCGAGGCGAACGCGTCACCACCCGATCCTGGCCGCCCTCGCGCACCACCAGCTGCCAGTAGTCGCCCGCCACGCCGAGGTACGCGAGCTTCGCCCCCACGTCGGGCGCCGCGCTGGCCGACCACGCGAAGGCGTTGCCGACGCCGGCCGCCAGAAGCGCAAGGTGGCGTTGCCAGGTTCCTCCCACGCTAGTTCCGCACCTGCAGGACACCGCGGTAGATGGTCTGCTGGCTCGTCAGCACGCTGGTGGCTTCGATCGTGAACGTGAAGGCGGTGTCGATGTCTTCGTCCACCCAGATGGGCAGATCGTTGCCCGCGTCCGACCCGGCCGACTCGTCAAAGCCCGTCCACACGGCCAGATGGGTCTCCGGCTCGCCCAAGCCGTTGGTGGCGGGCTGCAGCTGATCGTCGATCAGAGTGATGGCGGAAGGATCGGCCGGGTCGTAGACGCCCGGCGGCAACATCTTGACCGTCACCCGCGAGTCCTGGTCCAGGCGGTAGGCGATCTCGGAGATCTGGTCGTAGCTGTGATAGATCAGGTAGGGCGTCGATTGCACCGCCACCACGGGGGGCAGCTCCGCAGTCAGGATGGCGGGCGCGGTGCCCTCTACCACGACGTGGTTGACCCGCATGTTCTTGCTGGTCACGCCGCCGTTCAGCGGGAACTCACCCTCGAGGATCTCGCCCGGCACGACGCCCGGCGGCAAGTCGTCGCTGAACGGGATCCGGCCATCCCAAGTGATGACGTGCGTGCCGATGGGGAGCGGGCGGTTGTAGAGATCGACGGAGACGGGGCCGGCCGGCGTTTCGACCCGCACGAGCCCACCCGCACGCCGCCGCGCTTCCGTCACGTCCAGGTACAGGACGAGGTGCTGGTTGCGGTAGGTGTTGAAATCCGTGATCGACGGAATGTCGCGGTTCAAGAAGATCCGGCCGAGGAGGTCTCCGCCGCCACCCGGGCGCGACGGCGAGAAGATGTCGGCCCCATCCGGCGTCACCGCGGTCACGACGTACTGATACGCTTCGGGGACGACGTACTCGCCCGCGTTCGTTCGTCCGTCCCAGGTGAGCGAGTGGGCACCGGCCGCCAGGGCCACGGTCTCTTCGTAGAGCGGCGTCCCCAACACGTCGTCGTCTTCGGGGTAGATGCTGAGCGTGGTGGTGGCGGGCACCAACAGCTCGAACTGGATCGTCACCAGCTCTCCCAGCCCCGGCTTGAATACGTCCTGGTCGTGGATCACCCCGATCAGCGGTGTCGTGAAGTGGGTGCCGGGGATGATCTGCCCGTCGGCGTCGCGGAAATCGGAGAAATCCACGGGCGTCTCGTTCGAATCGCCGACGAGGTCGATCGTGGCTCGGATCTCTGCCACCGTGGCGACGCCCCAGTCGTTCCGACGCGCGTCGATGACGTGGTTTGCGCCGAGATCCCAGGTTCCGTTCACCTGGAGATTGGCTTCGAAGATGTTCGCGAAGACGTTGTCGTTGATGAGGGGCCGGAGGAGGAGGTCGGAGACTGTCTGGTTCGAGAGAATCTGAATGCCGAAGCGGCTGTTGGAGATCGTATTTCCCACGATCTCCGTCTGGAGCGTTCCGTCGCCGAACGTGCCCTGGAGCTCGATGGCGGTACGGAGCCCGTTCGTTGGATGGCCGGTGAATGTGTTGCCGGTGATGCTGGCCGCGACCTCGGTGAGCACCATGGCGGTCTCGAACAGAGTGAGCGTATCGCCCACCTCGAAACGGTTGTTCGCGAAGACGTGCCCCGAAGACTTGCTGGCTCGGATTCCTCGCGAGAAGTGCAGGATGTCGCTGTTGGTCACGGAGACGGGCTGCCCGCTCTGGAGAAGATGGACGGCGGTGTCGGCGTACTCGATGACCGCGAAGTCGATGGCGGTGTTCGCGCTCTCGGGTTCGACCCGGATGCCTTCCCAATCCCCCGCCCCCGCCTTGGCCTCGCTGGTGAACGTCACGGGTTCGGTGCTGGTCCCGGCCACGACCAGGGTGCCGGAGGCGTTCAGAGAGGCAGCGTCGGAGAAGGTCAGCGTAGCCCCCGCCTCGATGGTGGCGGTGCTGCCCTCGACGACGACGAGGTCGCCCAGCACCTGGTACGCCGCGGCCGGAAGCGTGCCGATGAGAGCGCCGCTCAAGAAGTTGCCCGGGACGGGGATCAGGTTGCCGTCCAGGTCGACGTCGAAGAAGGGGGTGAAGGCCACGATCGGCGCGGTCGTGTCCGGCTGATCGGTCAAGTCGACGATCGAGTCGGCCACCTCGTTGGGAACGATCGTGCCCCAGTAGTTTCCGGTGGCGTCGATGACCGGCCGGTTGTTGTTGCCGGCCAGGAAGTTGGTGGGATTGCCGAAGATCCGGTTCTCGTTGATGCGAGGGGTGGTGTTGTTTCCGTTGGCCGTGATGCCGATGCTGGTGTTGTTGCGGATGTCGTTGTCGATGAGAGCCGGGGACGACTGCCGAATGCTGATCCCCTGGGTGTTCGTCTCGATGGTGTTCCCCGTGATCGGGATTCCCAGAAACGTCTCGACGCCGATGTTGCAGCCGCTGGCGGTAGAGTTGCGAAGCGACGATCCTGCGATGCCCGCCACCAGGTTGATGCACGTCCCCGTCCGGGGCCCGGCTGCGTTCGTGACCACGAGATTGTCGAGAACGATCACGCTCCCACTGCTGGCGTAGAAGCCGTTGGACGAGAACTCTCGAATCGTCGTGTTCGTCACCGTCACCGAGGCGCGGCGGATGAGGCGGATGCCGTCTACGGCGTACTCGATGGTGGCGTGGTCGATGCGAGAGGGGGCCGCGTTGTCGTCGTCGATGCGAATGCCTACCCAGTCGCCGCGCGCTTCCGTTTGGTCGGGGGGCGTGAGGGGCGTGAAGAGGACCTTGTTGGTCTCCTCGCCCTGAACGTTCAGAACACCCTGGACGTCGATTCGAACGCCGGGCTCGGCTTCGATGCGCGTGCCGGGCTGAACGGTGAGGACGACGTCGACGGGGATCGTGAAGACGCCGTTCACGCCGGTGATCACGTAGGGCACGGTGCCGTCGCCCGGGGTCCAGACAGTGTCTTGCGTGAGGCTGACCTGGGCCGGCGGGTCGACCCGTTGGTAGTCCGCCACCTCGGCGTTCGATTCCAGGCTGTCGATACCGTTGGCGTCCGTGGCGATGGCGAAGAGTGTGTTGAAGCCGTCCAGCAGAATGGCGGTGGTGTTGAAGGCGCCGCTGCCGTTTGCGAGCACCGTTTCCTGGGCCTGGCCGTTCACGTAGAGCGTGACGGGGAGGCCGGGCGGGGCGGTGCCGCCCACCGACAGCGGGTTCACCTGCACGGGATTGGTGACCGCGTTCAACACCGGCGCCGCCGGGGCCACCGGCAGCGTCACCTCGCCCGCGATGGCGCGCAGCAGCACCACCAGGTCTCCCGCATCGACGCTGCCGTCCGGCGCGTAGGCGCCCGCCACCAGCGGCCCCAGGTCGGCGGCCGCTTCGCCGGCGGCGGTGAGCGTGGCGTCTTCGGCCAGGTACCGCTGCAGCAGCAGGGCGTCGGCCGTGTCGACGTCGCCGTCGGTGTTGACGTCGCCGGGGCTCGCGGCGCCGGCCAGGCCGGGCAGCAGGGCGAAGCCGAGAAGAACGAGGCAGGAGCGCAGGCGATCCATCATGAGGCGTCCCGTGGGCGAGAGAGAAGCGAGGGCGCGCGCCGAACGTCGGGCGCGCCTGCGGCCTTGGTGTGGAGCCAGAAGGGCAGGGCCACGGCCAGCGCGTAGCCGAGCACCACGCCCAGCGGCTCTTCGGTGGCCCAGGCGAAGTGCAAGAACGCGAGCACGGCGGCAGCCGAAGCCAACCCGCGCAGCCCCCGCCCGCGGCGCGCGCGGGCG
>JAKSBN010000116.1 GCA_022361175.1 Pseudomonadota bacterium | reverse complement strand
GCCCCGATTTCGTGAGGCCGTCCTAGAGCGCTGGCGTAGCCGCTCAGGTTTTCAGCACATTGCGACCGCGTTCGAAATCGTGCTCCCTACATCCTGCGGCCTTGTCATCCCTGCTCTTATCATCTGGGGTGTGTTTTGTTCCGGTTCCGCCTAACAGGCTGCAGCGGACCCCCTTACGTCTCCTACACCTGTCACTGCCTGGCGTGTCAGCGCCTCACGTCGAGCGCGTTCGCTACGTGCGTCCAGGTCCCGGCAGAAGCCTTGTCACTCACGGGCCCGGTCACCGTGCGCGAGCGCGTTGCAGACAGCGGAAACCGGCTCTCCACGTCGTTCTGTAGCGCCTGCGGATCCGCGATTTGCTCGGCGAACTCGGCCCGGCCCCGACTTCGAAGTCTCTACGTCGGCACGCTTGACCGATCTCAAGACGTCGAAGTCAGTGCTCATATCTGGACGAAGCGCCGGTTGCCTTGGGTCATCCTTCCCTCGGGCCACAGGGTGTTCCCGGAAGCCGGAGACTGGCGACCGGACTACGCTCACGATCCCTCCAGGCTGACGGGGTAGCGGGACAGCACCAAACGCGCACCGCCTGACAAGCCGTTGCAGCGGACGTGGCAACACTGGTAGCCGAACTGCGCATGGTAGAATTGCGGAATCCTTGGCGTTCGGCCGCGTCGTACAGGTTGTACCACACCGTTGAACGCCGATCCGTTGGGCGGCGCCGTTCCTTGGCTCTTGTTTTCTGGGTTCTTGCCCTGAGTGCGGTTCCGTTCGCTGTGGTTGGCATCGCGTTCTTGGCCGCGCCCAACACGATGGGTGCTCTCGCTGGCTTGAGCCTTGCCGGCGCCACCGCGCACGCAGACGTCCGAGCCGTGTACGGCGGCCTGCAGCTAGGGTGTGCCGCCCTCTTGGGCTGGTCCGCGGCCTCGCCGAGCCGCTATCGGTCTGGTCTCGTCGCCTTGCTGTTGCTGTACGGTGGGCTGTGCATCGCGCGACTCCTCAGCTACACCATCTCGGGCCTCCCTTCTCCGCTTGGCTATCTCCTCCATGCCGGCGAAGTCGCCGCGCTCATCGTCGGGTTCTGGGCTTGGCGTGTGCTGGGCCGCGAGCTTGCCCGAAGCGCCGCCCAACAAGCCGCTCCAATAGACGAGCGATAGTTGAGCGCCTCACGGGTGCCCCCCCGCGACACCGGCCTACGAGCAACTGGCGTGGGTTACGGCCTAACAAGGCCCTGCAGCTGACAAGAAACCGCTTGGCTAGTCCGACTTGGTAGAATCCTGGCGTCGGCCAATGGCTGACCCGCGCTACCAGTCAGCGCGGTTGTTCGCAGCTGAAGGTCAGTACCACTAGGCAGCAGAGGCGTCCATGCGCACGCGATTTCCTATCGCTGGTCTTCTCATAGTTGTTCTCCTTCTGCTGGTTTCGTGCGCCGGCGGCGGTCAAGGCCGGTACGTCGACTCCGAGGCTTGCGCGAAGTCCGCTTCGGGCGAGGAGAGCTGGTCTCGAGTCCGCATCGCGCCCCGCTATCCGATCGACGCAGCTCGCAAAGGCATCACGGGCTTCGTCGTTATGGAGTTCACGCTCACTCCGGAGGGCAAGCCCCGCGAGATCCAGGTCGTTGAGTCCAAGCCACCTGGTGTCTTCGACAGCTTCGCTGTAGAGGCCCTTCGCGAATGGCGCTATTGCCCAACTGGCGAGGCTCACCCGGGCGTCCGTGTGCAGATCGACTTTGCGCTCGACTAGCCCACCGAGGAGCTGCCCAACAAAGCGCATGCAGCTTACCGCCAGGGGCTCCGTTCGAACGCGTCGCGGGCCTCCGTTGGGCGGCGAGACGAAGTGTGGAGAGCAACCGTGGCGCTGGCCGTAGCCTTTACGCTCTCTGGGTGCGTTGCGCCGCGGTACGCTCTGATTAGACCCGAGACGAGCTTTACAATCCCGAGTGCTGCAGGTGAGCCGGTTGAGGGAGCGACGGTAACCCTCATCTCTGCCTCGAACCCGCATCGCGTGTTTCACAGTGCGGAAACGCGCTGCTCGGGTAGCAACGGCCGCGCGGTGTTTTCCGCAAAGCGCGAATGGGAGATCGTTGCCCCTATCATGATCCATGGAGTGCCGTTCTACTACGCAACCTGGTGCGTTGAGGCTCCGAGATTCGCACCTTCTGCTAGCGAAGAGCACACTCCCAACTGGGGTGGCCGAATCCAGGTTCACCTCGCGCCAGCCGTCGATGAGACGTCCTGCGAGCAGGTGCTCGAGAACACCTATTTCCTAGTCCTGGACGCGCACGATGAAGACCACCGCCGAGCAACGCGCTGCAGCGAACCGGCCACAGCGCATTCGAATCGACCTCGGTAGTCTTCGGGCCTGAACCGAGGCGCTTCGGGCCCCCGCAGACGGCGGGCCGGCCATTGGGCGCCCAGTCTGTTGGACGGCGTGAGTGATGGGCGATCGGGACGAGTTCTACCTGCGGCCGATTCTCTGTGTTCGAGACGTTTCAGCCAGCGCGGAGTACTTCTGCGAGAAACTCGGTTTCGAACGCAGCTGGCAATCGCCAGACGACGAACCGATCATCGCTCAAGTCGGTCGCAATGGACTCGACCTGATCTTGGATTCGAAGAGTTCCATCCCGAGAGCTCGAACCCCGTCCGTCCTCAGCATGTCTCTTCACGATGCAGACGCTCTCGGTACGCTCTACGAGGAGTTCTCGAGCCGCGGCGCGGCCACCAACGGCCCGCCTTGCGAGGTCCCTTGGCAGCAAGGGGTGTTTCAGTTCGAGGTCCAGGATCTCGATGGGAACATTCTCGTGTTCTGGGGCGACAAGCCCAGGTAGACACGCCCAACAAGGCGCTGGAGTGGACTGAATCGGCCCTGGTAGTCTTCCGGTATGAACCCACGGCGCTTCGGGCCCCCGCGGAGGCAGGCCGGCCGTGAAGCGCTTGATCCGCTAGACGGGCGAGGGAGAGGCTGTGCTTCGATTTCGATGTCTCGTCATTGTTTTCGCGCTGGCCGCGTTCACGGCGTGTGATGGCCCCTTCCACGTCTTCCCCGGTGGCGAGCTCAAAGGCACAGTCGTCAGCGAACCGGTGACAGATTGGTCGTTCGTCACCGACCGTTTCGTAGACCTGGAAACGCGACCCGAGCAGCCCTACTCGGTCGTGCTCAACTACGTCGTCAGGGACGGCAGGCTTTTCATCGACCCCGCCGAGGGCCGGCGCTGGCTCGACTACATTCGCGCCGATCCGCGCGTCCGGGTGCGCTTCGGGGGGAAGATCTATCCGCTCAAGGCCGTGCTGGCCGGGCGGCCCGGAGAGCTCGAGGGCTTTCCCGAGGACCGTTTCATCTATCGCCTCGATCCGCGCGACGCACCACCCTGACGCACTGAGACATCTCAAGGCGTCCTAGAGAAGCTCGGGCTGCGCTACGAACGCGACACCGTCGCAGAAGAGACGCCCTGCTTCCTGTACCACGTACACTGGTAGTTGCCTGACGCTAGAGCGCGTTTCAACCGACCTCTGGTAGAGTTGGTGTTCAAGCCTGGGCGCATTGGTCGAGCCCCAGAGGCGATGAGGCTCGCAGCTGAACCGCCATTTCCTGAACCGCCATTTCGTTGGGTCGCGAGACAGATGGTGAAGACGACCAGAATCGGCGAAACGGTACTGCTGGTGGGCCTCCAAGTTCTCCTCTTGGGCTGCACACCCAGGTACTTCGACGAGTTTCAGCGATCGAACCCCGCCTGGGACCCTGGAACGTTCCCGCGAATCGGTTCAGGGCTACACGAGGTTCTCGCTGGCCTCGATCAGCCACACGACCATCCCACCCTCCAAATCAAGATCTTCGAGGTCACCAACGATGCTTGGCGGAGGGTCAGCAAGCCCGACCTCAAGCCGGCCGATGGCAAACCGCTCGGGAGCCATCTCGTCGTAGCACGGATCTCATGCAGGGGACTTTCGTACACGATCAACAATCTCGATTCGTGGTACCTGCTGGTCCAAGATCGCCTTGTCGCCTACCACCACGTTGGCTTCAACCGCTATTGCACTGGAGCTGCTCTTGAAGTTCGCGAACACTGGGTTCCTTCCGACTACCTTTCGTGCCTCACCGATTTCTTGCCGCAAGCGATCCGAACCGAGATAAGTCAGGAATGCGGAGCCTCGCCGATTCCGGGCGCTTCCATCTAGCCGACGCCTCCTCTGCGGACGGACAGCGCAAGGCGCACCCGCCAAGCCGTTCAACGGACGTGGAATAGCGTCGCTCGAGTGACCGCTGTACCGTTTGCATTCACGTCTTCAAACCCGGCGACGTCGTTCCAACGCCCGTTGAAGCCGACTTGTTGGACTTCGGCGAGGTTCCGCCAGCCGCATCGCTCGCAAGGAGATCCTGTGGAGCACCACCAACGACCCGACGGACTGCCCCCGGTGAACGGCTACAGCCACGCTGTCGCGTTCAGCGGGCGCATGGTCGTGATCTCGGGTCAGGTGCCGCTGGATGGGAACGGAGACATCGTCGGGCAAGACGATCCGCGCTCCCAAGTGAGACAGGTCTTCCAGAATCTCGAACTGGCCCTCGCGGCAGCCGGCACGGACATGGAGCACGTGGTCAAGTTGACGGTCTACTTGACGGATCTCGCCGACCTTGCGGAGTTCCGATCGGTCCGTGACGAGTACATCTCTGTCGACGCTCCCCCGGCCTGCTCGCTCGTCCAGGTCAGTGCCTTGGTGAATCCCGCCTTCAAGGTGGAGATCGATGCACTGGCAGTCCTCTGAACACCGCCGCGCCACGACGACGACCTTGGAGGCTCGCTGCGTGCCACGGCTGGGCTCGGTGGCTTCCGCCCAACAAGGCGCTGCGCCTGACCGGCCACGGCGCATTCGAATCGGCCCTGGTAGTCTTCCGACGCTGAACTCGAGGCGCTTCGCCCCTCGCATATGGCGGGCGGGCAGCTGAGCGCCTGATCCGTTGGGCGGCTGAGCAGATGTCCGAGCCGGACGATCCTCCCCAGGACTGGAAGCTCAAGCTTCGCTACGGCCAGCTCGAAACGCCGTACCGTCACTTCACGACCGTCTCAGACGGGGTCTTCTCGGAGCCGTCCGCCGATTTCGAGTGCCCCGCCGGCCCCGCCGTCATGTCGATGCGCGTGTGGGCGTCCGACACGAACGAAGCGGCGGACATGGCGTGCACATTCGGAGATCAGATCGGTTTCGCCGTGACCGGCAGCGTTCAGATCTACGACTCCGAACCCGAACAACCCCCTCGAGACGATCCCTTCGGCTACGCCATCCAATTCACTCCCTACGATCCAGACGCCTAGGCTCGGATGACATACGCCTCGGAGAGAGTGATTTCACGCGCGAGCGCTACGAGCGCGCGATCGAGTACTTCGACGCAGATCTTCAGGTCCACGTTGGATCTCGTACCGCAACAGCCTCACCTTCATCCGCGGCTACGTCCTTCGAGAACGTGCACTCTCCGCTCGCAGCCCTGCGGACCGGGCCCAGGCAGCGTCTGGCGTCGGCCCCGGCAGCGCGCTCGAATTGGCCTGGTAGTCTTCGGGCATCGAACTTCGGCGCTTCGCGCACCACAGAGAAGCCGGCAGCTGAACGCCCGTCCCGCTAGGCGACAAGAACCGGTTGGCAAGCGGTCGGCAAGAATCGGAGGTGAAGTCGTGGGGAAGCTCGTCACAACGGTCGTCTGCCTAGTCGGGCTCTTCCTTGGGGGGCCGGCTCGGGCCGATGCTGAGCCGAGTGCGATCATTGACGCCTATCTGAAGGGACTGGTCTCAGGCCAGACCTCCGCCGCGTTCGACGCCCTCATGGGTCACTCGCGTATCGACGAGCTCAAGCCCAGAGAAGTCGCGCTCGTCAAGGGGCAGATTCAGCAAGGCATTTCACTCTACGGACAACCGAGCGGCTACGAAAGCGTCGCTCGCAAGCCGTACGGGTCCTCGGTGGTGCGACTCATCTACGTTACCAAGCACTCCGATCTCGCGTTGGTTTGGAACTTCTACTTCTATCGAACAGCCAACGGCTGGCAGCTCCTCAACTTCGACTTCAACGATCAGTTCCAGAAGCTCGAATAGGCGACTGAGCACTGAATCCACTAGGCGGCAAAGTCAACGCCGCGCAAGAGAGAATTCTCATGACTCATCCCGCACTGACCCCGAACCGGACGGCGGTGATCACTGGCGGTGCGAGCGGCATTGGCCTCGCCACGGTGAAACGCGTCGCGGCGGTTGGTCTGAACGTCTGCGTCGCCGACCGCGACGAGGAAGCGCTCGGTTCCGCGAAAGAAGAGCTCGCGAAGTTGGCGACACGCGGGGGCGACGCGATCCTCGCTGTCTCGACCGACGTCACTCGCCTCGAGTCGGTCGAGGCACTCCGAGATGCCGTGCTCGATCGCTTCGGCGAGGTGGCCCTGTTGATGAACAACGCCGGCACGGGCGGAGGCGGCAACCCCTGGCAGAACTACGAGGGCTGGCAGAGAGTGCTCGGGGTGAACCTCTGGGGCGTCATCCACGGCCTGCAGGTCTTCACGCAGGGAATGATCGACCAGGGGACCCCCTGCGCGATCGTCAATACCGGCTCCAAGCAGGGCATCACCAACCCACCCGGCGACGCCGCCTACAACGTTTCCAAGGCCGGGATCAAGAGCCTGACCGAGAGCCTCGCCCATCAGCTACGCGGCATCGATGGCTGTCTGGTCACGTCCCACCTGCTGATCCCGGGCTTCACGTACACCGGCATGATGAAGCGATTCTTGAAGGAGAAGCCACCCGCCGCGTGGCTGCCCGAGCAGGTCGCGGATCACCTGCTCGCGGCGATGGAGCGCGGCGACTTCTATGTCCTCTGTCCCGACAACGAGGTGACGCCCGAGATCGACCACCGACGGATCGACTGGGCCACGGGTGATCTGACGGAGAACCGGCCGGCGCTCTCGCGGTGGCATCCGGACTACGAAGCCGCATTTGACGCCTTCATGGCCAAGGGGCGCAGCTGAGCGCCCAGTTGGTTCGGCGGCGCGATGGTGTCGGGTCCGTGACGACTCGGTCAGCGGAGGGCGGCAACGAACTGGTCGTGGTGGTCAGCCCACCAGCGACGCCGGCGATCGTACTTCTCGATGCCTCCGGTTCTTTTCACGATGTCGACTGCGTTCGGGTCGCCAGCGTCGACGCCGCGCCGGGCAAACGCTTCGATGCGGTCGATGGCATCGTCCATGGCGGTGAGTAGCCGCGCCCGGCCGTATTCGTCATCGCGATCGACGCAGAGAACGGCGGCCACTAAGCCGCTGCGAGTTCTTGCTTCAAAGCCTCGGACGCGAACAGAGTGACACCTGGTAGAGCGCTGCACTCCGCCCGAGTGTTCCATTGGGGGTCTGGTAAGCTCGCGGCACCGGTCCCGAGCTCGTGTGGACCGGAAGCGCCGCGGATCCCAGACGCTGTGTGCGTATAGGAACATCGACGTTGGGTCGGGCCTACTGGCACACCCACCGTCGAGCTGTCCGACCAGAGAACCGACTACGAACGAGCTCAGCCGTGGCAGGAGAGAACGATGGCGCTTCAGGAGAAGTACTACGAGGGCCGATGCACCTGCGCGAGTGTTCGATATCGGCTGACGTCCGGGCCG
>JAKSBN010000448.1 GCA_022361175.1 Pseudomonadota bacterium | reverse complement strand
TGCCAGCGCCTGAACACCTTCATCGAGAACCTGCTGGAGGCGTCGCAGCTGGACGATGCGCGCTCCGCGCTCGAGGTCACCGTGGGGCCCCTCGGCCCGGTGGTCGAGGGCGCGGCCGAGTTTCTGCGGCCACATCTGAACGAGAACCGCTTGGCGCTGGAGGTGTCTCTCGACCCTCAGGTGCCGGCGGTCCGCTTCGATCCGGATCGCGTCGCCCAGGTGCTGACCAACCTGCTCGGCAACGCGGTCAAGTACGCGCGGCGGGGTGGGACGGTGGAGGTTCAGATGCGCGCGGTCGAGAGTGCGGAGGGCGCCTTCGTCGAAGTGGCCGTCAGCGACGACGGCCCCGGCGTCGCCCTGGAGGACCGCGAACGCATCTTCGAGCCCTACGTGCGCGCCGACGACCGCAGCGGCGGGGTGGGCCTGGGGCTGGCGATCTCCCGGCGCATCGTGGAAGCCCACGGCGGCGAGATCGCGGTTTCGGAAGCTCCGGGCGGTGGCAGCCGCTTCGCGTTCACGCTGCCGGTTGCCGTTGGGGAGGAGGGGCGAGCATGAGCCGCGGGCCGGCGAAGAAGCGCACGCGGCGCAAGGGCCCGCGCATCCTGGTGATCGACGACGCCGAGGGCATCCGGACCTTTCTCGCCAATCTGCTCGAGGTGAAAGGCTACGAAGTCGACACCGCCGAGGACGGCCGCTCCGCCCTGGCGCTCTTGGAGGGCGGGGCTGCTCCCGATCTCGTGCTGCTGGACGTGATGATGCCGGGCCTCGACGGCATCGCCACCCTGCGGAAGATCCGCGAGCGGAACGAACGCATTCCCGTCGTGATGCTCTCGGTGGTCGGGAAGGCCGCGACCATCGTGGAGGCGATGCGTATCGGGGCCGTGGACTACGTCTCGAAGCCGTTCGAAGAGGAGGAGCTCGAGCTGACGATTCGCCAGGCGCTGGGCCTGCGCGTGTTGGAGGACGAACGGGACGACCTCCTCGCCCGGGTGAGCGGCGGCAGCGAGAACACCGTGTGGCGCAGCGAGCCGATGCGGAAGATCCGCGAGGTGATCGAGCAGATTTCCGATACGGACGTAACCGTGCTGATCCAGGGCGAGAGCGGCGTGGGCAAGGAGATCGTCGCCCGCACGGTGCACGCGACGTCCACTCGGGCGGCCGAACCCTTCGTCAAGGTGAACTGCGCCGCGCTGCCCGAGGAGCTCTTGGAGAGCGAGCTCTTCGGGTACGAGAAGGGCGCCTTCACGGGCGCGACCGGACGCAAGTACGGCAAGTTCGAAGTCGCCAACGCCGGTACGATCTTCCTGGACGAGATCGGTGAGATGAGCCCCGGCCTCCAGGCCAAGCTGCTCCAGGTGCTGCAGGACAGCGAGTTCACCCGCCTCGGCGGCAACCGCGAGGTTCAGGTGGACGTGCGCGTGGTGTGCGCCACGAATCGGCCGCTGCTGGAGATGGTGTCCCAGAACCGCTTTCGCGAGGATCTGTTCTTCCGGCTGAACGTCGTGAACGTCCTGATCCCGCCGCTGCGAGACCGGCGCGACGAGATCCCCGCGTTCGTCGACATGTTCCTGCGACGCTACAGCGCTCGCTACGCCAAGCCCCTGCGCCCCCTGTCTCCCGATCTGATGGGCGTCTTCAAGCGCTACGCGTTTCCCGGCAACGTTCGGGAGCTGGAGAACCTGATCAAGCGCGTCGTGGTGCTGGAGAGCGAGGACTCGATCCTGGAGGACCTGCGGGACAAGGAGGGCGGACAGCGCCGCGGCCGGGACGCCATGCGCGAACTCTTGGCCGAGGTCGAGGCTACGGCGGGCGAGGTTCCCCTGCGCGAGGTCGGGCGTCGGGCGGCCTTGGAGGCCGAGCGCGAAGCGATTCGAACCATGCTCGACCACACCAACTGGAACCGCAAGCAGGCGGCCAAGCTGCTGCAGGTGAGCTATAAGACTCTGCTCCAGAAGATTCGGGAGTGCGGCCTCGAACACCCGCGTTGACCGCGCAGTCGACACGTGAGTTCGTGATTCTCGTGATGCAGACGAGTCGTACGCGCGGATCTGCCCGATGCGCCGACACCGCCCGATGACGATCCTGCCTCTCCGAAATCCGATCCGCGACTACGCCTGGGGCTCCCCGACGGCGATTCCCGAGTTGCTGGGAACCGAAGCGACCGGCGAACCGCAGGCCGAGCTGTGGATCGGGGCGCATCCCGCCGACCCCTCGCATGTGGAGATCGAGGGGGAATGGCAGCGCCTGGACGAATGGATCGAGGCTCAGCCCGAGCGAGCGCTGGGGGCGCCCGTCGTTTCGCGCTTCGGACCCTCGCTTCCGTTTCTGATGAAGGTTCTGGCCGCCAGCTCTCCGCTCTCACTCCAGACTCATCCGGATGCGGACCAGGCGCGCCGCGGCTTCGAGCGGGAGAACCGCCGCGGTCTGTCCCTCGCTGATCCCGCACGCAGCTACGCCGACCCCCGCCCGAAGCCGGAGCTCCTCTGCGCTCTGGAGCCGTTCGAAGGGCTCCTGGGGTTTCGAGAGGCCGCGGACGTACTCGCGGGCTTCGAGCGCCTGGCGCTCGCCTCGCTGGCCGAACCCATGGCCGCCTTCGCGTCGCAGCCGGACGCGGACGGGCTGCGGCGGTTTTTCGGGGCCCTCATGACGCTCGGCCCCGAGCAGGTGGCCAGCGCCACGCGCGAGGCCGCAGAGCGAGCGGGTGCGCTTTCTGATCCGCGCTACGCCTGGCTGTGTGAGCTGGCGCGTCTCTACCCGGACGACCGCGGCGTCTTCGCGCCGCTCATGCTCCACCACCTGAAATTGCAACCCGGCGAGGCGATCTATCTCCCGCCGGGAGAGCTCCATGCCTATCTGGTCGGCTCGGGGATCGAGGTCATGGCGAACTCGGACAACGTGCTGCGCGGCGGACTGACCGGCAAGCCGGTGGACGTGCCGGGGCTGCTGGAGATCCTGAACTTCGGCTCTGGCGCACCCGAAGTGCTTCGTCCCCAGGAGACGCCGTCAGGTGTCTGGCGCTACCCGACCCCCGCCGCAGAGTTCGAGCTGTCTCGCCTGGACGTCGCCGCAGCGTCCCCGCCGCAAGTGATCTCGAAGGGCCCGCGGCTCTTGCTCTGCGTCGCGGGTCGCGTTGAGTTGGAGTCGCCGTCTTGGACGGCTCCCCACGCGCTCGCGCGCGGCGAGTCTGCGTTCATTCCGGCCGCTACGCAGACGTGTCGGGTCTCCGGCGAGGGGCGCGTGTTCTGCGCCGGGCTTCCGCTCCGTGGCTGAGCCCGGCCGCGACCTCGGACGTCGCTTCGTCATCGGCACGCTGTATCTCGGCGGCGGGAACTGGATCTCGTACGCTCTCAACTTCGTACTCGCGATCCTGATCGCGCGCACGCTGGGGCCCGACTTGATGGGCCTCTACGCCCTCGTGTTCGCGGTGCACGAGATCTTGAATCTGGTGGGTTCGTTCTCGATCGGGATGGCGCTGATTCAATCGCCGACCGAGTCGGAAGAGCAGTACGACACCGGCTTCGTGCTGCTTGGCGTACTCGGTCTCGTGGGCCTGGTCGCCGCCTTCGCCGTGGCGATCGCCTTCGGCTACACGCGAGGTTGGCTGTACGCACAGCTACTCGTCGGGCTCGGGTTCGCACGCGTATTCGAGTTTCTCGCGCTGGTTCCACTGGCCAAGCTCGAACGCGATCTCCGCTACGGCCGCGTCGCGCTCGTGCACATGCTGGCCGGAAACCTCCCCAACATCGCAGCGATCGGGCTGGCGATCTCCGGCGCCGGAGTCTGGAGTCTGCTGGCCAGGGACGGTCTTCACGCAGCGCTCGTCGTCGGCCTGGGCTTTGCCCTCTCGTCCTATCGCTACCGCGGACGCGGCAGCCGCGCATCCGCGCGGCAGCTGATGACGTTCTCGAAGCCCATGTTCTGGTCGCGTGCGCTCGAGGGGGTGATGCAGCGGGTCGACCGATTGGTGGTCGGAGTAGCGTTCAGCGATCGAATCCTCGGCTTCTACAGCCAAGCGCGAAACCTGTCCGAGGCGGGGCAACTCGCGCTCCGGCCCATGAGCCGGCTTTCCTTCAATCTGTACTCGAGGCTTCAGGACGACCCCAGGAGGCTGGCTCGCGCGTATGGAATCGTGAACTACTTCCTGGTGCGGGCGGTATTCGCAGGAGTGGCCGCGTTGCTGGTCTTTCCCGACGAGACCATCCGCTTCCTGCTGGGGCCCGATTGGCTGGAAGCGGCTCCGCTCCTGCGCGGCCTGGCGCTCTACGCGGGCTTTCTGCCGCTGTTCGAGAACATGAAGCAGCTGCTGTACGGCCGCGGACTCGTGGCGCAGAACGTCTCGCTTCGACTCAAGCAGCTGGCGGTCCTGCTCCCCGGCTTGGCTGCTGCCGCGCTGTTCGAACGCGTGGACATCGTGGTGGCCGCTCTCGTCGCGACCACGATGCTGGGAGTTCTGCTGGCGCGGTCGATGAGTCGCGACGTCCTGGAGGGAGGGCTGTTCCGGCTCCTGGGTGCGCCGGGCCTGGCGCTGGCGACCACGCTGTTGATCGGATCGGTTCTCCAGGCGCGGGGAATGTTGGACGCCGTAGCGTTCTGGCTGCTGCCCTTCGCCGCGCCGCTCTTGTACGGGCTGGTGGTGCTGATGCTCGAGGGAAGGCGCCCGTTTCGAGAGCTGGCCTACCTGCGCTCGGTGTTGTCAGGCTCGAGCTGAGGCTCGCCGCGCTCGGCGCCAGCGCCGCAGCGCCAACACCGCGAGAAGCTCGGCCCCGACGAGGCCGCAGGTCGTGCCACCAGAGCCTTCCGAGTCGTCTCCGGGACCGGAGCAGCTCGAGTCCTCCGGGTGGTCGATCAACCCGTCGAGATCGTTGTCGATGCCGTCCGAGCACTCGCGGTCCTCGGAGGGGTCGAATTCAGACCGGCAGCCCGCATCTTCCGGGAAGTCGACGTCGCCATCCCCGTCGTTGTCGATCCCATCGTGACAGGCGTCCGACTCCGTGTCGTCCTCGGGGGCGGCGCACTCCAGATCCTCCGGAAAGTCGATGGCGCCGTCGTTGTCGTTGTCGATGCCGTCGTTGCAGGCCAGCCCCTCGCGCGGGCTCCAGAGTGCGGGGCAGCCGGCGTCAGCCGGAAAGTCCGCATCGCCGTCCCCGTTGTTGTCGACACCGTCACTGCACTCGGTGTATTCCGTGTCGGAGTTGCGACTGCGGCACCCGCTGTCGAAGGGGTAGTCGGTCAGCCCGTCTCCGTCGTTGTCGATTCCGTCGTCGCAGGCCGGCGCTTCGTGCGCATCGAAGGCTGCACTGCAGTACGGATCGGCTCCGTCCGTGTGTCCGTCATCGTCGTTGTCGACGCCGTCGTCGCATTCAGGGGCTTCGACGTCCTGGAATCGAT
>JAKSBN010000112.1 GCA_022361175.1 Pseudomonadota bacterium | reverse complement strand
GGGTTCGCGGCGTGCGGTACTGGTAGATGTGCTTCACCGTCTCGAAAGCGCCGATGGTCTTGCTGAGATACTGGTTGCAGCGCGAGACCTCTCCGCTCGCCAGGCCGGCGTCGCGAAACGAGCGGATCACCAGCGAGAGCCGGGAGAAGCTGGCGTAGACCCGGCGCTCCGCCGCCTCGGTTTCCTCGATGGGCTGCTGGAAGAACTCCCGGCACGCCTGAAAGAGCTCGAGAAGTCCCTCGCGCACCTGCTTCAGGAGCAGCGGATCCGGCTCCGCAATCCAGTCGCGCGCGGCGAAGTAGATGGCGCGCCCGTGGGCCTTCATGGCGCCGTAGTCGTCGAGGGCGGCTTCGCGGCGCTTGTAGGCGCCGCCGATGGAGAACACGATCGGGAACACGATCGCCGTGGCGATCAGCGTGAGCGGGAAGTCCGCGACGACGTTCCAATGGAGACAGGCGGCCGTCGAAGCGACGGACAGGAGCGTCACCACCAGGGTCTGGAAGTTGATGAGCAAACGGACGCTGCGAATCCACTTCATGGCCGAACTCCACTGGCGAGGGAGCGGCTTTTCCGGGCCGCTCCGCCTCTAGAGGGCGTTTCGGCACAAGCGCACCAGAACCCAAGCGGTCCGTTGGGCTCCGTCAGCTTGGCTGGTGGGCCGGAGCGGGGCCGGCCCGAAACAGGCCGCGCCACACGCACCACGAGATGGCCAGGTAGAGGGCGCCGCGGCCGGCCGTGGCCAGAGCGGCCGCGTTGGGAGCCCCGCGTCCGGCCAGGACGGGGATGGCGACCGCCAGGGCACAGACGCCGATGAAGGCGGTCGTCGCGAGGGCCCACAGGAGGAAGCGCTCCGTGGTGGCGGCGTCGCCGAGGCCGAGGGCGGCGCGGCGGCGGGAGCCCAGCCAGTGGCTGCCGGTCTCGAAGGCGGACCAGGCGAAGGGCACGGCGAACGCGGCCTGGGTGCCGAAGGCGCTCGGGAGGCTCGGGTCGTAGCGGACGAAGCTCGACTGGGCGACGAGCTCCCACGCGAAGGACGTCCCCACCAGCGCCGCACACGTGAGGGCGCCCGCGAGACCCAGCAGGCTGGCGGGCCGAAAGACCCTCCACACGAACACGGCCAGCCCCACCATGGCGACCCGCATCAGACACTCACCGGCAAGGGTGACGGGAATTCCGAAGGCCGTTTCACCCAGTGCCTTTCCGAAGGGAATCAGCAACAGGCTCGCGCCGCCAATGCAGATGACGGCCGCGGCCAGGCCGTGAACGCCGAAAGCCCCGCTGGCTCGGGCCATCACGACCAGCCGAAAACCCGCGGCGGCGCCCACGGCGCCGAAGGTCAGCGTGCCCAATACCTGGATCCAACTCGCGATTTCCACTGAGGCCTCGCCCTGTCAGTCGCCCGGTGAGTCGACCGGACACGCGCGGCGCTTGAGCTCCGGATCGACGCGGGCGTAACCGGGATCACAGTGCCCCGGCGCAGGGGGTGCGATCCGTCTCGCAACAGCAAACGGTCGCCGGGCGGGCGCCCGAGGGACCGCACGGGGTGCGCCCTGCGCGCCCGGAGAGGAGGGAGCGTGGATCGAGTCAGCAAGCGACGGACGCTCGCGCGGTGCGCCGTGGTGGGCGGCATCGCCTGGACGTTGGGGGCGGGCACGGCTTGTGTGTCGCAGTCCAAGTTCGACGGCTTGGCGGCCGAGCGGGAGGCGCTGTCCCGCAGCGAAGCGAAGCTGCGCGCGCAGGTGGAGGAGCTCGAAGGGCAGCGCGACCAACTGAACACGCGTCTGCAGGAGCGGGACGAAGAGCTGGGAACGCTCAAGGGAACCTACGATGCGCTGGTTGGCGAGCTGCGTGCCGAGCTGGCCTCCGGCCAGATCGAGATCGAGCAGCTGCGCAACGGCCTGCGGCTCAACGTCTCCGACGAAGTGCTGTTTCCGAGTGGCTCGGCACTGCTCGACGACGGGGGGCGCGCGGTGCTGAAGAAGGTCTCGCGGGAGCTGGCGAAGGTGTCTCACCGGGTGGAAGTCGAGGGACACACGGACGACGTGCCGATCCGCGGCCGCTTGGCAGAGCGCTATCCCACCAACTGGGAGCTCGCGGGGGCCCGCGCCTCGCAGGTGGCGCGCCTGTTGGAGAGCGAGGGGGTGAACAGCGAGCGCCTGGTGGCGCTCTCCTACGGTCCGAACCAGCCGGTCGCGCCCAACGACTCGGAGGTCGGCCGCGCGAAGAACCGGCGCATCGAGATCCGACTGATCCCGGAGGAACTCTCGTCGCCGGCGGTTTCCAGCGCGCCCACGCCCTAGCCGGGCGAGGCCGAGAAGAGACCGTGCTCCGGTGACGCCGGAGCACGGTCTCTCCGATTCAGGACCCGCGGACGATCGTGCAGAACTCGCCCACGAAGATCTTGTGCACCGTGTGATGGTCCACACTTTCGATCTTCGTGATGCCACCGGCCGCCGCAGCTGCCTTGATGCTGGCATCGCCGCTGGCGATGAGCCCCAGGATGGACTTCGCGCAGGCGCGGCCCTCCTTGGAGCCGACCCGGTCTCCCGCCTGAAGCGGGCCGTGCACGTCCATCCACAGGCCGCCCCCGGCCGGCGAAACGACGGCCGCGCAACCCATGGTGGCGGCCAACACCGCCGCGCAGGCGATCCCCAGCAGCAGACGCACAGTCCTTCGACGCATGTTCTCTCATCCCCCTTCTATGGAGCGGTTCGACGAGCCGTCCCACCCGTTCCGCTCCCTTGGTTTTCCCCGCCGACGATCGGTCTGTCGCCTTCGGGGCGCGCGAATTCTAACGGAGCCCCGGCGTGCGTCTTAAGGGGTTTCTGTGCGTCGGCTTTCTTTTTTGCTGTCAAAGCCCGAGCCGCCAGCGAAGTCGAAGTACCGTTCGAACAACCAGGACGTGCTTCGCACCACACGCGGTCTCCTCGCTCCACCCGACCAGGCAGAGAGAGGAGGTGTGGAGGTGTGGAAGTGTGGAAGATGAGACAGACCGCGGTGTGGAGGCGACTGGGTTGGTTCGCCATCGCTCTGCTTCCGGTGGCGTGCTTCGACGTGGTGGTGACCGCGGTCACGTCGCCCAACCCGACACCGGTCATCTACGTGGCCTCGCTGCCCGACGACACGCGCCAGTGGCTGGTCACGCGCGACGGCCTGGTCCTCGAGCAGAGCATGGACTTCGAAACACGCACGGTGCTCGACCTGCGCGACGTCGTGGACACCAACGGGGAGGGCGGGCTCTTGAGCGTCGCCGTGGCGGACGGCGGCGACACCTTGTTCGCCTACTACCTCGCGGAAGGGGCGGAGCGATTGTCGCGCTTCGATGCGGACGGCGAGACCGTGATGCTGGAGGTGCCCCACAAGAACTTCACGCCCAAGCATCTCGGCGGCACCGTGTTGCTGGACGGCGCCGATCTGTTGTTGGCCATCGGAGATCACGCCATTCCAAAGTGGTCGCAGGATGTCGGCCGACCGGAGGGCAAGCTGTTGCGCTTCGACCCCGACTGCTCAGGTTCGCCTTGCGACTACGAAATCTGGGGACGCGGTCTTCGCAATCCGTTCCGCTTCGACGTCGACCCCGACACCGGGGACATCTGGATCGCCGACGTGGGCGAACAGGCGCGGGAGGAGATCAGCGTGCTCCCGGCTGCCGGACGCGGACAAGAGGTCCAGAACTTCGGCTGGCCGTGCCGCGAAGGCGACATCGCCGGACCGGGAGGCGTGGCGTGCCCGGGGCCGATGATCGAGCCGGTCTACACCTACGCTCACGACACGGGGCGGGGGCAGTCGATCACCGGCGGGTTGGTGTACCGCGGCTGGTTGCCCGAGCTGCAGGGCAAGTACCTGTTCGCCGACGCCACCGCGGGCAACCTCTACCTGATGGATCTGGCGACGGGCCGCGTCGAGACCAGCGCTCTCGACGTGGGGCAGATCCCGGTAGCGCTGACGATGGACGCGTTCGGGCGGGTGTGGGTCGCCGATTTGATCGGCCCGCCGCGCATTCTCACCTGGTCGACCCCCGAGCCCGCCGCGCAAGCGCTGTCTCTCCCCTCCGCCGTCGCGGGATGCGACAATCTGCATCCATCATGCGGATAGATTTGAATTCCGAGGCAAAGCCGCGCGAATCGGCTCGACAGAGGCTGGAAAACCTTTTCCGACCTTCCGCTCGCACGGAAGAGCCTTTCCTACGAATTAGTGAGAGGGGAAAGACACTCGATCCCCAACCTGCTGGAATCATGACAGTTTTCTGACTGCATCGGAAATCTGCCATCAGGTACGAATCTTGCTCATTGGACAGCCGGCGAGCCGTCCTGCCCGTGGCGGGGTGCGGTCGCTCGATCGGATCAGAGCGATCCGGCAAATGGTGTGCCGGGCGGGTGCACCAAAGTTCTGGGGCGAGGTCGGCCCGAGGCAGAGGAAGACGATGCGTCAGCTCACTGCGGCTCTTTTCTCGTTGCTGATTCTGGGGATGGCGGGGGCGGCGAGCGCGCTTCCGTTCACGGTGGCTCCCGATCCCATTGCCTGGGCAGGGGGTGGTTCGAGCGGAACGGTGGACTTCGTCGGCTACACCGACGGCACACCGGCCGGTGGCACAGACCTTCAAGGCTCGACCGGCGTGACCGACGCCGTACTGATCTTCCAGATCAGTGTGGACTCGGGATCCGCCGCTGCGGTCTCCATCGGGGTTCCGCTGCCGCCGACCTTTCCGACGGCCGGGGGCACCCAGGCGGGCACTGGCGACGTGGCCGTGGCAAGCGTCTCGGGCTTCAGCGATCGCACCTTCACCTTCGCTTCCGCGGTTGGGGCGGGACAGACGAGTGACAACTTCTACATCTCGTTTGCGGCCCTGACCGACGGCTCACAAGGGGCCGTGACCATCGACGTGGGCCCGCTCATCACGGTGCCGATCGTGTTGACCGAGGTTCCCGAGCCGGGGACCGCAGGGCTTCTCGGGCTGGGTCTGCTGGCGGTGGCGGCGGTACGGCGCCGGGCCTAGCCCGGCTCTTCGTCAGGGATGATGCCCGCGCCGCGTTTCGGGGCAGGTCTCAGCACGCGCTGGGGATTGTCCGCACCTGGGCTGCGAGAACGGCTTGCAGTTCGTCAGGAATTCTCAGACGTTCGCAATTTGCGCCAGGAATCACTCTAAGAGTGATTCCGGACACGAAAAACCCTGACACATTGCGAACGCGGGATACACCCAACTGAAAGGCGCCAGCGGGACGGGCAGGCGCCAGCCGGTCCGGTTGCGGCCCGGTGTCGGTCTCATACTGGATGCGCCCCACGTATGTGACGGGTGGTGCGCAGGAGGCTTCCACTCAATGAAGAGAATCCGCACTCTCCTGTTGGCTGCGGTGATGCTCGCGTTCACGCCGGGGGCCGCGTTCGCCACGTTCTGGTGGCACAAGAGCCCGGCCTGCGACCCCGACAGCGTCGGCAGCGGCACGGTGACGATCGAGGATCCCACCTTCGGCCTGTACTCGGTCAAGAAGGACTTCGAGGTCTTTGCCGACAACAACTGCGCCAACCCGGTCGCGGTGAACGGCAGCTTCACCTACGTCTACAACCTCGAGGTGCTCGAAGTGAGCACGCTCGGGATCCTCGAATTCCGCGTGCCGGTGCCCGGTCCCGACGCCGTGCTCGAGGCCGGCTTCGTCGAAGGCGGTCCGGACATGGCGCCCACCTCGACGGAGGTGCAGGAGATCCCGGCCGGCTCGGGGCAGTTCTTCGTGGTGTACTCGTTCCCGGAGCCGGACGATTTCCTGCCGGTGGGCGCCAAGAGCGCGCCGCTCTACATCGTCTCGCCGTTCCAGCCGGGCGACGCCCAGGTCGAGTTGGAGGGGCAGTTCGCCCTGGCGGCCAACGGCCCGTGCATCGGGCCGGCGCTCTTGCCCGAGCCGTGCCCGTGCGGCTCGCTGTTCTGGAAGCTGCGGGCGCTCAACTGGTGGTGGGTGAACCACTTCTTCCCGGGTGAGCAGTTCGGCCAGTTGAAGACCCGTGCGGTCGAGCTCTCGGGTGGCTTCTTCGAGGACGAGGGCGAGCTCGTGTCGTCTCTCTTCTACATCGGTTTCCTGTCCGCCAAGCGCAAGGCCAAGCGCCAGCTGGCGGCCCTGCTGCTGAACGTGGCGGCGGGGGAGTTGTTCCCGGGCAATACCAAGTGCCGACTCTTCCTGGGGACGGAACTCGACCTCGACGGAGACGACGTGCCAGACAGCACCGTCGAGGAAGCGATCGGTGACATCATCGCCGGCATCGAGTCGGGGAGCTACTCGCTGCAGCTCGACGCCTTCCATCTCGCCCTGGACATCAACGAGGGCAAGAACGTGGTCGGCGCGGTGATCTTCCACTAGTCCTGTGTGCCTGGGCCGGCCTCCTCCCGGAGGTCGGCCCAGGCCGATCGCCGCCGGGACTCCCCGGAGCCATCGCTTCCATGCAGTACCTGAAGACGGCCCTCTTGCTTCTCACCGGCGTCGCCATGGGCGTCGCGGGAACGCGGTTCTGGAACGGGGCACGCGAGCCCGAGCCCCTGGCGGTTCCCATCGCCCAGGTGGCGAATCCCGAGGTGGCCGCGCGACCGGAGACCGCTCCGCCCGGTGCCGAGCGCCTGCCGCCCGACGACGCGTTGCCGCCGGAGGCCGAGAGCCATCCCCAGTACTTCGCGGATCGCTTCGGCCAGGCGGAGCCGGCTCCCGAGGAGCTGCCGGCCGTCGTCACGTATCCGCGGCTCGAGAAGCTCGCCCCCGAACCCCTGAGTGACGTTCCGCACGAGCTGCTCGGAGCCTGGGACGAGGACCGCGAGAGTGCCACTCCCGGCGCGCGGCGCGCTCTGGTGCTGGTGGTGAGCCCGGACCTCGACGATGCGGCGCTCGAGGCCCTGGCGCGGGACGTGCGGGACCGCCATCGAGACGCGCGGATTCTGGACGTCAAGATCTACGACTCGGCCCGCGCTGCGATCCAGTCGCGGTCGCTCGACGGGGGCGCCCTCGCATTCGCCCACCTGGTCGCTTCCGTGCGCAAGAACGACGCCGTGCCCGTCGACGTCATTCGCATCCGCGGGCGCCGCCTGGACCCCTGAGCTGGGACCGATGTGCAGGGTGGACTGCGAGCGAAAGAAGACCCGCTGCTGTCAGAGTGGCACCGTTCAGCGTCGGCGGAGTGCCGCTACGGCTTGCTCGAGAGTCTTGCGCTCGCCGTGGGGGTCCGTCACCACCAGGCTTTCGAGCCCCTCGAAACGCTCCTCGAGGCCGCGCAGGGTGCGGCGCACGGCGTGAGGCCTCTTGAGCGCTCGCCACAGCTCGGCCTCTGCCAACCACAGGCCGGCGTCGAGGGGGAGCAGGACGTCCCGCCGCGGACTGCTGGCGGCGTGGAGTGGGCTCACGTGCTCCGACCAATGCGGCTCCGCAAACTGGGCCAACGCCCGCAGGCCGGATTCGTCGCGCTGATGGCGCAGCGTTTCCGCCGTGCGGCGCAGGTGATTGAGGTCTCGGCGGGCCTGCCGCAACCGGTCGGCCAGCTCAAAACCGGGGTCGACGGCGGCGCTGGAGGCGACGACCACGCCGGGAGCGGACTGGTAGGCCGTCACGTCGTCGGAGGTGGCACAACCCGCGGCGGCGATGCCGACGGCGCCGGCGAAGCAGAGAAGGAGTCCAAAGCGTTGCATGGGGCGTTTCCTCGCAGGTCAGGGCCTCGTCGTGGCGCTGGTCGACTGCTCGATCTCCAGTCGGCGCAGCAGGCTGTGAAGCGCATGGCCGCGGTCGCCGCGCAGGGGATCCTCCAGCGCCGCGGCCTCTGCCAGGCGCTGGAAGCGGGGCAGCGCCCGGGCCCGGGCATCGATCTGCGCGTCGAGGCGGGCGCCGAGCTCGCGCAGCTCCTGGCTTCGGTCCTCGATCCCCGGCGCCTCCGGCTGCCCGCCCAGCGAGGCCACCGCGGGGAGCGCCGTAGGTGGGTCGACCAGTCCCGGGATGCGAACGCGCGCGTTGCGGCGTTCGCGGGCGGTCTGCAACGTCGAGAGCTCGGCGGCGACTTCGGCGCGGCGGGTCTCGAGGGAGCGGAGCCGCTCGGTCAGCGCACCGATCCGATTCGAATCGGCAAAGCCCAGGTGCAGCAGGGTGAGTTCGTCCGCGAGGGCCTCTCTCCAGTCTCTCAGCGCCGGCGCCGACGCTCCGGGGGCGTCCAGCCAGGCCTCGATCACCCGCGAATCGACGATCGACGTCGTGAGGGCTCGCACCAGCGGCAGGTACTCGCTCTCGCGACCCTGCGCCTCGAGCGTCCGCGCGATCTCGGTCCACGCGCTGCGTCCGAACGGGAACAAGCGGGCGGCCGCCAGCGCGTGGCGCGTGGCCTCGCGTTGGGCGTCCGGGTTGCGGCTGGCCAGGAGCGCCGCCGCCAAGCCGCTGTGCGCCTCGTAGGCGCCGAAGGTCGCGCTGTCGGGCACCGCCGCCGAGCCGTTGCTGCGGGCGTGGCGATCGAAGAGCCGTAGGTACAGCGAGCAGGTGCGAGCGATCTGCTGCCACAGCGCGTCGGCGCCCGGGCCCGCGTCGATCGCGGCGGCCCGGTACGCGTCGACGGCGTTGAAGCCGGTTTCCTGGATTTCGTGCCACAGGTCCCGGAGCGCCTGGTCGACGGCGGCCGTTCCGTGCGGGCCGTAGCCGCCGCTTTCGAGTCCGTGTTCACGGCGCGCGTGGAGGTGCTCGAACAGCGTGGCCGCGCGCTCGAGTGTGAAGGGCACTTCGACACCAGGCGCCTCCCCGGCGCGTTGGTGCACGGCGTAGAGTTCGCCCAGCTGGCGCAGCGCGCGGGTGTAGACGGCGACCTGGCCCTGCGTGGTTCGCGCCCGAGCGAGGGCCCGTGTATAGGCGCTGCTGGCGCGGCGTGTCGCCTCGCGGGCCCGCGGGGAAAGGCCGTCCGCGGCGAGTTCGGCTCTGGCCTCGGCGTGGCGCTGCGCCGCTTCGAGCAGCAGCAGCGTGAACGTCAGACTGCCGCCGTCCGACTCTGGACCGTTCAGGCGCTGAACCACGCGCGTGAGATACGCGCGCGAAGAAGCACTGCGGGGGATGACGTCGGGGTGTCCGCCGACCCGGCCGGGGTCGTCGAGCATGCGGACCAGGGCCGCCAGCGGGTCGAGACCGCGATCCAGGCCGCGCTCCTGGCTGCGAATCAGGATCAAGCGGGTCAGGTTCTCGTACAGGTAGGGCAGGGCGGAGACGAAGCCGGCGCCTCCCTCTTCGTGGAGCGACAGCGGGGCCAGCGTCGCGTAGGGCGCTTCGAGGGGCGCGATGGCATCGCGCCAGAGCGCGAAGGCGTGCGCTACGAAAGCGTCGGCGCGCCCGCGCTCCAGCGCCTCGTGGGCGAGGATGGTGTGCGCCCAGTACAGCTCTTCGCGGCGGGCGGCCGGGGTCTTGAGCCGCCGCGCCGCCGCCGCGGCCTGGGCCAACGCGCGCGGCTCGCCGTCGCGCAGGTACAGCAGCAACGCGCCGACCGCGCGGCGCCGGGCGTCGGCCGTCGCCGTCGGGCTCCGGGAGTCCAGCGCGGCGAGATAGTCGTCGAGCGAGGTGCCCGTCTCGGCGGCGTACTGGTCCAGCCGTTCGGCCAGGGGAGCGCCGTGGCTCGAGACGTAGACGTGGGCGTAGTCGAGATACGTGGGCCAGCTGGGCGTGGCCTCCGCCACGCGGGCACCACCGGCCATCAGGACGACCGCGACGGCCGCGAGTCGTTCGATCCTGCGCATTCCCCCTCCTTCGCGGCTCAGGGGGGGCGCCGTTCGCAGGAGTACAGCGGCAGCGGAACGCTCCGGCTTGAGCGGAGGCCGGCCAGGGGAGAGAGAACACCGGGTATGCAACCAGAGGGGCTAAATCGAAGCACCGTCGTGAAAACAACTTCCCATTTTTCCCCCGTTTGAGCGGAAGAAGTCTTCCGTTCGAGGTCGATGCGGTCGAAATAAACACCCCCGTTTTCAATGAAATCGGCGACTTAGGAGAATGGTGTCAAATGGCTCGCGGATTGCACTAGAATATTCGCGGGAAGGGACCTGGCTTTCGACAACCGGGGGGCCCTTCCCTTGCTTTGGGGCCCTCCAGCCGTCGAAGGTGCGTTGACTGGAGGGGCCCAACCCCGGCCCGAAGCTGGCTGCCGGGGTCCCGGCGAGAGCTCCCGAACCAGGAAATCGTTCTCTTCGATGGCCACACCGGAGCGGCCATGCGAAGCCTGAGCGGTCTTTCGTTTTCCCTGCGCGCGTGCATCCTCGGCCTGACGCTGGCAGTCTGGGCGGGCAGCGCCCACGCCATGCCCGTGTGGTTGGACTTCGAGGACGGCACGCCTCCGGACCCGGTCGACGATTTCTATCTCGCCAGCGGGGTCAGCTTCTCGGGCGCCGAGTGGACCAGCAACTTCGGGCACCCGGGTTCCGGTGGCGCCTTGGGGATTCGCGCCGAGGCGGGGTTCGCGTTCTCGATCGACGACGCCATCGTGGCCGTCTTCCAGACCGACGTCACCGAGGTTCGCGTCACGGCCTTGAACGTGGGCGAGGCCGGTGCCCGCATCGACGCCTACGACGCCGAGGTGGGCGGCAACCTGGTCGACTCGTTCGAGGTGGTCGGAATCAGTCAGCTGGGCACCGACGAGTTCTTCGAGCTCAAGGTGCTGGGAACGAACATCCGCCGGGTGGAGATCTACCAGCCGCTCGAGACCATGATCGACGGCGTCTGGTTCGACGATTTCCACTTCACCCTGGTCCCCGAGCCCGGAACGGCCGGCCTGATGGCGCTCGGTCTCGGCCTGCTCGCAGTCCGTCGCCGCCGCTAGACGCCCACGCCGGCCGCTCTTCGGGCCCGTCCCCTCGCCCACGTCGCTCCGTCCCGAGACGCGCGTTCGCCGCCTGCGGGCCGGCGGACGTGTCTTTGCCGCGCGTGTGCTAGAACCGGGCGCCACGGGTCGCCGCGTGCGGCCGCAAGAGAGGAACGGAGTCATGGAAACGGTTCTGCGAGACGGCGCCTTCACCGGCGAAACCCACATCGTGACGGGAGCGGGCCAGGGGATCGGCTACGGCGTCGCGCGCGCCCTGGCCGCCCACGGTGCCCACGTGGCCATGGTGGACCTCGACGCCGGGCGCCTCCGTGAAGCCGCCGGCGAGATCGGCAAGGAAGCTGCCCTCACACCGCTGGCCGTGGCGGCCAACGTGACCGACGAGGAGGACGTGAAGCGCGGTGGCGCAGGCGCTCGAGGCCAATGGCTGCATCAACGGTGTGGTCAACGTGGCCGGGATCACCCGCGACGCGCGCATTGCGAAGAAGTCGTTCGCCGACTTCCAGGCGGTGCTGGCCGTGCACGTGCACGGCACGTTTCTCTTCACCCGCGAGGTCGCGGCCCAGCATTGGCACCCCCTGTTCAAGCAGGCGGGCAACCAACCGCTCTCGGACGGCTTGAACCGCTTCGTCATCAACTTCTCCTCGGTGAGCGCCCGCAACGGGAACGTGGGGCAGGTGGACTACACGGCGGCCAAGGGCGCCATCGAATCGATGACCCGCACCACCGCGCGCGAGTTCGCGGGCTACGGGGTGCGTGTGAACGCCATCGCGCCCGGTCCCGTGAGGACTCCCATGCTGGCGGCCGTCGGCGACGCGGGAATCGAGGCCATGAGCCGCGCTACGCTGGTCGGGCGGGTCGCCGAACCCGAAGACATGGCGAACGCCGTGTGCGCGATCGCCGATCCACGCATCTTCGGGTACACGACCGGGCAGATCTTTCCCCACAACGGGGGGCTGTATCTGGCCTAGGCGGACCGGGCGGCACGGGGAGGAGCTGTGGCGACGTTTGGCATCTTGGTCGGTGGCGGACCGGCTCCCGGGATCAACGGTGTGATCGGCGCGGCCACCATTCTGGCGAGACGAAGTGGCGCCCGCGTGCTGGGCCTGTTCCAGGGCTTCCAGTGGCTCATGCAAGGCGACATCCAGCGCGTGCGGGAGCTGCGCATCGAGGAGGTCTCGCGCATCCACCTGCTGGGCGGCTCGATCCTGCAGACGTCGCGCGCCAATCCCACGCGGCGGGCCGAGCACCTGGATGCCGTCGTGAAGTCGTTGGAAGCTCTGGGCGTCGACCACCTGATCACCATCGGTGGCGACGACACGGCCTTCTCCGCCGGCGCCGTGGCCGAGCGGGCGGGTGGCCGGATTCGAGTGGCCCACGTCCCCAAGACCATCGACAACGATTTGCCCCTGCCGGGGGGGATCCCCACGTTCGGCTTCGAGACGGCGCGCGCCAAGGCGACGGAGCTGGTGACACACCTGATGGAGGACGCGCGCACGACGCAGCGCTGGTTTCTCGTGGTGATGATGGGGCGGGCCGCGGGGCACCTGGCGCTCGGGGCGGGCAAGGCCGCCGGCGCCACCCTGTGCCTGATTCCGGAAGACTTCGGCGAGCGCCCGCTGCGGTTGACCACCGTCGTGCGGACGCTCGAGGGCGCGATCTTGAAGCGGTTGGCCCAGCGTCGGCCGTACGGCTTGGCCGTCGTTGCCGAGGGCATCGCCGAGGTGCTCGAACCCAGCGACCTAGACGGGCTCGAGAACGTGGCCCGCGACGAGCACGGCCACCCGCGCCTGTCCGAGGTGCCGCTGGGCCGCGTTCTGAAGGACCGGGTGCAGGCGAGCCTGGCCGACATCGGCGTCGACATGAAGTTCGTCGACAAGGACATCGGCTATGAGCTGCGGTGCGCCGCTCCCAACGCCTTCGACCTGGACTACACCCGCGATCTGGGTGCGGGCGCGGTCCGAGTGCTTCTGAGCGGGGAGTCCGGCGTGCTGATCACGCGCCAGCAAGGCGCCATCGTCCCCATCCCGTTCTCGGAGCTGATGGACGCGAAGACCGGCCGAACCCGCGTTCGGACCGTCGACACCGGCACCGCCTCCCACGCGAACGCCCGGGCGCTTCAGGTTCGCATCGACGCTGGCGATCTGGACGACATCGAGCTGCTGCGCGAGATGGCCAGCCACACGAATTTGCCCCCGGACGCGCTCCGGGCCCGCTACGGGATGGTCTAGAAGGTCTAGTAGGGGCCGGGGAGAGCGAGGGCTCTTGACGCGAGCCGGCAGGGAGAGTAAACAAACATTTGTTTGGTTGTGAGGAGGCCCTGAATGCCCGCCATGGCGTCTCCCGCCTCCGCCCCGATCTCGGCGGCGGCGGCGGCCACGCGAGAACGCATTCTCGATCGAGCAGAAGCCCTCTTCGCCGAGCGGGGCCTGGCCGGGACGTCGGTGCGGGATCTGGCCCAGGCGGTGGGGCTCACTCCAGCCAGCCTCTACAACCACTTCTCCGGCAAGGAAGCCCTGTACGAGGCCGTGCTGGAGCGCGGGGTCGAGCCGCTCCTCCGCCTGCTGCAAGAGCACGCCCCCGGGGGTGCGCTCGATGCCAACGATCACGTGGTGGACGCGGTCATGGAGCATCTGGCCGCCCATCCGAACCTGCCGTGCCTGATCCAGCACGAAGCCGTGTGCGGGGGCGCCTACTTGACACGCCTGGCCCGCGGTTGGATCCGCCCGCTGCTCCAGCAGGGCATGGTCGCGCTCGAGCACGGGCCCCACGCGCCGTTCACCCGCGACGAGTATCCGCTGGTGATCGCCGCCTGGCTGCACGTCATCTTCGGGCACTTCTCCATGGCGCCCCTGCTGCGCGAGGTCTTCCAGGTGGATCCGCTCTCGCCGGAAGGTCTGGCCGCCCAGACGCGCTTTCTCCGCAAACTCGCCCGCGTCATGCAGGAGACGCCGGAGCCCACCGAGTCCCCCCAGTCCAAGGAGCGCGAGCCGTGAAACTGGCCGACGTCGATCTCACCAACCCCGACCTCTTCCAGCAGGCGATTCCCCACGAGACCTTCGAGTTCCTGCGCCGGGAGGCCCCCGTCTTCTGGCACGAAGAGCAGGACGGTCCGGGCTTCTGGGCCATCACCAAGTACGCAGACCTGAAGTTCGTCTCGCGCAATCCGCAGACCTTCTCCTCGGAGCGCATGGGTGCGCTGTTGCGTGAGCCCCAGCCCGAGCAGCTGCCCTTCATGCAGAGCATCATGCTCAACATGGACCCGCCGCGGCACCGCCAATACCGGGCGCTGGTGAACAAGGCCTTCACCAAGCGCATGGTCGAGAACCTGCACGGGCGGATTCGCGACATGGTGACGCGCTTGATCGACGACGTGATCGAGCGGGGAGAGTGCGACTTCGTCGACGAGGTAGCCGCCGTGCTGCCGATGCAGGTCATCTGCGAAATGATGGGCGTGCCCGAGGAGGACCGCCGCCGGGTCTACGAGATCGGGAACCAGATGGTGGGCTTCGACGACCCCGATCTGCAAGAGGGCGACCGGATGGCCGACCACGAGGGCCAGCAGGCGGCCGCCGAGATGTTCATGTACGCGACGAAGCTGCGCGAAAAGGCGGTTCGAACGCCGGGCGACGACTTGGCCACGGCGCTCGTGAACGCCGAGCTCGAAGGCGAGAAGCTGAGCGAGTCGGATTTCAACTTCTTCTTCCTGCTGCTCCTCATCGCCGGCAACGAGACCACTCGCACGGTCACGACCAACGGAACCATCGCGCTGTTGGACAACCCGGACCAGCACGAGAAGCTGCGCCAGAACCCGGCGCTGGTGGATTCGGCGGTCGAGGAGATCCTGCGCTACTGCCCGGCCGTCAACTGCTTCCGCCGCCAGACCACGGAGGAGGTGGAGATCCGCGGCCAGAAGCTGCGCGAGAACGAGAAGGTGGTGCTCTGGTACCCCTCGGCCAACCGCGACGAGGAGGTCTTCCACGACCCGCATCGCTTCGACATCGAGCGGCACCCGAACGAGCACCTGGCCTTCGGCGTGGGCGAGCATTTCTGCCTGGGGTCCAACTTGGCGCGTCTGGAGCTGCGCGAGGTCTTCAGCGGCATCGTCACCCGCTTCCACGAATTGGAGCGGACCGAGCCGCCTCGGCGCCTGCGCTCGACCTTCATCAACGGCATCAAGGAGATGCAGGTGCGCTACCGGCCGGGACCCCGGCTGGGCACCTAGCGACGCACCTCGTTCGTCGCGTCACTCGGACGCGGCGTTGTAGAGCCCCCAAAGGACGAGCGCGAGGGCGGGAACGCTGATCCAGAGGATCCACGCGTTCTCCACCAGAAGCTCCTGCACGGGCGCCGCTAGCTAGCGGCCCGAGAGCGGTGCGAAGGCGATCAGCTCGTCCAGCTCGGCCGGGGTCGTCCCCAGGCCGTGGCCCGGGAGCACCGAGTCGAGCATGCCGACCTCGTTGTTCAGGGCCAGGTAGTTGAGCACGATCGATTCGGCCAGGACCGGCACGTTGTTGCTGAGGCGCGTGGCCAGCTGAGCATCCGTCTCGACCGAGCCGCTCGAGCGGAAGTACCCGATCTGCTGCTGGGTGGGCGAGGTCAAGAGCGGCCGGTCCGTCGCGCCCGGGTCGTACACCAGGATGAAGGCCGCGGCCGTGGTCGAGTTGTCGCCCCGCCACGAGAGCTTGCCTCGCGCGGCCGCCTGGTTGTCGAGCTGGCCGTCGCTGTCCAGGCTGCCGTCGCTGAAGACGTACATCATCAGCTGGGTGCCGGTGCGGTGCGCGTACTCGATGGCCGCGCCCATGCATTCGCCCGCTTCCTCGTCGCGGACCTCGCCGGTAGCGCGGGTGCCGTTGTGGTAGTCGTAGCCGCCCATCTCGACCGTGCCGGCGCCGGCAAAACCGTTCGAGACCAGCTTCATCACCGAGGCGGTCTTGCGGAACTTGCTCTGGCTGTCGATCTCCGCGGGCGTGAAGATCGGCGTGTTGAAGACCGCGTCGTTGCCGTTGATGAGGTCGTCCAGCCGCGGATCGAGCGCGTTGGGGTTGCCGAAGTTCGCCACCAGGTCGGCGCTCTGGACGTAGGCGCACTCGATCATGTCCTTCACCATCTGCTGCTCGTTCACCTTCGCGAGCTTGGTGGCGCTGATGTTGTGGACCGCGTCCATCACCGTTTCGGCGTCGTCCGGGGACAGCAGATCCACCAGCTGACCCGTGTCCACCATGCCGGTGGCGTCCGAGGGGCGGTCTACCTTGGTGGGCCGGAAGGCCGGGTCGATCATCGAGGCGGGAGCCATGGAGTTGCCGCCCGATTCGGAGTTCCGGCTGCCCACCAGCGCGACCAGATCGCCGGCCGCCCCTGCGGCCGCGATGCCGTACATCGGATTGTGGGGGTTGTTCTGGGTGTCGTTCGAGGAACGGGCGCAGAGCACCGTGCCGTTCACCTTGGCCAGCGCCTCGTCCGAAGCGCGCAGCTTGATGCCGCGCAGGAAGGCGCTGTCCGCGTGGAAGGCGAGCCCCAGCTCGGTGTTGACGTTGGCCGGATCCGTGGGGAACTGGTCCGTCGGGAGTCCGAACCGGATGTAGGCGCTCTCCGAGAGCGGATCCAGCTGGCCGCCGGGCCCGCCCACCAGGACGTTGGAGCCGGAGAAGCTGGCTCCGCCGGCCAGGTCGAAGGCCAGGAAGGGCACCTTGTTGGCCCCTGCGCCGACGCCGCAGGTCATGGCCTGGGCGCGCGCGTCAGGCGTGTTGAAGAAGCCCATCAGACTGGGCGCCGCCAGAATGCCGGCTCCGGTGAGGAACCCCCGGGCCAGGAAGTCCCGCCGCGTGACGGGCCTCTTGTGATCCGGATACATGAAGGGCGATTCCGGAGTACCCGCACCGAGCTTGTTCTTCGTCATGTCCTTACCCTTCCCTGGGCCTGCGTCGAGGGGCGAACCCCTAGTAGATGGCAATCGCCGCGTTGCTGAGAGCGGCGGCGCAAACCGCCTTCACGACCGTTCGGGTTCGCTCCGCGTCGCATGCTCCCGTGCAACCGACCGTCAGATCATTGATCAGCTGGTCGAGCACGGGGTGCACCTCCGCCG
>JAKSBN010000490.1 GCA_022361175.1 Pseudomonadota bacterium | reverse complement strand
GCCCACCACCTGCGGTGGCCCAAGACGCCTGGTTCGGTGTCGGAAGACTACCAAAGTTCGATCGACCCACGCTGTGGTCGGCCCGCCGCAGCGCCTTGTTGGACCGCGCCACTTCCGCCAGTTTGTAATATATCATATTTGATATACCATCAGATCGATGGAGATTCAACCGAAGCCGCTTGTATGGCTTCATGGCGAGATCAAGACTCCACCGTTTTCGCTCGAGGCGCGAACCGAAGCCGGAGTTCTCCTGAGGCGCTTGCAGATGGGTGACAGCCTCAAGATGCCTCATTCGCGACCGATGCCAAACATTGGGAAAAGGTGCCACGAACTGCGGATTCGAGATAGGAGTGCGAACTGGCGGATCGTGTATCGAGTCGATGCCGACGCAGTCGTTCTGTTAGAGGTGTTTCCGAAGAAGACGGGAAAGACCCCTGATTCGGTGATTCGGGTGTGCAAGAAACGAATCGCGGACTACGACAGCGTGATGTAGGCGAGGGAGAACGGCATGAAGAAGGAAAAACGAGCACGCTTGGAGGGAAAGGGTTGGAAGGTCGGCGGCGCCGATGACTTCCTTGAGCTGACCAAGGAAGAAGCGGTGTTCGTGGACCTCAAAGTCGCTCTGGCCCGGAGCCTCAAGAAACGTCGGCAGTCACGAAAGTGGACACAGACGCAGCTCGCGAACGCGATCGGCTCGAGCCAGCCCCGCGTCGCGAAGATGGAGGCCGCGGACTCTTCGGTGTCAATCGACTTGCTCATCAAGGCACTGCTAGCGATGGGTGCGAGCAAACGTGACTTGGCGAAGACAATCGCGGCACCCAAGGCACGCAGCGCGGCCTAACGGACTCTCAGACCTCGAGCCGCACTTCGCTGACCCCCATGCGCAGCGGAGCCTGCTGGCGCAGCCAGCTCCACTGGATGAAGCGTTGGACCGCGGCGAAGCGCGCCAGGTTGCGGGCGACCCGCAGCATCGGCGCCATCAGCCACGGGCGTTGCCGCGCCCAGCGCTGGCCTCGGAGCTCGCGGTACTGGAGCGTCTGCGAGCGCACCACCTCGCGCTCGCGTTCTTGCTGAATGGCCGGGAGAACCGCATCGACGTCGTATCCGCCGCGGATCGCGGGCACGAGGTGGTTCGCGGCGACCACCGCGTCGCGCAGCGCCATGTTGATGCCCTGGGCGCGGACCGGGGACATGGGATGAGCCGCGTCGCCGAGCAGCAGCACACCGGGCGCGTGCCAGACGGGGCAGCGACCCACGATCACGTCGAGCAGCGACGGTCCGTCGACCGCGGCGCGCTGGGAGAGCAGGTGCTCGGCCAGCGGCTCGGGCATCAGCGCGGCGCACTCGGCCAGCCAGTCGCGCTCGCGCGCCTCACGCCATGATCCCTTGGCCAGCATCCAAGCAATCTGCCAGCGGCCGTCCCAGGAGGTGTAGGCGAGGGCCCCGTCGGGGCCGGAGGCGAAGATCTGGATCGGCGAGCGATCTTCGAGCGGCGTCGGCAGGGGAACCTTGAACCAGAGCACGTCGTAGGACTCGTTCACCAGGCGCAGCTCGAGATCGGCGCGCTTGCGCACCACCGAGGCACGACCGTCGGCGCCGATCACCAGGTCCGCCCGGACCTCCTCCTCGCCGCCCTGCCGGGCGACACGCAGGCCGCGAACGCGATCGCCGTCGCGCAGCAGGTCGCGCACCGTCGTGCCCGGACGAAAGCGGAAGCCGTCGTGCCGCTCGGCCGCGCCGATGATCCGCTCGAGCAGACCGGCCTGCGAGACGACCCGCAGCGCCCGATCGCCGAGCTCCTCGCGCGGTTCGACGATGCGCATCACCGGCTGACGATCGAGATGGATCTCCCAGGCCTCGAAGGGCTCGCCTGGCAGCTCGGCGAGCGCGTCACGGAAGCCCATCTGGTGCAACACCTCGATGCCCGAGGGCGTCAGGCCCTCGCCGCGAAAGACGCGCTCGAAGTCGGTCTCCCGCTCGAGCAGCACAACCTCGACGCCGTTTCGGGCCAGCAGCAACGCCAGTGCCGCACCCGCCGGACCCGCTCCGACCACCGCGATCCGCATCTGGACATTTTGCGAGCTCTTGCTCACAATTTCAGCTCGCGTTCGAGGAGGCTCCGCCGCTGTCCCGCAACCCCCCGACCCAGCGAAGGAAGCTCCCCAAACAGGAGCGCTCCCGCGCAACCGTGGAGATGATCCTGGAGGCCACGGCTCGCGTTCTGGTGGAGGAGGGGGAGGAGTGCACGACGACCAACCGCGTCGCCAAGCGCGCGGGCGTCTCGATCGGATCGCTCTACCAGTACTTCCCGAACAAGCAGGCGCTGGTACGCGCGCTCTTCGAGCGACACCTGGCTCAGGCCGAAGCCATGCGACCCCCGGCACTGCGTCCGGGCTCGGACGTCCCGCTGGAGGAGCGGGTGCGACTGGCCATCCGCTGGCTGCTCGACGTGCACGCGGCGGACCCGGCGCTGCACCAGGTGCTGACCGGGATCGCACCGCGCGTGCTCGGGAGCGAGGCGCTGCGCGCATTCGAGCGCGCCTACCACCACGTCCTGCGCGGCGTGCTCGAGCCCTACGCGGACGAGCTGCGCCCGAAGAACCTCGAGCTGGCGGCTTTCGTCGTCGCCCAGTGCATGGAGTCGCTCATCCACGGCGCCGTGGTGCATCACCCGACGCTCCTCGACCGCGACGAGCTCGCCCGTGAGATGACGACGCTGCTGGTGGGCTACCTGCGCCCCGCGGTGGTTACGTGACGAGCGGGTAGGTCTCAGCTCGCAGGGGTAGAGCTGTGAACGGCGAGGTTCAGCTGGTCCCACTGCGGAGCTCGGAAACGTCAGCGCCGCCTGCCAGGAGGCCAGGATCTCCCGGTCGCTCGACTACGCCCTGAAGGGCCGCCTGGCGCAAT
>JAKSBN010000379.1 GCA_022361175.1 Pseudomonadota bacterium | reverse complement strand
GGCGAGCCAGAGAGCGGAAGCGATTGTGAGGCGCCGGCCGGGAGGCCTCGCCGGGCGCGCGCGCCCAACGACGAGGACGGCGGCGAAAGGCAGGGCGATTCCCACCAGGGCCGGCGCATAGATGGCCACGAAGGGGTGGAGGCTGTCGAGGCTCATCTCAAGCGCCGCCGCCCGGGGACCAGGAGCAAGAGGGCACCACCCAGGAGCGCCCCCCCTGGCCGCGCAGCGCCCAGCACGAGCAGCGCGCCGAGAGCCGCGCCGTACTGCAGCTTGTGGCGGGTCGTTCGCCTCATGGCGGGCGCTTCTAGGATACCATGGCGCCCGTGGGTGAGAGAGGAGGAGAAGTCGTGTCGCTCGACTGCGTTCGTCTCTCGGGAGCCTTGGGTGCCGAAGTGCGGGGCGTCGATCTCGCGGCGGTCGACGAGCCGCTCTTCGAAGAGATCCACCGCGCTTTTCTCGAGCACCACGTGCTGGTGTTTCGGGATCAGAAGCTCACGCCCGAGCAGCAGATCGAGTTCGGCGAACGCTGGGGCGAGCTGCACATCCACCCCATCGTTCCGCACCTGAAGGGCTACCCGCCCATCCTGGCGATCGTGAACCTCGGCAAGCAGCGGGCCATCACCGAGATCTGGCACTCGGACGTGACGTTCGCGGAGACGCCGCCGATGGCCAGCCTGCTGTACGCGATCGACGTGCCGGAAGCGGGGGGCGATACGCTCTTCGCCAATCAGCACGCGGCGTACGAGCGGCTGTCGCCCGGTATGAAGGCGTTGCTGGACGGGCTGCGCGCCGTGCACTCCGGCCGCGGGCTGGGCGCGGCAACGGGCAAGGCGGAGGAATGGCAGCTCCAGGGGCAGCTCCACCCCGTCGTGCGCACCCACCCGGAGACCGGGCGCAAGGCGCTCTTCGTCAATCTCGCGTTCACCGTCGGGTTCGAGGACATGACGGCCGAAGAGAGCCATCCGCTGCTGCACTACCTGTGTCGCCAGGCCGTGACGCCCGACGTGACCATGCGCCACGCCTGGCGCAAGGGCGACCTCGTGATGTGGGACAACCGCTCGGTGCAGCACTACGCCGTCCACGACTACGGCGATGCTGCGCGCACCCTCCACCGGGTGACGGTGATCGGAGACGCGCCGCGCTGAGGGCTTGCGCGCTCAGCCCTTGCGCTTCTTCCGCGCCAGGAAGGCGCGAATGGACTCCTGCGCGTCAGGATGCTGCGAGGACTCGGCCATGACGCCCACGGCCAGGTCGTAGGCGGCGTCCATGCCCAGATCGACGTGCTCGTAGAAAGCCTGCTTGCCGATGCCCTTGGAGGCGGCGCTGCCGCGCGTGGCGCGGGCCAGCAGCTGACGGGTGGCGTTCGGCACTTCGGCGTCGGGGACGACGCGGTTCACCAGGCCCCAGTCGCAGGCCGTGGCGGCGTCGATGGGGTCGCCGGTCATCAGCATCTCCAGGGCCCGCTTGCGTCCCACGGCGCGGGCCAGGGGGACGCCGGGGGTGGTACAGAACCAGCCGCCGCGCCCGCCCGGGACCGCGAACGCGGACGACTCGCCGGCCACGGCCAAGTCGCAGTGGGCCACGAGTTGGCAGCCTCCGGCCGTGGCGAGCCCCTCCACTTGGGCGATGACCGGCTGCGGGATCTCCTGAATCGCGGTCATCGTCTTGCGGCAGTGGGTCAAGAGCTCGGTCATGGCCGCCGTGTCGCGGCCGTTCAGGTCTCGGAAGTCGTGACCCGCCGAGAAGACCGGGCCCTGGGCCGCGAGGATCACGCCGCGGGCATCGCTGGTGCCGGCGCGTCGGAGCGCGTCGCCCAGCTCCGAGAGCAGCGTCTCCGAGAGGGTGTTTCGGATGTCCGGCCGTTCCAGAGTAATGACCGCGAAATCGTCCTCGCGGTGCTCGGAGAGGTTGCGGTCGCTCATGGGCGGGTTCTCCCGGTTCATGCGGCGTTGGCCAGAACCCAAGTCTGGAGGACTGGGGCCGCCCCGTAAAGGACGACCGGGCTGCGGTCCCGCAAGAGCGCGGAGGCTCCCCCAGCTGGCGCGTCGGGCGCGCAGCCGACTGGCGGGACACCGGCGGCGACCCCTCGCGGCGAGGCGACGCTTGGCGGCACCAAGCAACCAACCGGAAGCGGGCGGACTCGGCGCGCTTCGACGGTGAAGGCTAGTGCGGTTGGTGGCGCCAGCGCACGTAGGCCTGGGGAGGCATGAAGGCCAGCAGCAGGAGGGCGGCGGCGGCCAGGCCCAGCAGGGAGATGACGAAGTCCGCGTGCCGCGCCAGGGGCCGCGGCCGACACCAACACGCTGTAGCGAGCCCAACCTTCGTCGGGCCGAAACACGCGCACGGTGAAGAGCGCCGCGGCCAGCGCGCCGAGAGGCAGGAAGCCGGACCCGGCGCCCATGAGAAGCACCGCGGCGGCGGGATGCTGGCCTACGAGGGCGCGGCCGGCCCGTCCGTTCTCCCGCTGCCTCACCGGCCCAGCTCGCCGCGGCGGTAGCGCGTCCACAGGCGGCGCGAGGCATCGCCCGCCGAGAGCCCGAAACGCCGAAAGTGACGCTCCAGGTTCGCCACGTCCCGCCGCAGGTAGGTCTCCGCGTCGTGGTGGGTGCGGGCGTCGACGGCCTGAGGCAGGTCGATCACCCAGGCCCGGTCCTGCCACCAGAGCAGGTTGTACGCGGACAGGTCGCCGTGGATGAGGTGGCAGTCCAGCAGGATCTCGACGTTCTGCATCAGGCGTGCGAACGCCGCGCGCGCGGTTTCGGGATCCAGCTCGACGTGGCGCAGCTTGGGGGCGGCTTCATCGCCGCTCCCGATGTGTTCCATCAAGATGGCGTCGGCCGACTGGGCGAGCGGCCGGGGCACGTCGGCGCCCGCGTCGTACAGCGTACACATTACCTCCCATTCCCAAGCCACCCACTCGTGGTGGGCCATCAAGCGCCCCTTCGCGGTGGCGTTCTGGATGGCCCGCGCCGAGCGGGCGTCGCGGTGACCGCGGCGCCCCGCGTAGCTGCGGGAGCCCCGGAACGCCTTGAACCGATCGCTGCGGTACACCTTCGCCGCCAGCCGCTCCACCCCCGTGTCGGGGTGCGCGGCGCAGGCGTAGACGGTCGCCTCCTTTCCATCGCCGATCACCTCGAGCACCTCGGTGATCAGGCCCTGGCCGCCGAAGCTCGACACGAGCTCCTCCCGTTCGAGGTCGGCGAGCATGCCTCGGGTGAATCCAGCCCCCGACAGTCGGGAACCGATGCGTCTCTTGCTCATCGCGTCTCCTGCTGGAGACGAAACGGGGCACACGGAAGTTGGCGCTGGATGGAGCGGGAGACCGAGCCGCGCTAGGCGGCAGAGAGCCCTCTCACGGGGACGGCCTCACGGGGTGAGGTCGTCTCGGAGGCGCAACTTCGCCATGAGTACGGGGTTCGTGCCCATGTGCGCCTCCTTTCGCTCCAAGTGTTGGAGCGAGCAGGCTACCGGCTCTGGTGTCCGCGTCAAGGACTGCGTCGCTCGGGCGTGTCGGCTCTCGAGCCGATTGAAGGGCGCGTTCTGAAACAAATCCGCGCGTCCCCAAAAGTGAACGGTTCGTCTTCCCGTTGACACCAAGGGCAGCACGGCCTGCGCTCCGCGGGTCGGGGCCGCCCGCGGCGAAAGGGGAACCGCCCGTCAGCCGCCGAGATCGGTTTCGATGGCGGCGCGAAGCGCCTTCAGGCCCGCCTCGCGGATGCGCGCCTGGGTCTGGCGGTAGGCCTCGAAGTCCACCTCTCGCAGGCCCTCGGCGACGTCCCGGCTGCGGGCGGCCAACGCCTCGGGCGCGACCAGCTCGTCCAGGAAGCCGGCCGTGACGGCCTCGTCGGGGGCGTACATGTCGCCCGTGACGATGCGCTGGAAATAGGCGGGGGCGAGCCGTTGGCGCGCGATCTCCACCGCGCACTGGGGCAGGCCCAGGCCGATGGCGACTTCGTTCATGCCGATGCGGAGGGGCCCGTCGATGCCCAACCGCCGATCCGCCGAGAGCATCAGAAAAGCGCCCATGGGATAGGCGTGGCCGGTGCAGGCAGTCACGACGGGGTAGGGGAAGGACATCACGCGTTCGGCCAGCGTGGCCCCGAGCCGCAGCATCTCGAGCGTCTTCTCCTGTCCCTGCGGAAACACCTTCAGGTCGAAGCCGGCCGAGAAGATCCCGTCTCGACCCGTCAGCAGCACGACCGCTGCGTCGGATTCCGCCTGGTCGAAGGCGGCGTGGAGGGCCTCGAGCATCGCGACGGACATGGCGTTCACCTTGCCGTCGTCCATGGTGAGGGTGGCGATGCCATCGTCCAGCGCGTAGGACAGGAGATGGGCGTGGGACGCGAGATCGGGCATGGGGAAGCTCCTTCTCGAGCGCGCGGGGGCAGTGTATCGTATCGTTGATACGAAACAACCTTCCTCGGAGCGGCGAAAGCCCGACGTGCCCAGGCCGAAGCAGCGCACCCCGGAACTCAAACAGCGTGTCCTGGACGCGGCGCTGGCGCTGCTGGCCACGCGCGATGTGGCGGGCCTCACCACGCGCGAAGTGGCGAGGCGCGCCCGCACCTCGCCGCCGGCGATCTACGAGCTCTTCGGCGACAAGCAGGGGCTGGTGCGCGAGATCTTCTACGAGGGCTTCCGCCGACTTCACCGTCACTTCGAGGGATTGCGGACCGGCGATGACCCGGAGTCCGACCTGATCGCCCTGATCCGGTCCTTTCGGCGCTTCGCGGCCGAGCATCCGACCCTCGTCGAGGTGATGTTCGCCCGGCCCTTCGCCGACTTCCGGCCCGACGCCGAAGACCTGCGGGCCGCCGTCGCGGTCCAGCAAGGCATCGTCGAGCGCGTGCAACGCTGCATCGACGCCGGCCTATTCGCAGGCGACCCGGCGGACATCGCCCACGTGCTGATGGCGCTGTCCCAGGGCCTGGCAGCCGCGGAGAACGCCGGCCGCCTGGGGTCCTCGCGCACCTCGGTGAACCGGCGCTGGAAGCTCGCCATCGAAACGGGGCTGCGCGGGTTCTCATCCGAGGCGTGAAGTAGGCTGAAGGACCGGGGGACGGTCCTGCGTCAATCGAGCGATCACGCCCTACCCGGGCGCGTCGGGTGAACCCTCGCCAGCTCGATTCGATCGCTCGTCCATCTGGATGGCCCGAAGCCGTTCCCACTCGCAGCGGGCGATACGGTCGCGCCTGCGCTGGCCGGTGGCATCGCGCGGGTGCTGAATGCAATTCTCGGGCTCCGGCCCGCGCAGAGGGCCCAGTGCTTCAAGGACGGCCTGCATCGTCTTCAGGGGGAGGCCGAGGACCTGTTCCGGTTCGATCGGCTCGAAGCGCATCCCCTCGAACCGGCCGAGGGTATGGAGACCTCCGGCGCGGAAGAAGATCTCACGGCCCTCGTGGTCGTAGATCGTGAGCCAGAGCGAGATGGCAGCGATGGTGCCGTCTCCCATGGTGGCGAAGCTCTGGGTCTGACCGTCCCAGCGCGCCGCACCCTCGGACACGGTCGCCACGACGAT
>JAKSBN010000283.1 GCA_022361175.1 Pseudomonadota bacterium | reverse complement strand
CGCTGGCCGAGGTCGCGCCAGCTGCGGATGCGGATGCCGCTGTTCGGCAGCTCCGTGGGGCAGTCGTTGAAGGCCGTGCCATCACTGGTGATGATGACGACCTTGTTCGGGCAGTCACCGCCGCCGCCCTGCTCGCTCACGGGCCCGATCGACACGCGCGGCCGGTTGGGCAGGCCGCTGCCCACGGTGAACTTCCGGACCTTGTTCGTCCCGGTGCCGCCCGTCTCCCCCTCCGTGAAGAGCGCCTCTCCGCAGAACAGGTTGAACGCGTACAGGAAGGCGTCACCGCCCGCCGTACAGGGGTCTGAGCTCGGGTTCGGAATGAACGACAGCGTGAAGACGTTGCCCAGGAAGATCGTCGCCGGAGTGACGAACTTCTCCGAATCCACGCCGGTGAAGTAGAACCCGATGTGCGGGGACACGGGGCACGTATTGGCGGTGGATGCCGTGTTGTCCAAGAAGACGCCCGCGGGCGGAACCGCGGTGTCGTCGTAGCGGGCCGGGGCCGTCGCTCCGATGCCGCCCGAGGCCGCCACCTCCAACGGGTCGTCGTCCCGCATCACGTACAGCCGGTTGTTCTCGTTGTCCGACGGGTAGCCCGCGAAGTCGAGCGCGTTGCGCTCCCCCGTCCCGAACACCAGGTAGAGCTTGCCGTGCACCAGCGCCCCGGTGGCCGGGAAGTAGATGCTCTTGTAGTGGTCGATCGGGCAGTCCGTAGCGCCCTCCGAGGAGTTGCTGCAGTTCTCACCCTGGAAGAACTTCACCCACTTCCACTGGGCCTGGTCGATGCTGCCGCCGTTCTCCACGTCCTGGCCGGGCGTGTGAATCACCCACTTCCAGAAATTGCCCGCGAGGTCCCCGATGAAGACCACGTCGGCGTAGCCGTCCTTGTCTACGTCGAAGACGGCCGGAGTGGACGCGAAGGCGGCCCGCATGCGCGGGTCTCCGACGGCCGAATTGTGCGAGAAGCGCTTCATCCCGATCACGTCGCCGGTCTGCACGTCCACCATGAAGACGGCGCGGCCCGCGCGGCTCGTGTTGGCATCGCTCGTCGCGTCGTAGCTCGTGCTGACGTTGGGGTCGCCCTCGGGGTCGTAGCCGGCTCCGAAGATCGCGACCCAGCGCTCGCGCACCGTATCGGTGTCGTTGTTCGCGTACACCTTGATCCGGGTGATGATCGGCTCCGACCAGGTCTCGCCCATGAAGTCGGCGTAGGTGAAACCGCCGCTCAGGCTGCCCGCGCAGCCCGACGCACCGCTCTCACAGGGGAACTCCCACAGATAACCCGGATACGGGAGACTGCTGTTCTCACCCGTGTCCGAGGGACTCTTGGTGGGATCCGTCACGTCCAGGGCCCACACGACCCGGCCGCCCTGACGCATGCCGCCCAGCAGGACCGTGTGCCACTCGTCCGCGCTGGCCGTCTTCTGCGAGGCCGCCGTCGCCCGGAACCACACGTCCGCGGACTGGGCCGACCCGTCCATCAAGTAGAGCTTGTCTCCAGGCTGGTCCTTCGCCAGCTCCTTGACCGCCTTGCGGGCCGGGTAGGCCATGAAGCCCATCATCTCCACGCCGTCGCCGCGGTCGAATCCCGGCGGATCGGTGCCGTTGTCGACCCAGTCGCCGGCGTTGAAGGCGTGCATGAAGCCGCCGTTGGAGCCTGCGTACAGCACCCGGTTCCGTTGCCCGTACTTCTTCGCGAAGGCCCGGTAGCCGTCCTCGTTGATGCCGGCGTTCGGCGGACCCACGATCAGCGGGTTCGAGTGGAAGACGTCCCAGAGGCGCCCTGGTCGGTCGGTGCACGGGGACGAATCCCACACGCAGCCGCGGATGTACTCCACGATCAGGTTGTCCAGGTCCTCCCCTGAGGTACTCGTGGGGAAGTCGCTCGCCGCGAAAGGCGAGGTTCCTAGATTCTCGCCCGTGTCCTCGAGATCCGAGTCCGCGACGTTCCCGGTCGTGAACGCCACCGGCCGGTTCGGGTTCGAGCCCGGGGGCTGCGTCGTCACGCTCAGGTCGGACATGTAGAGGTGCCGCGCCGTCGCGCCGGGCATGGCGGTGAGCGCGTCCCATTCGCCCACGGCCTCGGTGGAGATGGCACCCGAGGTACTGCACGGCGGGTCGCCACCGCCGATCACGCAGTCTCCGTTCTCGTCCAGGATGTCGCCCGAGCCCGTGAACTCGAAGTTCTTGATATGGCCCTCCCAGTAGGAGGACTTGTCGGACGGGATGAAGAAGCTGGTGTAGAAGTTGTTGCCTTCCGTGGCCCGACTGGCCGGAACCGTGGCGGCCGTGAAGGACTGCGACTTTTCCACGATGTCCGTCACCGCTTCGATGATGGCCGCAGCCAGCTCTTCCGCGTTGTTGCTGGAGAAGAAGAGCCCGTTGCCCACGTCCTCGGCCGTCTTTCGCAGGATCTTGTCCGCGATGTCGGTGGTGGTGAAGCCCACGGTGTAGACGTCCACCACCTGGTCCCCGGTGATGTCCGGCCGCACGTCGGTGTCCTGCATGTACTTCGCCAGGTCGTCCAGATACCAGGCCGTCTCGCGGCAGAAGCTGCAGTCGTCCCCCCAGATCTCGCCCGTCGTGGTCCCGCTGGTGTTGTTGTTCTCGGGATCCGCGTTGTCGGTGTGGTAGTCGCCGACCAAGTCGTCTTGGAACCGTTCGCGGTTGAGATTGTCGAAGTCGTCCCGGGTCGGCTCGCCGTCCGTCAAGATGATCACGAAGTTCTTCTGGCACGAATACTGGATCGGACTCGGCGGCACGTTGCCGCTGGATTGCCCGCCGCTGCCGGACAGGTTTCGGTCGTAGCGCGGGAAACGCGTCGTGCCGTCCTTGCCGAACGGGCGCTGGTTGCTGTTCTGCCCCATGAAGTAGCGGTAGATGTAGTAGAGAGTCTCGGCGAGTGGCGTCCACGTCTCGCCCTCGACGGAATCGATCTCGTCGTTCAGGTCGTCGGCGTGCGCCGTCGTGTAGTCGGCAACGCCCACCTTGATGAAGCCGCCCTCGGGATCGCCGTCGTCCTGGAACTGGGCCAGGCCGAAGCGCACGTCGCCCACGGCGTTCACCTGGCAGATGACGTCGCGCAGGATCTCCTTGGCCGCCGTGACCCGGGCGCGCTGGTACTTCGAGTACGTCGCACCCCGCCCCTGGGAGGTGAGGCAGGACGAGCGGGTCCCGTTGTTGTTGTCGATGATTTGCTCGTAGATGGTGTCGCCGTCGCCGTCGTGGTCGCGCTCCACGTCGTCGCTGAACAGCCAGTTGAGATAGCGGCCCGTGTAGCGGGTCGAGTTTCCATCCGCCATCACGGTGTCGTCGATCCCGATGAACCGCTCGTTGCCGCAGATGGTGTACGTCCCCTCGTCCACGGTGTTGTCGTCCGGATTGGTCCCGCTGAAGTTGTAGGTGTCCCGGACGAAGTAGGTCCAGCTCTCGTTCCACCAGGTGCAGGTGGGGGTG
>JAKSBN010000430.1 GCA_022361175.1 Pseudomonadota bacterium | reverse complement strand
TCGGGACGATCGCGTCCATGTAGTCGTAGCCGACCCAGATCTTCTCGGGGCGCAGGCGTTCCGCGCCGGCCAGCACCCGATGGTGAAGTCGGCGGTCCAACACGCCCGCCTCGCGAAGGAACTCGAGATCTCGGCACAGCTCGGCGTGGACGCCGGTCTCCGCTTCCGGGACTTGGCGCGCGTCGGCGCGGTAGAGGACTGCGAACGCACGCGCCACGGCGGCGGCCGTGCCCGGCTCGCCCGGGCGGATCCGCTCTCCCTCGACGAACTCGACCCACAGCTCGGAGGTGTACTGGGCGACCAGCGCCGGGAGGACGTCGTCTTCGCGAAAGCGCTCCAGGACGGCGGCCAGCTGACTGGTGATCCGCGAATCGGGGAGGACCACTCGCTTCAGCTCCAGCCCGTTCACGGTGACGAGATAGGCGTGGCGGACCTTGGCTTGCGGGTGAGCGGTCACCCGGCGCCACAACCGGCGCAACCGGTTCTTGGGCGTCTCGAGCGAACGCTGTCGGTAGGCGATGCGGGCAGCCATGGCTCCTCCGGCGCCCAGGGTAACGAAGCCCCCAAAGGGATTCGATCTCGGCGCCGCTCCCGAAACCCCGGTAGACTTGCGCGCCGTCCCCCTCGCAACCGGGAGAGCGCTTGTCGACGGCCGACGCTTCCACCGCCCATCCGACGGCCGATGCTGCGGGCGCGAGCCACGGGCTCCGCCTCGAACGCGTCGTGCTGCCCGTGCGCCCGGGCCACGTCGCCAGCGAGCGCCCGCCCGTGCGCATCTTCCTCGGAACGGAGCCGTCCCAGTACCGTGCCGAGCGCGTCTTCTTGTGGTCGATCGAACAGGTCCGCGATCCGTCGCGGCGCTACGAGATCTCCTTTCTCTCCGAGCTGGCCGGCTTCGACCGCCGCGGCTGGACCACGGGTTTCACGAACTACCGCTTCGCGATTCCCCACCTGTGCGGGAATCGCGGCCGCGCCATCTACAACGACGAAGACCAGATCTACCTGGCCGACCCGGCGGAGCTCTTCGACCTCGAGATGGAAGAGCACGGCTACCTCTCGATCGAACCGGGGGACACCTCGGTCATGCTCGTCCACTGCGAACGCATGGCGGACGTCTGGACGCTCGCGCGCGCGCAGGGGGAGACCAAGAAGGCGTTGCACGCCCGGGCGCGGCAGGTGCCGGGCCTCCACGGCGAACTCGCGCCGGAGTGGAACGCGCGCGACGCGGAGTACCGGGCCGGGCGCTCGAAGTGCCTGCACTACACCACCCTCCACACCCAGCCCTGGCGCCCTTTCCCCAGCCGCTTCAGCTACCGCGACATCCCCGAAGCGCGGCTGTGGCACGAGCTCGAGGCGAGCGCCCACCGGGCGGGCTTCAACGCGTTTACGTCCGAGCGGCCGAGCAGCCGCTACCGGGAGGCCCTCTCGGCAACCGACGCGCCCGAGCGAGCGGCGGGGACGTTTGCCCGGGAGATCGGTGAGCTGGCGCGTCGAGCCGGCGCCGCGACGGCGCTCGAGTTCTCCCGCGCCAAGCGGCCGCCTCTGGAGCTCGACGGGATCGACGTCGCCAGCGCCACGCTGGCCTCCCTGGTGGACGCAGGCGCGGCGGCGGCCGACCTCGTCGTGTGCGTCGACGGACTCGAGCACGTGGCCCCCGCCGACGCGCCCTGGGCCGTGGACGCGCTCTTCGCTCGCGCGCGTCGCGCGCTCTTCCTGGCCGTGGCGCTGCCGCCGCGGCCTCGGCCCCAGCGCGGAATGCCGCCCGTGGGCACGGTCGGCACGGCCGACTGGTGGCTCGAGCACCTGCGCGCGGCTTCGGCCCACCATCCGGACCGGTACTGGGAGTTGGCCGTGCTGGAGCGCCCCGGGAGCGACGTCGCGAAGGCGCGATTTCACGTGGGGGGACGCCGGCTGGAGAACGACGGGCCCCCTCGCGTCTGGGTGCTGTGCGACGACAAGCCCGGCAACTGGAACCAGTCTCTCGGGTTGGCGCAGGCCCTCGGCTGGCCTTTCGAGCGCAAGGACCTGCGTTTCCACCGCGCCGCCGATTGGCCGAACGCGCTCATCGGATCGGGCGTGCAAAACGCGCTCTTCGGCGCCAGCAAGGTCGGGCTCGACGCCGCGGCCTCGAGCCCGCTCGAAGCCCCCTGGCCGGACCTCGTGATCGCGGCGGGGCGCCGGACGGCCCCGATCGCGCGCTGGATCCAGTCCGAGACGCGCGGCCGCACCCGCCTGGTGCAACTGGGGCGAAAGGGTGCGAACCCGGCCGACCCGTTCGATCTGGCCGTGGCCCCGGCCCACTGCCGCCTTGCGCCCCACCCGAAGCGGCTCGAAACGACGCTGCCCCTGGCCGGGCCGCCCGGACCAGCGCGGGCGGAGGCCGCGGAACGCTGGCGGCCGATCTTCGCCGCGGCCAAGGCTCCGCACATCGCGCTGCTGGTGGGAGGCGACACCGTGCGCCACCGGCTGGACGCCGGCGCGGCGACCGAACTCGGCCGTCGCGTCGCCCGCATGGCCGAGGAGAGCGGGGGTTCGGTCTTCGTCACCACCAGCCGGCGCACGTCGGCGGACGCGGTGGCTGCGCTCCGGGCGGCGCTCCCCGAAGCGGCGCACTTCTACGCCTGGTCGCGCGACGACGCGGATGCGAACCCCTATCAAGGCTACCTGGCGCTCGCGGACGCGCTGGTCGTCACCGGAGAGAGCGAATCGATGGTGGCGGACGCCTGCGCCACCGGAAAGCCCGTCTCCCTGTACCCCTTGGCGGAGCGACCCCTGGGTCCCCTAGCGAGAGTCGCCGAGGCCGTCGTGGTACGCGCCTTGGCCGCGCCGCAAACGCACCGAGGCACGATCCGGCCGCAGCAGGGGCTCGAATACCTGTGCTCGCGGCTGCTGGAGGCGGGCATCCTGCTGCCCGTGCGCGACCTCTCCCTCATGCACCGCCGGCTCTTCGAGGCCGGGGCCGCCCGTCCGTTCGACGGCCACGCGGCGTCGGCGCCCGCCGCGCCCGCGCAGGGCGATCTCGAGCGCGTCGTCGCGCGCGTGCGCGCCCTCATGGGCGTGGAGCCCGGCTCGCCCGAATCGACGTGATCGCACAGGTGCGCTGCCCCTAGGCGACGTGAATCAGAAGTCGCCGGCGGTGCGGCCTCGTGCGGTGCTCCCACAGGAAAATCCCCTGCCAGGTGCCGAGCCCCAGGCGTCCCTCGACCACCGGAATCGCCAGCGAGGTGGCGGTCAAGGCGGCGCGGATGTGGGAGGGCATGTCGTCGGGTCCCTCGGCCACGTGGGTGTAGAGCGGATCCTCCTCGGGCACGAGCCGCTCGAGCCAGCGGGCCAGATCGGCGGCCGCCGACGGGTCGGCGTTCTCCTGGATCACGAGGCTCGCCGAGGTGTGCTGAACGAAGACCGTGCACAAGCCGGTGACGACGTCGGCCTGCGAGACCGAAGCCGCCACCTCGGACGTGATCTCCACGAGTCCGCGCCCGGACGTCCGAATCTCGAGGGGCGAGACGCTCGGCGCCACGGCTCAGCTCTCCCCGGCCCTTCGTTCGCGTTCTCGCACGCGCGCTTCGAAAGCGGCGTTGGCGTCGCGAAGAGCCGTCTCGGCGTCGAGGCCGCGCTGCTGCGCGAGCGCAGTGGTGGCGAACAAGAGTTCGCCGGCGATCTGTGCGGATGCGGGTTCGCCGTCCCACGAGTCCAGCAGCGCCCGGACCCGGGTGCCTGGGTCCGGCTCGGTCTCTCCGACGGCCTGGGCACGCCGCTGCAGCTTGGCCGCACGCGCCAGCGCGGGGAGCGACTTCGGCACGTCGTCCAGCGCGGAGCCGACCCGGCCGCGCCGGGCCGCGGCGTCGCTTCGCTCGCGCGCCTTGATGGCTTCCCAGTTCGCGGGCGTGCCTCCGCTCTGCGCTTCGCCGAACACGTGGGGATGTCTCCGGACGAGCTTCTCGCAGATCGCGTCGGCGACCGCATCGAAGTCGAAGTGCCCGAGCTCTCGAGCCATCTGCGCGTGGTAGACCACCTGGAAGAGCAGGTCGCCCAGTTCGTCCCGAAGCGCCCGCTCGTCGCCGCGGCGGATGGCGTCGTCGACCTCGTAGGCTTCCTCGATGGTGTAGGGGGCGATGGTCTCGAAGCGCTGTTCGCGATCCCACGGGCAGCCGCGTTCCGGATCTCGCAGCCGCGTCATGATCTCGAGCAGTCGGTCGATAGGGCGTTCCATCTGCGCATGATCCGCAAGACTCCCGAGGCCCGCCACCGACGGGTGCCCGTGCGCAGGGCTTTGCGTTTCAGTTTGAAAGCAGCTGTGTCGATATCCCCGCCATGGTCTTCGCCCCCTCGCCGAGCTCCCTGGTGGCTCAGCTCCGCGGCGCCACGCCGTTGGCCACGCCGCGGCTGCCGCCGCCGTCGCCGTTCCACGGTCTCCTGGAGCTGCGCCTGCTGGGAACACCCGATCCGAAGGAGCGCCCGGGTGTGGCGCAGCTGCTGGGGGCGCCGCGAGCGGGCGGTCTCGTGGATCTGCGGGTCTAGCCCGTGGCCGTGGACGCGCCGGTGCCGCTACAGCCGGCGGCGCCCCAGGTGACCCCGCCGGCCCGCGCGGCCATCGATCCGACGGCGACGGCCAAGGACTCGGGTCGGCGCCCGCTCCCGCGGCACCGCTCGCGCCACGACCGAGAGCGGGAAGCCGAGGAGGCGTCCGCCGGGCCGCCGCGCGGCCGCCACATCGATCTCTGGGTCTAGGCGCGGGCGCCCAGGTGCGGGTGCGGGCGCGTTAGGAACGCGACAGCAGATCGCGCGCGATGGCGGAGATCTGAATCTCGTCGGTGCCGGCGTAGATCTGCAGCACCTTGGCGTCTCGCGCCAGCTGCTCCACCACGTACTCCGACATGTAGCCGTTGCCGCCGTAGATCTGGACGGCCTCCATGGCCACCTCGACGGCAGCGCGCGCCGAATAGAGCTTCATGGCCGAGGCCTCGGCGAAGCCGAGCCCCTTGCCGGCGGCGGAGCACTCGATGGTGCGGAAGACCAGGTTCTGCAGGTTCATCCGGGCCACCTCCATCCGCGCCAGCTTCTCCTGGATGAGCTGGAACTCGCCGATGGGCCGCCCGAACTGAACCCGCTCCTTGGCGTACTTGAGCGAGAGTTCGAGCGAGCGCTCCACGATCCCGAGGGCCATTGCGGCCACACCGGAGCGCTCCATCGAGAAGGTGTCCTTGGCGCCGGAGCGTCCCGACTTGACGGCCGTCAACGCCGCTTCGCCGCCGAGGAGCCGATCGACTCCGCACTTCACGTTGTCGAGAAACAGCTCGCCGGTGGGCGACGAGTGGAGGCCCATCTTGCGCATGGCCTTCGATTGGGTGAGCCCCTCCATGCCGCTGTCGAGCACGAAGTTCAGGATGCGCCGGTCGCGCGGGTCGACCCCCTCTTCCTCGAGCTTGCAGATGAAGACGATGGTGTCGGCGTACGGCCCGTTGGTGATGAAGGTCTTGTTGCCGTTCAAGACGAAGTTGCCGTCGGCGTCGCGCCGCGCGCTCGCCTTCATGCCGCCGAAGGCGTCCGAGCCCGACCCCGGCTCGGTGATGGCCCACGAGCCGACCTTGTCGAGCGTCAGGAGATCCAGGGCCCAGCGTTCTTTCTGCTCTGTCGTGCCCTTCGAGAGGATGGCCGAAGCCGTGAGCCCGACCGACACCCCCATGGCCGTCACCATGCCGGGGCAGTAGCGGCACAGTTCGATGATCGGGATCAGCGACATGGCGGCCTGGTCGCCGCGGTCGCTGGAGCCGCCCTCGTCGCGCTTGGGCCGCGACGGCTCACCGGCCTTTTCCCGCTCGATCTGCTTCTTGAAACGCGCGCGGGCCATCTCGTCCATGCCGAAGGTGGCGTACATCTTGCGCAGCACGTCATAGGGAGGCGTGTCTCCGTGCTCGAGCTCCTCGAGATTCGGGGCGATCTCGGCCTCCACGAAGCGACGCACGGCGTCGCGAATCATCTCGTGCTGCTCACTCCACTCGATCATGGCTCTCTCCTCGCGGCGGGGGTCAAGGCGCGGCGGAGTGTGGACTGAGTCGACGCTCGGCGCCAGCCCGCGGCCTGCGACACCGCGGGGCGAGCGCGTTTCCCGCGCCGAATCGGCGCGCTAGGACCGCGCCTGCACACCCCGGCTTCAGCCGGCGTCGGGACTGCGGAGGGTCAGTTCGGTGATCTCCGCCGGTGCACCCAGCCGCATGGGCGGGCCCCAGAAGCCCGTCCCCCGGCTTACGTAGAGCCAGGCGTTCGCGCGCCGGTAGAGCCCCGCCACGAAGGGGATGGCGAGCCGCACCAGGTAGCGGAACGGCCAGATCTGGCCGCCGTGGGTGTGCCCCGAAAGCTGCAGGGCGATGCCCCGCGCGTGCGCACGCTTGAAGGTCGAAGGGTCGTGGGCGAGCAGGATCACGGGGAGCTCGGGCCGGATCCCCGCCAAGGCGGCGTCGAGATCCTCGCCGCCGGAGTCGCCCGGCAAGAGTCCCGCCCGGTGGTCGTCGACGCCGGCCAGCGCGAAGGCGTCAGCACCGCTGCCGATTTCCACGTGCTCGTTTCGCAAGACGCGCATCCCGAGCTCGCCGGCCAGGGTCGCCCAAGCCCGAGCGCCGGAGTAGTGGTCGTGATTGCCCGTCACGAAGAAGACGCCGAGCCGGGCGCGCAGCCC
>JAKSBN010000330.1 GCA_022361175.1 Pseudomonadota bacterium | reverse complement strand
GCCTCCTGCACGCCACCGATCCCCACACCCTCCTCGACCAACTCGCCGCCTTCCGCCCTCCCGCCCGCGAAGGCGGCCTCTCCACCAGCGAGACCTGAAGCCGGGTCATCGCCCGCCAGCCAGACCCGACCGGACAACGACTGGGCGCAGACTCCCGAACAAGCACTGCCCCAGACCGTCGAGACGCGGCGTTGGCAAGGAGCGCAAGCGAAGCCGTAGCAGCGCTACGGCGAGCGCCGCGCGACGCCGCCAGCGTCGATGGCTCGGCGGTTTGGGGTTATTGGGAGCGGTCTTCGGGGCGTTGAGCCGGCCGCATCAGACCCTCTTGCGCCACCGACGCCACCAGTTCGCCGTCGCGGGTGAAGATGGTGCCGCGGGCGAAGCCGCGGGCGCCGGCGGCGACGGGGCTGTCCTGGACGTAGAGCAGCCAGTCGTCCACGCGCAGGGGTTTGTGGAACCAGACGGCGTGGTCGAGGCTGGCCATCATCATGGGGCCGAGCGGGCCCTTGCGGCCGTGGGGGCGCACCACGTTGTCCAACAGCGACATGTCCGACGCGTAGGTGAGGAGCGTCTGGTGCAGAAACCCGTCGTCCGGCAGCGGCTTCACCACCCGAAACCACACCAGGTTCTGGCCGGCGCTGGGCTCGCCGCCGAAGTAGGTGGGCAAGATCGTGAAGCGCATGTCGATGGGCCGCGGGCGCGGCACCCAGGCGCGCGACTCCTCGGGAATCCGGTCCGCCATCTGCTTCGCGCGTTCGTTCCAATCGGGCAGGCTGTCGGGATCCGGCGCCTCCGGCATCTCCACCTGGTGCTCGTAGCTCTCTTCGGCGGTCTGGAACGAGACCGCCATGTTGAAGATGGCCTTGCCGTGCTGCTGGGCCACCACTCGGCGCGTGGTGAACGAGCGGCCGTCGCGGATGCGATCGACGCTGTAGAGCACGGGCCGGCCCGGGTCGCCGGGCCGCAGGAAGTACGCGTGAAGCGAGTGGGTGCCTCGCTCCTCCACCGTGCGGCCCGCGGCCACCAGCGCCTGGGCCGCCACCTGGCCGCCGAACAGGCGCCCGGGCCGGCCGCGCTCATTCCGGCCGCGGTAGATGTTCCGGTCGATCTCCTCGAGATCGAGCATGTCCAGGAGTTCGTCGACGAGTTCAGTCACGCGACACGGGGTAGCACGTCGCCGGCGCGGGGCCGAGTTTCACGCTCAAGGGACCGGGGCGGGCCGCGATAGGAGAGAGAGATAGGGATGGAATCATGGCCACCTGGGTTCTCGTCTGCCTCTGCCTCCTGTTGCTGGCCGCCGGCGCGGGGGTCGTGCATCTGGCGTTCCGGGCGCTCCAGAGCCGCGGTGCGGCGGAGCGGGGCCTGACGTTGGCGCTCGCCTGGTGTGTTCTCGGGTTCGGGGGCTGGGTGTTGGCCCCAGTGCTGGGCGATCGCGGGCTGCCGGGGCAGGCGCCGGTTTCTTGGGCCGCGGAGACGCTGATTGCCATCGGAGTCGCCACCCTCGTGGTGGGAACCTGGCGTGTCTACCGGCCCGACGCCCGGTGGGCCGCCGGGCTCAGCCTGACGCTGGTGGGGGCCACGCTCCTGGCACTTCTGGCCGCCGTGGCTTCCGGCGAGGTCCTCGAGCCGAGCGGCTCCGCCATCCCCGTTCGGGTCCTGGCCGCCGCCCGGGTTCTCTGCTTCGCCTGGTGGGGGACGGAGTCTCTCCTCTACGGCGCCAAGGTGCGCCGCCGGGTCGCCCTGGGGCTGGCCGACGCGCAGGTGGCCGAGCGCTTGCGCTGGATGGGTTGGGGCGCCGTCGGGGTGGCCGTGGTCCTGGCGTGCACCCCGCTCTGCGGTTGGCTCGTGGGGCGGCCTCCGCGCGAGGTGCCGGTGTTGACCGCCTTCATGTTGGCGAGCGCCAGCGCCTCCGTCGCCAGCCTCTACATCGGCCTCTTCATGCCTGCCTTCATCGCCCGCCGACTCGGCCTCGCGGCGAGCGAGTGACCGGGCCCGCGCCGTCGCCGGGAGCCCCGTACTCGGCGATGCGACGGCGAAAGGCCCGATCCAGCTCGCGGCGTTTGGCGATGACGTCCAGGTCCTCCAGCAGGAAAGTCAACAGGTAGTTGTTGCTGAAGCCGTACTCCTCGTTGAGCGCGCGCAGATTGGCGTAGGCCCGCTCCGAGAGCGCGGCCTGGAACCGCTTCGGCAGCGGATAGGACTTGCGGCGGGCGGGCATGGCTACTCCGGCCCGCGGCGCTGGAACCAGGGGATCACCAGCGACGTGGTTTCGATCTGGCGCTGGAAGGCGGGCCGGCGCTCGAGCATCCGCTTCTCGATCATGGGCAGGCTGGCGAACACGAACATGAGCGTGATGGCCACGGCGCCTGCGCCCGTCCACCACAGCGCGGGGTTGGCGGCCAGGGCGAAGAGGAAGAGGCCCCACCAGAAGCACATCTCGCCGAAGTAGTTGGGATGGCGCGAGACCGACCACAGGCCGGTGTCCAGCACGCTACCGGGCGCGGCGCCGCTCTTGGCGAAGCGGCGCAGCTGCTGATCGGCCACGGCCTCGATGGCGATGCCGCCGGCCGTCACCAGCGCGGCGACGAAGTCCAGGACGTTCCAGTCCCGCGCCGGCGCCACCAGCACGGCGTAGAGCGGAAGACAGCCCAGGTACGTCTGGACGGTGGGGAAGCCGTGAATGCCCAACAGGCTCGCGGGCCAGTAGAGGCGCCCGGTGGCCGCGCGGATGTTGACGTAGCGCCAGTCCTCGTGGCCGAGCCCCTGCCAGCCGCGCGCCCAGTTGAAAGTGAGCCGGAACGCGTACAGCGACACCAGCCCGAGTACCAGCGCGGCGCGGGTGGCGTCCACCGAGGCCACCTCCGGGCTCCACCAAAACGCCAGGGCGATCGGCACCGTCACCAGGCTCCAGTACGGGTCGTAGAAACTCGAATTGTCGTAGGCCACGCTGAAGCCGAAGATGATCAGCGTGGCGGCCACATCCGCCCACCAGACCCGCCACAGAAGCGAGAGCTCGGGCAGCGCCAGGAAGACCCCGACGGCGGTGGCCAGGGCCAGCACGTAAGACGCCACGACGGCGGCGGCGGCCTTCGACATGATTCTGCGCTCCTTCATCGGTCGGCGTTCGTTCCGCGCCACTTCAGTGCACTGCGGTGTCTTCTTGCGCGTCGCTTGCGGGCCTCTTCGGGCACTCGCTCGCGACGTCTCTCCCCCCGAGGCCCCTGGCCGGCGTCCCCGGCATGCTACGCCCTCACCGGCGGCCGCGGAAGTGTGCGAAGCTCTGCGGGTCGCCTTCCGAAAACCGCCGTCGAACCTCCGGCAGGGAGTCCCCATGTCCGAAACCGCCGCGTCCGAAGCCCGTCAGGTCCACCACACGTGCCCCCTGTGCGAAGCCACCTGTGGCTTGACGCTGACGGTTGAGGGAGACCGGGTCACGCGGGTTCGCGGCGACGACGAGGACGTCTTCAGCCGCGGCTACTTGTGCCCCAAGGGCGCGCGCTTGGCCGACTTGCAGGACGACGCCGACTGGCTGGAGGCGCCGCTGGTGCGGCGCGGGAACGACTTCGAGCGCGTTTCGTGGGACGAGGCCTTCCAGGCCGTGGCGGACGGGCTCTTGCCCGTGCGGGAGAAGTACGGATCGAACGCCGTGGCCGCCTATCTGGGGAACCCGAACGTCCACAACCTGGCGGGGGCCTTTTACGTGCGGCCGTTGTTGAAGGCGTTGGGCTCCCAGAACCTCTTCTCCGCCAGCACCGTGGACCAGATGCCCAAGCACGTGTCGTCGGGGTATCTGTTCGGTCGCCCCGACGCGATCCCGGTGCCCGATCTGGATCGCACGGACTACCTGCTGCTCCTGGGCGCGAACCCGGCGGCTTCCAACGGCAGCTTGTGCACGGCTCCGGATTTCATGGGCCGCCTGCGCGCCCTGCGCGAGCGCGGTGGCAAGCTGGTCGTGGTCGATCCGCGCCGCACGCAGACCACGGATCTCGCCGATCTCCACTGCTTCATCCGCCCCGGGACGGACGCCGCCTGGTTGCTCTCGATCCTGCACGTGCTCTTTGCCGAAGGCCTGGCCGACCTGGGCGCGGTGGCCGACTTCGCCGCCGGCGCAGACGAAGTGCAGCGCGCCGTCGAGGGCTTCTCGCCCGAGCGCACCGCGGCGGCCACGGGCATCCAGCCCGAGACGACGCGCCAGGTCGCCCGCGAGCTGGCCGCCGCGAAGACCGCCGCCGTCTACGGCCGGATCGGCACCCACACCGTCGAGTTCGGGAGCCTCGCCGCTTGGGCGGTCGATCTGGTGAACGCGTTCACCGGCAACCTCGATCGCCCAGGTGGCGCGCTCTTCCCGCGGCCCGCCCACGCCCGTCCCGACGGCGAGCCGGGCACCGGCTCCGGCTTCCGCATCGGCCGCTGGCGGAGCCGCGTGCGCGGCTATCCGGAGGTGCGGGGCGAGCTCCCCGTGGCCACCCTGGCCGACGAGATCGAGACGCCCGGCGAAGGCCAGGTGCGGGCGCTCGTCACCGTGGCGGGCAACCCGGTGCTCTCGACCCCCCATTCGACCCGGCTGGACGCCGCGCTGGCCGGTCTCGACTTCATGGTGTGCGTCGATCCCTATCTGAACGAGACGACCCGCCACGCGGATGTGATCCTGCCGCCGCCGCGCGCGCTCGAGCGCAGCCACTACGATCTGGCCTTCTACGGCCTGTCGGTGCGCAACGTCGCCAACTATTCGCCGGCCGTCTTCCCCGCCCCGGGCCCCAGCGAGGCGGACCTGTTGGCGCGACTGGCGCTGGTGCTGGGCGGGCAGGGCGCCGACGCCGACCCCTCGATCGTGCACGAGATGATGATCGGCGGAATGATCCAGTCGTCCGTGGGAGCGAAGGGCTCGGTCGTCGCCGGCCGCGACCCCGCCGAGATCCGCGCCGCCCTGGGCGACCGCGAGCCCACGGACCAACTCGTGGACATCCTGCTGCGGACGGGGCCTTACGGGGACGGCTTCGGCGCCAATCCCGACGGGTTGTCGCTGGACAAGCTGGAGGCGAACCCGCACGGCATCGACCTGGGCCCGTTGCAGCCGCGGCTGCCGGGGTTCCTGGCGACTCCTTCCGGCCGGATCGAGTTGGCGCCGCCGCCGCTGCTGGAGGACCTGGCGCGTCTGGAGTCGCGGATCGCCGACGCGCCCGATGCAGGCCGGGTGCTGATCGGACGCCGGCACGTGCGCTCCAACAACTCGTGGCTGCACAACGTGTCGGCCCTGGTGCGCGGGCGCGACCGCTGCACGCTGCAGGTCCACCCGGAAGACGCCCAGGAGTTGGGGCTGGCCGACGGCGCCAAGGCGCGGGTGAGCTCGCGGGTGGGCAGCCTGGTGGCTCCGGTGGAGCTCTGCGACGACCTGCTGCCGGGGGTCGTAAGCCTGCCCCACGGCTGGGGTCACGACGTCCCCGGCACGGCGACCCAGGTGGCCCGCCGGCATCCGGGGGTCAACTCGAACGTGCTGACCGACGGCGAGGCCCTGGATCCGCTCTCGGGCAACGCGGTGCTGAACGGCATCCCGGTGCAGGTGGAAGCGCTGTAGGGCCGGGAGTTCGGTGGCCCCACGGGGCAGTCGACAGAGCGATGGCCGGCGAACTCGATCGCCCTCCGCCAGACCCCGAGGGCGGGAAATCTCTGCTGAGTTCCGCCCCTGCTTTTGGGGTTTCACCTCAAGTCGAACGTGCGATGACCCGACGACGAGAAGGTCATGCAGGTCCTGGTGATCATCGCCATCGCCACCTTGTGCCTCGTCTGGAACGTCGTAGGCATCAAGATTCTCCTGGTCGCGCGGCGCAGCCGGGGGTTCGGCGAGTTCGCGCTGGGCCTGTCGTTCTTCCTCTGTGGCGGCTTCGGCGTGCCGCTGAGTGCGTCCGTCCAGGTCGTGCCCTCCGTCGGGGTGGGGGGCGTCATCTCGATCGTCGCCTCGATCTTCAACACCGCGGGGATCACACTCCTGTTCGCGTTCACGGCCCACGTCTTCTACCGGGGCCAACGCTGGGCGCAGGCCGTGGTGGCGGGCATGGTCGTCTTCGGCGTGTACTACGTGGTCGGGCACGGCCATGCGCGGCTCTCCATCGAGACGCTGGAAGAGATCGCCGTCGTCCAGGTGGCCTGGGCGGCCCATACCATCGTTCCCACCCTGCTCGCGTACGCGTGGGCCGGGTTCGCGGCCTTCCGGCACTATCGCCAGCTTCGCCGGCGCCTGGCGATCGGCCTGGCCGACCCGGTGGTCGTGAACCGGCTGCTGCTCTGGAGCCTGTTCTCGACGGTCTCGGTTGTGACGACGGTCCTGGCGGGCGTGCTCATGTTCTCCGGCAGCGCTTTCGCCCGCGACTCCATCCAGCCGGTGACCACCGCGTTGGGCGGCCTGACGGACAGCGTGATCCTGCTGCTCGCCTTCGCGCCGCCCAAGCGATACCTGGACGCGGTGCAGCGGCGCGCCGACGCGAGGGCGCCGGTATGAAGTCCAACGCCGTCTTCGAAGCCGTCTGCGGCGAACTGGAAGCGCGCACTTCTCTCGACCGGCTGGAAGCGCGGGGCACCGTGCGCCTGGCGCTCAAGGGCGCCGGGCTCGAGCCGGGAAGCGTGACCGCGGACCAGATGGCGGTGGTGCTGGAGCGCGTGCTTCCGGGCGAGCTCTCCCAGCGTGGCATCGATCAGGCCGACGCCGTCTGCGCCGCCCTCCGCACGGCCCTGCCGAGCGCCCCGGCCGACGAGGCCGGCGACTCGCCCGAAGCCGTCTTCGCGCGGCTGGGTGGCGAGGCCTAGGTCTTCTAGAGACTTCCCAAGAGTTTTCGCTGCAGCAGGCGGTTGAGCCAGTCGGTCACCGCCGGCAGGACGCTGTTGTCGGCCGCCGTCAGCACGTCCAGGTGCGCGTAGCCCTCGGCGATGACGATCTCCTTGTCCTCATCGGGCGTGGCGATCGCGCCCAGGTAGCTGGCGAACGACTCCGGCGTGGGCGTCAAGCCGTTGGAGCCACCGATGGCCAGCACCGGCACGTCCACGTTGGCGGTCTGGGTGAGGGCCAGAAGCGACTCGTCGCCCAGGGCGGCCGCGCCGTCGCGCCCGTAGCCGAAGTCGAGGTTCACGCGGCCGTCCACGAAGTACCACTCGGAGAAGTTCCCGTTCGTGTAGGTGAGGCGCAGGATGTCGTCGATGTCCGTCACCTCGGCCTCGACGCCCCAGACCCGTGGCGCCTCGCCCGGAGCGGGCTGCGGCCCGTTGTCGATGAGGGCGCAGCCGGGGCTCACGTCGAACACGGCCGGCGGGCAGCTCGGCAGCGCCGGGTCGTCGAAGTTGCGCCACTGGCGCGGGGCGCCGGCGCCGACGGCGATGTAGGCGTCGAGACCGCCGTTGAAGTTGTTGACGCCGTCGTCGCTGAAGCCCATGGAGGCCCGGAAGGCGGGATTGATGGAGAAGTCGTCGTCCAGGAAGAAGCCCACCGCCGACTGGTTGGTGGTGGGCGCCTGGATGAAGAGACCCAGGGTGTCGCCGAAGGTCGTGTTCTGGACCACGGCCGGCGCGGTGGGGTCGAAGGTGCCGGCGATGCCGATCAGCTCCGACGCGTTGCCCAGGTCGACCACCGAGAGCAGGCCGAAGAGCGTCGCCAGATAGACGTCGGGCCCGCCGTCGCTGGCCAGCGCGGCCACGCGGTCCTGGTACTCGGTCAGCGTCGGCGGGGAAGCGCTGCCCGGCCCGAGGCCGCCGCCTTCGTAGAGGATGAGGCCGTCCACCAGCTCGTAGCCCGCCAGCACGCCCGGGCCCGGGTCGAAGTCGTAGCCCGCGAAGGCGGCCGTCCAGCTGGTGCCCATGGAGTGGCCGCCGAAGACCACCAGCCCGTTCTCGCCCACCACGTCTCGCGCCCGCTCCACCAGGATCTTCCAGTCGCGCGCGTAGGTGTCGATCCCCCAGTGGGCCAGGAAGCGCAGGTCGTCCTGCTCCAGCGCGATGAAGGCCTCGTCATCGCCCAAGGCGTTGGGCAGCGCGAAGGGCGGGTCGATGATGCCGTTGCCGTTCACGTCGACGTCGTTGTCGTCGCCGGGCCGGTCCTCGTCGGGGAAGTAGAACTGGGTGCCTTCGAGGATCGAGTCCGGGTCTCCGGCCGTCGCGTGCAGCGCGCCGCGGCGGTCCTCCAGCTGGTTGGGTCGCCGGTCGACCGCCCACACCTCGAGGTTGCCGGCGAAGGCGCGCACCAGCTGCTGGGCGTAGGGCGTGAAGTTGGTGGCGCCGCCCAGGAAGCCCGGGATGTGGATTAGGATGATGCGCGGAGGCGCGCCCGACGGCTTCGGCAGGGCCGTGCGGACGTAGGTCACCTGGTTCAGGTCCACCTCTTCGCCCAAGAGGCGGCGTAGCTTGTCCGAGACCGCGACGCCCGGAGCGCCCGGCGTGTTCGGCTCCTGGAAGCCGGGGACCGACAGTCGTTCCTCCACCAGGGGCTTCGGGCAGCTGCCCATGGCGCCCACCGTGCAGAGCGCGGCGGTGGCGGCCAGGGCGGAGAGCGGTCGTCGCAGGCGCATCGCGGACCCCTTTCTGATGGAACTGTCATGGTCTCGTGGGCGTCAGGCGCGTCGGCGCCCCCACTGCGCCAGGCCGGCCAGGCCGAGGCCCAGCAGCCAAGCGGTGCCCGGCTCCGGAATGACGTCGGCGCGCAGGTCGAGGACGGCCGGCTTCGCGTCGCCCAGCTCCAGCAGGAACCGGGACACCGTCCTCAGCGTGACCAGGTTGCCTTGCCGATCGAAGAGGAGGTCTCCCGAGACGTCGGTCAAGGTGAAGTCGAAGGGGCTCTCGCCGTCGTCCACCTGGAGGAAGAGCGTGGGGATGAGCCAGTCGCCGGCGGGATCCACGACGCCCAGCCCGGCGCTCGGGACGTCCGGGTCGAGCGTCACCGTCACCTCGCCCAGCGTCAGCTCCAGGGCCACCAGTTCGAAGCCGCTGTTGACGGCCGGCAGCGGGAAGGCCTCGAAGTCCACCGTGAGGGTGCCGTCGACGGGAACGGCGGTGCCGTCCTGCAGCACCAGCTCGCTTTCGTCCGCCAGGACGTCGAAGATGAAGGGAACGGCGTGCGCCGGAGCGACCATGCACGCCCACACGACCCCAGCCAAGAACAACCGTCGCATGTTGTCTCCTCTTTTCCGCGCGTTGTCCCGCGCTCTCTCCCGCGGTTGCCCGCCGCTCCGCCGCGATTCGCGTGCGCGGAGCTCTGGCGGGGGAAGTGGCGGTGACGCCCGCGCGTGTGGCGAAAAACATTCGTCAGAACGGCGATTTCCGAGTGGGCTCCCCGCAGGCGGGGCGGGGCTTCGCCGGGGGCGCGTGGTAGATTGCAGCGGCAACCCAGGAGGCCCCGTGTCCGCACCCCCGCTCGACGACTACCGGCGAGAACTCCGCGCCTGGCTGGCCGCCCACATCCCGGCCTGGTGGCGCGAAGAGCGCGCCACGACCAGCTTCGAGGTGCCCGAGGCGCGCTTCGAGGACGTCCGGGCGTGGCAGCGGGCCCTCTTCGATGCGGGCTACATGGGGCTCACCTGGCCGCGCGAGTTCGGCGGGCAGGGGCTCGACGCCGCGTACGAGTGGGTGCGGGCGGAGGAGTTCGAGCGGGCGGCGGCGCCTCCCGTGGCCAACACCATGGGCATCGGCCTTTGCGGGCCGGCGCTCCTGGGCTTCGGGACCGAGGCCCAGCAGCGGCGCTTCCTGCCCGGCATCCTGTCGGCCGACGAGATCTGGGTGCAGGGCTACTCCGAGCCGGGCGCCGGCTCCGACCTGGCGGCGCTGCAGACGCGCGCCGAGCGGGTGGGCGACCACTACGTCGTAAACGGCCAGAAGGTCTGGACGACCAACGGTCTCCACGGCGACTGGATCTTCTGCCTGGTGCGCACCGATCCGGACGTGCGCAAGCAGGCCGGCATC
>JAKSBN010000157.1 GCA_022361175.1 Pseudomonadota bacterium | reverse complement strand
GCGGGTTCATGTGCGCCGAGACCGACGAGGAGGCGCTCCGCCGGGCCGACGGGTGGACCTTCTTCCAGTTCGCCCTCCGGTTCTACGCCACCATCGACCGCCCGATCGTGCCCGGCGAGATCAACCTGTGGGAGGAGTACCAGGGCTGGAAGGAGACCCCGCAGGGCCAGAAGGCCCGCGCGGGCGGGATGGTCGGATCGCCCGAGACCCTGCGCCGCAAGCTGCGCAAGTTCGAGGAGTCGAACATCGACCAGGTGATCCTCTTGAACCAGGCCGGCAAGAACACGCACGAGGACATCTGCGAGAGCCTCGAGCTGTTCGCGCGCGAGGTCATGCCCGAGTTCCAGGAGCGCGACCCCGAGCAGCAGGCCTGGAAGCAGGCGGTGCTGGCGGGCGAGATCGAGCTGGAAGAGATCGACACCGCCAAGCACGGCTTCACGCGGCCCACGCTCTCGGAGGCCACGGCTTCGGCCTGACGGCAGCGCGGGGGACGTTTCCCGTACGCTCGCTCAGTGCAGGCCGGGCGAGGAGCGCGCCGACGCGCCTCGAGTGGCCCTTCCCTTTCCAGAGAACGTCGCCTTGCGGCGAATCTATTATTTCTGTATCTATGGAAATATCGAATTACACCGAGGCTCCGATGACGACCGCCCTCCAACCGCACCGCGGCCCCTGGGTCTGGCGCGGGACCGACCTCGCCCAGACGGAAGACTGGATCGATCCGTTGGACGCTGCGGCCATCGCCGAGATCCAGGCGGCCGTCGCCGCCGCGCGCGCAGCCGGACGCCCCCTGGAGCGACTGACGCGCGCGGACTTCCCGCTCCCCACCCTGGCGCCGCGGTTGGCCGCGTGGATGCGCGAGCTCGACACCGGGCGGGGCTTCGTGCTGGTGCGGGGACTGCCGGTGGAACGCTGGGGCGACGAGGCTGCCCAGCTGGCCTGGTTCGGGCTGGGCCTGCACCTCGGCACGCCGGCGTCCCAGAACGCGGCCGGCGATCTGCTGGGCCACGTCCGCGACACCGGCGCCGACCCGGCCGACCCCTCGGTGCGGCTCTACAAGACCCGCGACAAGCTCCGCTTTCACACCGACGGCGCCGACGTGATCGGCCTGCTCTGCCTGCGCACGGCGCGCTCGGGTGGCGAGAGTCGACTGCGCACACCGGGTTCCGCGACGGCTCGGCCTTCCTGCAGCAGGGCATCCCCAGGAAGGAAGGGGTAGCCTCCGATGCCGCTGCCCTGGAGTCGTGAGGTCATTCCCATGGAGAAGCAAGCCGCGATCGCCGCACTGGCCGCCCTCGCCCAGGAGACCCGCCTCGACGTCTTCCGGCTGCTGGTGCGGGCCGGCAACGACGGCCTCGCCGCCGGCGCCATCGCCGAGGAGCTCGAGCTTCCGGCGGCGACCCTCTCCTTCCACCTGAAGGAGTTGAAGAACGCGGGCGTCGTCCACTACCGCCGCGAAGGCCGCTCGCTGATCTACGCGCCCGACTTCCCGACCATGAGTGCCCTGGTGGGCTTTCTCACCGAGAACTGCTGCGAGGGTGCGTCCCGGGCCCGACGACGCTCCCGCTAGACCCAACCCGCGAACCGTGTCCGGGGCCTCCAGCGGGCGCGCTGCGAACGGACGGCTAGATTTTCACCAAGAGCTTCCCGGTGTGTCCCCCGTCGAAGAGGGTCAACAGGGCCTTGGGGAAGTTCTCGATGCCGGGCTCCACGTGCTCGCGCAGCTTCAACCGGCCCTCGGCCATCCAGCCCGCCAGCTGCTCGAAGGCTTCGGCGTAGTGCTCGGCGAAGTGGGTCACGGCGTAGCCCTCCATGCGCGCGTGCCGCTCGGCCAGGCGCAGGTAGAGACTCGGGCCCTTCACGTCGTCCATGTTCTGGTACTGCGAGATGGCGCCGCAGATGACCACCCGACCCCGCGTTCGGATCTGGTCCAGCGCGACGTCGAGAATCTCGCCGCCCACGTTGTCGAAGTAAACGTCGATGCCGTCGGGAGCCAGCTCGCGCAGACGCGCCGCGGTGTCCTCGCCCTTGTAGTCCACGCAGGCGTCGAAGCCCAGGTCGTCGACCACGTGGCGCACCTTGTGGGGCCCGCCGGCGATCCCGATCACGCGGCCGCCCTCGATCTTGGCGATCTGGCCGGCGACGGAGCCCACCGCCCCCGCCGCGCCCGAGACCACCACGGTCTCACCCGGCTTCACGAAGCCGACGTTGCGGATGCCGAAGTAGGCGGTCAGCCCCGTGGTGAGTCCGAGGATCCCCAGATAGGCGGTGAGCGGGGCCCGCTTCTCGTCGACCTTCTGCAACATCATCCCGGGCAGGCACACCAGCTCCTGGGCACCGAGCGGGCCGAAGACGGCGTCGCCCGCCTCCAGCTCGGGAGCCCGACTCTCCAGCACGCGACCGACCCCCAAGGCGCTGAGGGTGCCGTCGATGGGCGTGGGCGGATGAAAGCTGCTCTCGTCCAGCGAGGTGCGGATGAAGGGATCGATGGAGAGGTGGTCCACCTGGACCAGCACCTCCCCCTCCCCCGGCTCCGTGACCGGCCGCTCGTCGATGCGGAAGCACGCGAGGTCCGGCATCCCGTTCGGTCGCCGGACCAGGGCCGCGCGGCGGGTCGTGCGATCGGCCACGGCTACATGCCTCCCGTCACGGTGAGGATGTGCCCGGTGACCCAGCTGGAGGCCGGCGACGAGAGATACAGGGCGGCCGCGCCGAGATCCTGCGGCGTGCCGAGCCGCCCCATGGGCAGCTTGAGGTTCTTCTCGAGCTGGGGCAGGTCTTCCTGACCCAGCTTGAGGGCCGTCATCATGATCTCGGTGGGAACCGCGCCCGGCATGATGCCGTTCACCCGAATGCGGGGACCCAGCTCGTGCGCGAAGGTCTGGGTCAGCGAGTTGACGCCCGCTTTGCAGGCGGCGTAGTGGCCGCTGCCCGGCATGGGCATCGTCGCCGCCCGCGACGAGATGTTCACCACGCGGCCTCCGTCGCGCATGTAGCTGGCGGCCACCGTCGTGCACATCCAGACGCCGGTCAAGTTGAGCGTGACGCAGGCGTCCCAGTCCGCCTGGGTGAGCTGCGTCAACGCGGTCTGCACCGGGGATCCACCCGCGTTGTTGATCCAGATGTCGAGGCTTCCGAACTCGTTGATGGCCGCCTGGGCCAGCGCCTCCACCGCCTCGCGATCGGTCACGTCCGTGGTGACGGCGATGGCGCGGCCGCCCGCGTCGCGGATCTCCTTGGCGACGCGCTCGATCTCCTCCGTGCGCCGGGCCGCGCACACCACGGCGGCGCCCGCTCCGGCCAGCGTCTGGGCGATGCCCTCGCCGATGCCCCGTCCCGCGCCGGTGACGACGGCGACGTCGTTGGACAAGTCGAAGAGTTCCTGGATCACGGCACAAACCTCCCACGACAGTGCACGAAATTCGGACCCGAGCGACCGCCCGGCGCCTCGGCGAGCCGACTTTAACATGTTTAACGCATTGAATGCAGTAAACCGAACCCGGCCCGGCGGTCGCCGGCAGCTCCAGCCGTATCTCGAGGCGATGGGGGCCGTTTCGGCCTCCCCAAGGAGTGCGACCGCCTGCGAGAATACCGCCACCCTCGCCCCGCTGGCCCCCGGGCGCCGCCCGGGGTATGTAGACCACCCCAGGCGGGTCGGAGGGAGACGCAGACGTTGACGACCGAAGTATCCGGGCACTGCGACCGCCGTTTCCGCTCCGTGCGCGACACCTTCGCCGGCCACTTCGACCAAGGCCTGGAAGTGGGCGCGTCGGTCGCCATCTCCGTGGACGGCGAATCCGTGGTCGACCTCTGGGGCGGCTTCGCCGACGCCGCGGGTACGCGGCCCTGGCAGCGCGACACCCTCGTCAACGTCTACTCCACCACCAAGGCCATGGCGGTCACCAGCACCCTCTGGCTGGTCGATCGCGGCGAGCTGGACCTGGATGCGCCGGTCGCCCGGGTGTGGCCCGAGTTCGCGCAGGCCGGGAAGGAAGGGGTGCTGGTTCGCCACGTGCTGGCCCACACCTCGGGCGTCGCGGGCTGGGACCAGAAGCTCACGGTGCCGGACATCTTCGACTGGGACCGGATGGTGGCGCTGCTGGCCGCGCAGGCCCCGTGGTGGGAGCCCGGAACCCAAAGCGGCTACCACGCCTTCACCCACGGCTTCCTGCTGGGCGAGATCGTCCGCCGCGTGTCCGGGCGCACGCTCGGCACGCTCTTCCGCGAAGAGATCGCCACGCCGCTGGGCGCCGACTTCCACATCGGCCTGGCCCAAGAGCACGAGGGCCGCGTGGGCGAGATGATCCCTGCGGCGCCGCTCGGCGCGGGCCCGCTCGAGCCCGGATCGGTGGCGGCCCGCGTCCTCTCGAATCCCCACCTGACCGGAGACGCGGCCAACCAGCGCGAGTGGCGCGCCGCCGAGCTTCCCGCTTCGGGCGGCCAGGGCAACGCGCGCTCGGTGACGCGCGTGGCCAGCATGCTGGCCTGCGGCGGCATGCTGGACGGCGTGCGCATCCTCCGCGCCGAGACCGTCGAGAAGATCCTGGAGGAGCAGTCCTACTCCACCGACCTGGTGCTCGGGCGGCCCGCGCGCTGGGGCCTGGGCTTCGCGCTCACGTCGAAAGAGCTGCCGCTCGGCCCCAACCCGCGGGCCTTCGGCTGGGGCGGTTGGGGCGGCTCGCTGGTGCTGGTCGACCTGGACGCCCGGGTCGCCTTCTCCTACGTGATGAACCGCATGGGCAACACCACGGTGGGCGACAACCGCGGCCTCTCGCTGGCACTGGCCATGTTGGCGTCGCTGCAGAAGACGTAGCGGACAGACGCTCGTGGCCGAACCCCGTCAGCGCCTCGCGATCCCCGCCATCCTCCTCACCCTGGGCCTCGCCTGTGCGGCACCCCGGGCGGCGGAACAGCCGCTCGACTGGGCGAATACCGACCGCTGGTCCTTCCACGTCGTGACCGAGGACGCGGACGGGGGAGAGCGCGTGACGCGCATCTGGTTCGCCGTCGTCGACGGCGCGGGCGTGATCCGCACACGCCGCACCACGCGCTGGTGGGGCAACCTCGAGCGCGGCTCGGCCCTGCGCGTGCGCATGGACGGGCTCGACTACCCCGTCGCCGTCGCGCTGGTCACCGAGCCGGCCGAGCGCGAGCGGGCCGATGCCGCCTTCGCGGCCAAGTACGGCTGGCAGGAGCGCGCCGTCATCCCGGACGATCGCGCCGCCAGCGACGACCCCTACATGCGCCTCACCAACCTGCCGGACTGACGCCGGGCGCGTCGTTTCGCCGCGAGGTCTCTTCCCCCACACCCAGCGGTTCCGCCCAGGAGGCGATATACGCCCCTCCGGAGCGCGTCGCCTGCGCCGTGGTGTGGCAGAAGACACGCCCGGCTGCCAATCGGACATTTCGTTGTTCCCGGGTCTGGTGTAGAAGCGAGGCTGGGGCATGCGACCCCAGTGGGGAGGAACGTCCATGGCCAGCAGCGCGAACGCACAACACCCCCGGACCGCCGCCAGCTGGGCGGGTCTGTGGGACACCATCCCGGAAACCCAGGGCGCGGCCAAGGCCGTGCAGGGCGCCATACCCGAAGGCTTGGTCGGCACGCTCTACCGCAACGGCCCGGGGCGCCACGACTTCGCCTCCTCGTTCTTCGACGGCGACGGCTTGATCCGCGCCGTCGAGATCCAGCCCGGCGGCGAGGCCCGCTACCGGGCCCGCTACGTCCGCACCAAGAAGTACGTGGACGAGGTCGGCAGCTCGCGCATGAAGTGGCGGCTGGGCGGCACCAACCTTCCGGGCGGCCCGCTGCGCAACCTGTTCAAGCCGCCGGCCCACGAGGCCAACACCAGCATCTTTCCTTTCGGCGGCCGCCTGTGGGCCCTGGAAGAAGGCGGCCACCCCTACGAGATCGACCCGGAGACGTTGGAGACGGGGGTGCTGGAGGACTTCGAAGGCCAGCTCTCGCCGCGCACGGCCTTTTCCGCCCATCCGCACGTGGACCCGCACACGGGCGAGACCTTCAGCTTCGGCACCCACTTCGGATCCAAGCCGCTCCTCAAGACCTTTCGGGTGGACCAGCGCGGCCGCCTCCGGCACATCGGCGAGATCCCGCTGCGGGCGGCGTCGTTCGTGCACGACTACGCCCTCAGCCAGAAGTGGATGGCGTTCTTCATCCCGCCGCTCGTGGCCAACATCTGGAAGTTCCTGCTGGGCATCGACTCGTTCTTCGGTTCCATCCGCTACCGCCCCGAGAACGGGACGCGCATCGCGTTGATGTCCCGAGACGGGGGCGAGCCGATCTTCCTGGAGACCGATGCCTGCATGATCGGCCACACGGTGAGCGCCTGGGACGAGGGCGACGAGCTCGTCGTCGATCTGTGTCAGCAGGAGGGCTGGGAGGCCATCGGCGACGCCGCCGCCAACTTCCGCACCAGCGACTGGGCGGGCTTCGGGGCCGGCAGCGTCGTCCGCTATCGGGTCGATCCAGCGCGCCGCCGGGTGCACAAGGAGACCCTGTCCGAGCTGCCGGCGGAGTTCCCGCGCATCCATCCCGCGCTGGAGACCGAGCGCGCCCGCTACGCCTACTGCGCCACCAACACGCACCCCGGCGAGGGCGGCTTCTACCGCGCGCTGGTGAAGCTCGACCGGGAGAGCGGCGATCACCAGCTCTGCGACTTCGGGACCAGGAAGGCGGCGCTGGAGCCCATCTTCGTGCCGAAGCCCGACGCCCGGGCCGAGGACGAGGGCTGGGTGCTGGCCTTCGTCCACGACGCGGAAGGGCCCGGGACCGATTTGGTCGTATTGGATGCCCAGCACGTGGCGGACGGACCGGTCTGCACGCTTCAGCTGCCCCAGAACGCGGGCGTCACCTTCCACGGCTGCTGGATTCCGGGGGCCTAGCTAGCGCCCTCCCAAGGGGGAAGAAGCGTCGTCCCGCGCTTCTTCCCCCGCTTCCCCTCGTGTGTGTATATAATGCGCTCCTTCGTTCTTCGGAGTGGCGTAGATGCCTATTCTCTTTCCGGAAATCAGCGATTCCATCTATGTCCGAATCTACTCGGCCGGCTACCTCGAGCTGGGCGACTGGTGGACGCGCACGGACCTGCTGCGCGGCTTTTGGCGCCTCTACGTCAACGACGACAACGGCGCAGTCCTGAAGATCGGCGACCAGCCCTTCGAGCTGCCGCGCCGCGGTCTGGTGCTGGTGCCGCCGCATCTCCAGTTTCAGTGCGAGCTGCGCCGGCGGGTGCGACAGCTCTTCGTGTACTTCGACGTGCTGGGATGGCCGCCGGCAGCCATGCAGCAGGTGCTTCCCAGCCCGCTCCAACTCGAGCCCGACGGCCTGCGCGAACAGCTGGCGCGCGACCTGCGCGGCCCGCTGTCCCAGCGCCGCGTGCTCGAGCCCTTGCTCTGCAGCCGGGTCAAGTCGTTGGTCTACCTCGCCTTGAGCGGCCTGGACGCCGCTCTCGGTGCCGACAAGGCCGCCCTCCTGCGGCGCGTTGCCGGCGGCCAATGCGAGATGTTGGACGTGCTGCGCTACGTGGACGAGCACCTCTCCGAGCCGCTCGACAACGGCCAGCTGGCGGAAGTCGCGCGGCTCAGCGAGTCGTGCTTCATCCGCCGCTTCAAGGAGGTGATCGGCCAGACGCCCAGCCGCTACGTGCAGGAACGCCGGGTCTCGCGCGCCTCGGCTTACCTGGTCTCGACGGACCTCAGCATCGACGACGTGGCCGAGCGCTGCGGGTTCGCCAACCGCTACTACTTCTCGCGTGTCTTCTCCCAGCGCATGGGGCTCCCGCCCGCGCGCTACCGCAGCACCCGCCCACTGGGGCCGGATCTCGACCCGCCCACCCCGGTGCAGAATACGACACAGACGGAAGCGAATTCCGCGACCGGCACCTAGCCTCCGAAAAAGTTCGCGCGTCGCGCGATTTTCCGCGCCACGGACGGCCTCACGGCGCCACCCCGTTCCTGAATAGCTCGCCTTCAGCGCGCTCGAGAGCCCCTCTCGCGCGCAACAGCGCACGATCGCGCCACCGCCGGAAGTGTCGCTTTCGGCCGCCTCACCCCTGCCTCGAAGTCGCTCTTCCGATCGACACATGCAAGTGTCTAAAAAATCAGCCTCGACGAGAAACGACACAAGAGGAGCGCGAACGGGAATGGTCACCGCGCGGCCCGCGCTCATAGCATGGCCGCTCGCGCGTCGTCCGGTTTGCACCGAGCGGGTCGGACTGCGCGCGGACGACGAACTAGCGAGGAGATGGCCATGAAGCAACGCGCTCTGTTTCTGGCGACGCTGGGCTGGGCTCTCACGTGGGGATTCTCGGCCCAAGCGGCGCAATTCACCTTCGATCTCACGGGTGCGCTGAACACGCCCACGCCCGTGGGCACGTTGGTGGACCAGTTCTGTTGCACCGGCGACACGGCGAGTTGGATCGACTTGACCGATCCCAGTGTCAACAGCTTCAACGGAAACCCGATCGGCGGTGGGGAGAGCTACGGCGGGGACGTCCCCGGCGTGAATCTCAACACCCTGGTGCTGGACATCACCGGCAGCACCGTGTCGATCCTGTCGGTCGATTGGTACCACCTGATCGAGAGCGAGATCCCGAACGCCCAGACCATCACGGGCTTCAACGACACCACGCTCACCGGGGGCGTGGGGACGCTCTCCGGCACGAGCGTGACCAGCTGGTCCAGCGATCCCAGCGGACTGGTCCACAACGAGCTCCTGTGTGTGGGACAGATCTGCGGGATTCTCGGACTGCCGCCTTCGGGCACCCGGGACGTGGTGCACGACGTCACGTCCCTGTCGATCGACTCCATGGAGTTCGCCCCCGACTTCTCCACGGTGGACATCGAGATCACGGTGAACCCGGACAACGGCACCGGACGCCAGTTCTACAGCATCCAGGGCACGCTCGTGCCCGAGCCCGGCACCGGGCTGTTGTTGCTGTTGGGCTTGTCCGGCCTCGCCTGGCGGCCGCGTTCTCGGGCGTAGCTGGCGGGAGGGGACGCCGAACGAGACGTCCCCTCCCAACGCCCCAGCGCAGGAGCAGTTCATGAGCAGCAGCCGAGAGACACCGCTCGGATGGCGGGCGATCGTTTCGACGATCGCCCTTGTCGCGTTCCTGGCGACGGGTGCACAGGCGCAGGAGGGCACCCCGGAAACGCCCGAGTCCGAGCCGGAGGCACGCGAGGAGATCGAGGCGATCATCGTCACGGCCCAGAAGCGCAGCCAGCGGGTGCAGGACGTCCCGATCTCCTTGACCGCCATCACCTCGACGTTCCTGGAGGACTCGGGGACGACCTCCTTCGTCGACCTCGAGCAGTACGCACCGAATCTCCAGATCACGCCCTCGACGGACGCCCGTTCCACCGTCATCCGGATTCGCGGCATCGGTTCCGTCGGCACGAACGCGGGCATCGACCCGAGCGTGGGCGTCTTCATCGACGGGGTCTACCAGGGCCGGGCCGGCATGAGCATCTCCGACCTGCTCGACATCGAGCGCGTGGAGGTACTGCGCGGGCCGCAGGGAACGCTCTACGGCAAGAACACCGCTGCGGGCGCCATCAACGTCATCTCCAAGCGACCGGCCTTCGACCCGGAAGTCACCCTGGAGGGCGTCGTCGCGACCGACGACAACTTCGAAGGCCGGGCTTCCATCAACCTCCCGCTGATCGACGAGCGCGTCGCCAGCCGCTTCTCGGCCTACAAAGTGGTGCGGGACGGCTTCGACCGGAATCTCTTCACCGGCGACCGCGTGAACGACGCCGACAAGTACGGTCTCAAGTCGCGCACGCTGTTCCAGCTGACGGACAGTTTCGAAATCCTGCTGTCCGGCGACTACTCTAAGGAGAGCACCGACTGCTGTCTGCCGGACATCCTGACCTACGCGGGTCCGTCGCTCCTGGGCGTCCCGTTCTCCACGATCGCCGCCGACACCGGCATTCCGCTCCTGGACGCGGATCCCTTCGACCGGCAGGTGGATGCCAACGAGGACACGCGCAACGAGGTGGAGATCGGGGGCATCTCGCTGGAAGCCAACCTGGACTTCGGCGACCACACGATCACCTCGCTGACCTCCTATCGCCACTACACCAGCGTGAGCCACCTGGACGGCGACTTCTCGCGCTACAACGCCGTGGTCTCCGACACCGACGTCGAGTTCGAACAGGCCTCGAGCGAGCTGCGCATTACGTCGCCCGGCGGCGAGTGGCTGGAGTACGTGGGCGGCCTCTACTTCCATTACCAGGCGCAGGACACCGTGGGCCGGATTGGGTTCCGAGAGGACTTCGGGAACATCTTCCTGGGCGGCCTCTTTCCCACCGTCACCAACGTCGACACCAACGAGCACGAGACCCACAGCTACGCCGCCTTCGGCCAGGCCACCGTCAACGCGACGGACTGGTTGAGCTTTACGGGCGGGCTTCGGGTCTCCCACGAGAAGAAGACCCGCAAAGGCTCCCAGGTGTCCTCGGAGACCCTGATCGACGCGCCGCCGGTGTTGGGGCCCGACCTCGAGGCGGACGAGTCGCGCAAGTCCACCGACGTCTCCGGCATGGCGAGCGTGCGGGTGTTTCCGATGGACGACGTCATGGTCTACGCCAGCTGGAGCCGGGGCTTCAAGTCCGGCGGCTTCAACCAGCTGCGTACCTTCGGCGGCGACAACACCGAATTCGACGACGAGAAGTCCAACAACTACGAGCTGGGCGTCAAGACCAGCTGGTTCGGTCGCCAGCTGACCGCCAACGCCACCGCTTTCTTCACCGACTACGAAGACTTCCAGTCCCAGTCGTTCGACGGCACGGGCATCTCGGTGCAGAACGCCGGCCGGCTGCGGAGCTATGGCGTGGAAGCGGACTTCATCCTGGTGCCTCACCCCGACGTGGTGCTGGGAACCTCCGTCGGCTTCAACATCGCCGAGTACGAGAGCTTCGACGAGGCCCTCTGCACCGTACAGCAGGTCATCGACCAGACGGGCGGCTTTCCGGTCCCCAACGACTGCGTCCAGGATCTGAAGGGCGAGACCCTCGACAACGCCCCCGAGTGGAGCGTCAGCAGCTTCCTGTCGCTGGAGCGGCCCGTCTTCCAATTCCCGTTGCGGGCCTTCGCGCGCGTCGAGTACAGCTTCACCGACGACGTCTTCCTCGACCAGGATTTGGACTCGGCGCTCAAGCAGGAGGACACGCACCTGGTCAATCTCCGCGCCGGTCTGCGCGCGGAAAACGAGCTGTGGGAGCTCACCTTCTGGCTGCGTAACGCCAGCGACGAGGAGTGGAACGTCATCGGCTTCGACGTCCCCATCCTGAGTGGCTACGCCGGCATCAACGGACCGCCGCGGACCTTCGGCGGCACGCTTCGCATCCGCTTCTAACCCCGGAGACTTGCGTGAACCGAGTTTCCACCCCCCCGAACACGTTCCGCAGGGGCGTCGCGGCTTGTGCGGCGCTGCTCTGTCTGGCGGCGGTTCCCGCCGGTTCCGACGAACCGTTGGGCCGCATCACGCTCGTCGCCACGGACGTCCCCTCCGAAGCGGGCCAGGTGCTGGTCTCGCTCCACGACTCCGCCGCCGACTACGCCTCGGAGGTGTCCGCCTTCCGCATCGCCCGCGTCCCCATCGTCGCCGGCCAGGCCGTGGTCGCGTTCGACGCCCTGCCCCACGGCGATTACGCCATCAAGATCTTCCACGACGCCAACGGCAACGAGAAGCTCGACACCAACTTCATGGGAGTTCCCACGGAGGCCTACGGCTTCTCCAACGATGCCCGCGGCCGTTTCGGCCCTCCGAGCTTCGAAGCCGCCCGCTTTCGGCTGGAGGCGGCCGAGCTCGAGCTGGCCGTTCGGCTGCAGCGGATTTTCTGACAGGCGTTCCGGAACGCGAGAACCGCGCGGGCGGCGGCCCCGCTGCCTTTTCGCTGCGGGCCCGGTACGACAGCCGTCGCGGAACGACGCCTCCGGTGCTCCCCTCGGCGCCGTAGCCCAGTGGCGCGACTCAGTCCGCGTCCAGCACCTCGCGGACCTTGCGACCGAGGCTCTCCACGCGGAAGGGCTTGGCGAGAAAGTCGATGTCGGCCTCCAGGACGCCGCTTCGGCCGACTACCTCTTCGTTGTAGCCGGACATGTAGAGGGCCCGGAGCGCCGGTCGAGTGCGACAGAGCTCCACGTAGAGGTCGCGACCGTTCATGCCCGGCATCACCACGTCGGTCAACAGCAGCGCCACGTCGCCCTCGTGCCGCCGCGCCAAGTCCAGCGCCTCGGCAGGGTGGCTGGCGGACAGCACCCGATAGCCCTGCTGCGCCAGGACCTCGCGGGCCAGCCTGCGCACCATGTCGTCGTCCTCCACCACCAAGACCGTCTCGGTCCCCCGTTGCGCCGCGGCTGCGGGCGCTTCGGTGCGAGTCCGATCGACGCGCCCCGTCACTTCGGGCAGCCAGATGCGAAACCGGCTTCCGCGGCCGGGCTCGCTCTCGACCGTGATGTGGCCACCGTGCTGACTCACGATGCCCTCCACGGTGGCCAGTCCCAGGCCGGTGCCCTGCCCCCGCTCCTTGGTCGTGAAGAAGGGCTCGAACACGCGTTCGCGGGTGGCCGCGTCCATGCCGCCACCGGTGTCGCTCACGCAGAGCGTCACATAGCGACCGGGCGCCAGTTCGCCGCCCTCGGCCTTCACCTCGTCCCGGCCTGATTCGATCTCGATCTGTCCGCCCGCGGGCATGGCGTCGCGCGCGTTCACGACCAGGTTCAGGACGATCTGCTGGAGCTGTGAGCGATCGGCGCGCACGCTGCCCGCCTCTTCGGCGGTGTGAAACTCGAGGGTCACGTCTTCTCGGATCAGGTGCTGGAGCATGCCCTCCATCTCCGCCAGCGTCTCGTTCAAGTCGAGCACCCGCACGTCCAGCACCTGCTTGCGACCGAAGGCCAGAATCTGCCGCGTGAGCTCGGCCGCCCGGGTCGCCGCCGCCCGGACCTGGACCACGTCGACGCGGGCCGGGCTCTCCGGCTCGAGCGACAGCAGCGCCATGTCGGCATGCCCCATGATGGGCGTCAGCAGGTTGTTGAAGTCGTGGGCGATGCCGCCGGCCAGGCGGCCCATGGACTCGAGCTTCTGGGCCTGCCGCAGCTCGTCGCCGAGGCGGCGCTCCTCGGTCACGTCGCGGAACACGAGCACCACGCCCACGGTGTTGCCGTCGCGATCGGTGATGGGCGCACCGCTGTCCGCGATCTCGCGAACCGTGCCGTCCCGCGCGGCCAGCCGCACGCCTTCCCCGACCGGCCCCCCGCGACCGCTCCGCAGCACCCGAGCGGCGGGGTCCTCCACGGGCTTGCCGTCCACGGCGTCGACCAGTCGCAGCAGCTCGGGCAGCGGGCGGCCGAGCGCCTCCGCCGCCGTCCAGCCCGTGAGGCGTTCCGCCGTGGGGTTGAGTCTCGTCACGCGCCCGTCGCGGTCGGTGGCCACGACCGCATCGCCGATCGAGTGAAGGGTGATGGCCAGGCTCTCCTCCTTCTCCGCCAAGGCGTCTCGCATCTCCGCCGCCTCGACCACCTCACTGGAAAGGCCGTACGCCACCACCACGACCATCCCCAGGTACGCGTACTCGATCAGATAGACGAACGCGTAGACCCCGAGGCTCACGAGCATGTCGTTGACGACGCCGGCGGCCAGGAGGCCCAAGGCCAGGAGCAGCTGACGGGACTTGCGCCGCTCGCCCTCGCGGTAGAGCCGGGCGCCCACCCACAGGAAGTAGAGCAGACTTCCAAGCCCGACGGCACTCTGCAGGTTGGTCGCCGGGCCGGGAAGCAGCTCGTAATAGGTGATGCTGCCGAGGAACGGCAGGCTCACGTGCTTGATCGCCTCGTCCTGGGTCCAGACGAGACCGCTCTCGTCGAAGAGCGCCAGCGCCGAGTAGAACAACGCGTAGACGGTGACGATGGCCAGCCAACCGCGTGAGACGCGGCCCGTGTAGTCGTACACGAACCAGGCGAACGCGGGTGTCGCCAGGGCCAGGGCGATGATCTGGGCCCGCTGCCACGCGGCCCCCTCCGCCAGCGAGCCAGCCGAGTAGAGCCCGGCACACAGCAGCACGTAGGCGAAGATCACCAGACAGGAGAGCGCAAAGCTCAAATCCTGACGCCGCTGACGCCGCAGGTAGAGCACGCCGTGGTACACGCCCACGTAGAGCGTGATTCCCGCCGTCACGAGCACCGGAATGGCGAAGGGACTCACGCCCGTCGCCTCGCTGTCCATCGAGTTCTCACGGCTGCGGAGGCATGGTGGCACGAACGAGATGCCCGCGCCCGCACCGGCGTTCGGTGATCGAACGCACAGGTTCACCGCAAGCGCGACGAGAAACGAAGGCGCGACAAGACAGGGGCACGGCGGTTCGCCTTGCGTCCTGCCCCGTTTCCCGACCTACTCGCCACCCCCCAGGCGGGCGAAGACGTCCTCGGGAGAGTCGGCGGTGGTGTCGACGGACAGCGAAGAGAGCCCGCTCCGGATCTCCGAGCAAACGGACTCGGCGGACTCGATGCCCCGGCTCTCCAGCTCTGCGGGCAGGACCCGCTCCAACACGACGGCCATCTGGTCCGGAGTCACGCTGCGGGCCTCCAGCCCGGCCTGCTTGAGGGCCAAGCGGATGGTGCCGCGCGCCTCGAGCTGGTTGAGCGAGGCCGCCGCCTCCAGGGCGCCACAGACGTGCTCGAACGCGGTGACGCCCGCCATCTCAGGCGCCCTCCGCAGCGGCGCCCTGGCCTTCGGCGCGACTCCGGATGAAGCGCTGGTAGAAGGCCGGCGGGAAGAACGAGAAGAGCAGCGTCCACGCGCTCCCCAGCAGCAGCACGAACACCAGGAACTGGCCGGGCATCCAGTCCGACACCTCGCGGCCCATCGCGAAACCGAGGGCGACGAACAGGAACGCGGTGAGCGCCATGATCCCGCCGAACAGACCCCACAAGAAGATCCGGTGCGCCACCAGTGGATCGGCCAACCCCATGCGGAGGCGGCGCCGCAGCAGGGCGTAGTAGCGCAGGGACTCCCAGGCGACCCACAGGTAGACGATGATGCGCCCGGCCGCGAAGAACGCGTTGGCAGTCGTCGGCACGAAGGTGAAGGGAAGCGCCTCCCCGCTGATCATCCAGGCCCAACCAGAAAGGCTCCACAGAGCCAGCACACTGCACAGCAGCGCCGGCCAACGCTCCGCCGGGCGGTAGATCCGCCACACCCCGAACGCCAGCGCGGAAGCGCCGATTGCGATCATGAGGCTCGACCCCGCGGCGGCCGTGTAGGCGTGGGGGCTGTCCTCCCCGATCACCCGGATGAGACCCGTCCCCAAGCCCGAGAGCACGATCAGCGTCTGGTAGGCGCCGAGGAAGATCTCCGGCACCCCCTTCGTGCGCCGAGCCACCAGCAGAATCCGGACGCTGACGAAAACGCCGACGCACAGGTTGATCATCCCGGCGATGAGTCCGAGCGACTCCATATTTTCCTTCTTGCCCCCCGGCGGTTTCTATCGGCGCTGCAGTCGTCCCGCTTGAGAGCGGCAGACACCGCCAGGAAGCCGGTCAGAACCCCGGTCGAACGGGTTTCCTGAGGAGATACGAGCGCTTGCGGAAGCCCTAGACGCGGACGAGCGGGACGGCCAGCCCCGCCACGGGGGCACGGGTCCGAAAGATCGTGCCGCCCCGGGCCGGGTCCTCGGTGTTGTCGGCCGTCGCGATGTAGAGAGCGCGGCGGTCCGGACCTCCGAAGCAGACACTCGTCACCTGCCGGGCGGGCACTTCGAGGTGGAGATCGACGTCGCCCTCCGGCGTGAAGCGCGTGACGCAGTTCCCCCCGTAGGCCGCCACCCAGACGCAGCCCGCCTCGTCCACGGCCAAGCCGTCCGGACGCCCCCGCGGCAGGGTCGCAAAGACGCGTCGCCCCGAGCAGGCGCCCGCCGGGTCCATGTCGTGGGCGAGCACCTGGTTGGGAGCGGTGTCGCTGTGGTAGAGCGTTCGGCCATCGGGCGAGAAGCCGATGCCGTTCGTCAGACTAATCCCGTCGTAGAGTTGGGTCGCCTTGCCCTCGGCCTCGATGCGGTAGCACTCGCCCAGAACGCGAGGGGCTTCCATGTCGAACGGGTTCGAGCGCATGCTGCCGACCAGCACTCGCCCCTCCGAATCCACGAAGAGGTCGTTGAAGCCCGGGGTGTCCTCCAAGTCGAAGAGAATCCGGGTCGCGCCTCCGCGAACGTGGCAGATGTTGCGACCGGATACCACCACGCCGCCGTCCGCGTGAAGCGCGATGCCCCCCACCCCTCGCCGCTTGGGAATCACGGTCTCCGTCTTCCCCGACGGATCGCGGCGATACACACCGCCATTGGGAACGTCGCTGAAGTAGAGTCGGTTTCGGTCGTCGACCCGAGGCCCCTCGATCAGGCCGCGACCTGTCACCAGAGTCTCCAGAGGGAACGCATCGGAGGGCATGGTCGAACTCCTGTTGCGCGGCCGGGACCGCGCCAGTCGTCGCGATGACCACCCACACGTCCACCGTGTTCCGGCAATCTACCGCAGGCGTGGCCTCTGTGGTGTGCCACCGACCCGACGGGCCACTCGCCCCCTACGAGGAGGCGACCGCTCGATCGGCGGAACGCGGCTGCAGCAGCTCCTCTTCTTCGTGCGCCATGTCCTCGCGCAGCAGCTCGGCAAAGGTGGCGATCTCGCGAACCATCAGGCGGGTCGGCCTCGTCTCGTCCTGCAGCCGCTCCACCACGAAGTCGATCACCAGCCGCTGCTCGCGATGCTCCGCAGCCAGCTGATCCACGGCCTCGGGGCCACGTTCCGCGTTTACCAGCGGAACCAGGTGCTCGTCCTCCAGCGCCAGGTGGTCGCGCAGGCGGTAGGCCAGGGCTTCGCCACGCTCGCGAAGCTGCGGGATCACCGAGGTCCCCCCTGCGCGGGCTCGGAGCGCCAGGTCCTCAACGGCGTTCAGCAGCAGGCGCAGATCCTCGTGGTCTTGCAACACGCGTGTGCGAACCTCGACGAACTCCATGCAGTTTCCTCCCGACCGCGCCCAGTCCTTCTGCGCCCGACCCGTCCGTCTGGGCCTGGTGCGCACAGTTCGCCCGGTACACAGCTACCGAGCGGGGCGACGCGGACTCCCCAGCGCTTCGTAGTGCAATGCCCATGCCGCCCCTCCGCTTCCCCCGCCGAGCGCTGACGGGGCGGAGGTTGGGGCGTCCGACCCCGTTTCCGGAGTGGAGCTGGGACGAAGCGCCGCAGCTCTTTGTCCCCTGCCCCCGGAAACCACGCCTCTCAACGGCACGCAGCTTGCGTGGGCTTGGAAGCCGTGGGCGAGGACATTCGAGCTGACACGTCACGAGAGCTCAGGAGCGAAGACACGCAGGGGGTGACACGATGGCCGAGCGCAGGGGAGTCAATCGACGCGAGTTCTTGAAGGGCACCTCGGCGACCCTGGCCACCATCGCCGCGAGCGACCTGCTCTCCCTCGCGGTGCTGAAACCCGCCTCCGCCGCTGGGAACCCGTTGCGGGAATACCCAGAACGCGACTGGGAGCGGCTCTATCGCAACGTCTACGCCCACGACGACTCCTTCATCTTCACCTGCACACCGAACGACACCCACAACTGCTACCTGCGCGCCTTCGTGAAGAACGGCGTCGTGACGCGCTGCGGGCCGACCCAGCGCTACCACGAGGCCACCGACCTCTACGGCACGGAGTTCATCTATGACGGGTCAAACATGGCGATTACCGAGGTGCATACGTTTAGCCCGACGGTGATCAACGAATTCCGCTTCGGCT
>JAKSBN010000306.1 GCA_022361175.1 Pseudomonadota bacterium | reverse complement strand
GCCGCCGGCGAGCGCGGGGTCGAGTTCCTGGACGCGCCGGTCTCGGGCGGCGAATCCGGGGCGCGGGAGGGCCAGCTGACCGTGATGGTGGGCGGCTCCGGGGCGGGGTTCGCCCGCGTCGAGCCATTGCTGGCGGTGTATGCGAAGAAGCTGGTGCACATGGGGCCTGCGGGCTCGGGTCAGCTCACGAAGATGGTGAACCAGGTGTGCATCGCGGGCCTGGTGCAGGCGCTGTCCGAGGGGCTGCACCTGGCCCTGCGGGTGGGCCTCGATGCCGGGCGCGCCGTCGACGTGATCTCGCACGGCGCGGCCCAGTCGTGGCAGATGGACCACCGCGCCGCCACCATGCTCGAGGGCCGCTTCGACTTCGGCTTCGCCGTGGACTGGATGCGCAAGGACCTGGCCATCGCGCTCGCGGAGGCCAGTCGCGTCGGGGCCGACTTGCCCGTGACGGCGCTGGTCGACCGGTTCTACGCGGAGGTGCAGGCGCGCGGCGGCGGGCGCCTCGACACCTCGAGTCTCGTGACCCGGCTCGAGGAACCCTGAACCGCGCGCCCGGGAGAGTGCATGTCGATCGAGATCAACGGAATGGCCCACTTCTTCGTGACCGCGGGCGACTTCGAGCGCTCGCGCGCGTTCTACGCCCAGCTGCTGCCCTTCCTGGGGCTCACGCCGGTGCTGGACGGGGACGGCTTCTACTACTGCGTGGGAGGTCGCACGGCGGTCGGCGTGCGCGCGCCCAGCGATGAACACCGCGGCGAGCGTTTCGACCAGGGGCGGCCCGGCCTGCACCACCTGTGCTTCCGGGCCCGGGAGCGGGACGACGTGGATCGGGTCCACGACTTCCTGCGGCAGGTGGGGGCCACCGTCGTGCACCCGCCCGAAGAAGGGGCCTGGGCGCAGGGCTATTACTCGATCCTCTTCGAGGACCCGGATGGCGTCCGATTGGAAGTGAACCACGTACCCGGGAAGGGGCTCCTGGCCGACCGGGAATCGCCCACTTAGCCGTCGAGTTGCGCCCGCCCAAAGACGCGATCCCAGCTCAACGCGCGTTCGCTAGAGACCGATACGTGAGGGGAGAAGCTCTGCAAGGCGGCTCCCCATGTGGTTCATGGTCCTTCAGTGCGGTGTCACGTTTGCGGTCGCTCTGGCGATGACGCTGCACGTGCTCCACCGCCGCGAGCGCACGGCCAACCACTGGCTGCTGGTGAGCCTCATGGCCGCCCTCATGGTCTGGACCGGGGGGCTCATCGCCGTTCACTTGGCGACCGACCGCGAGATGGCCGCGGCGTGGCTCGAGATCGCGTTCCTGGGCGCTCTGTCCCTGCCCATCATCTGGGTGGTGCTGGCGGCACGGCTCACCGGTTACGTGAGAGCGCGGCCGGCGTACATCCTGGCCGCCGTCGTGCCCTCGGCCATCAGCTACCTCGGACTCGTCACCAACGAAGGGCATCGGCTGTTCGCCACCGGCTTCGCACTGCACGGAAGCCCGGTCGAGTGGGGCGGGCCGCTCTTCTGGGTGGCCGTCGTGTGGTCCCAGGTGCTGGTGATGACGGGGATCGCGCTCTATCTGCGCTCGAGCCTGTGGCTGGTGGCGCACAACGAGCGCCTGCGCGGCGCCACGCTGGCGGTCGCGGCTCTGGTCCCCCTGGCCTCCAACTTCCTGTACCTGTTCGGCGTCGTGGCGCCGGCTCGCGACGTCACCCCGCTGTGCCTGGGCATCTCCGTCGTACTGCTCTTCGCAGCGGACTTCCGCTACCGCATTCTGGACACGGTCCCGCTGGCCCGGCGCGACGTGGTGGAGCATCTGCGGGAAGGCGTGATCGTGACGGACGCGGGCGGGCAGATTCTCGACGCCAATCCGGCCGCCGAGGAGCTCTTCGGGCAGAAGCTCGAGGCCATGCGCCACCGCTCGCTCCACGGCGAGATCGCCTCCCTCTTCCGGGAGACCGATCCATCGGAGGCGTTGGCGGCCATCGAGACGCAGCTGGCCGGCGGCGAGCCGGTTTCGCTCGAGCTCCCCACCAGCGACGACCGCTGGTTCGAGGTGAGCTTCTCCCGCGTGCACGGCCAGTACGGCCGGACCGCGGGCCTGTACACGGTGCTGCGCGACCGCACCGAACGCCACCGCTACGAGCGCTTCCTGCAGCAGAGCCAGCGGCTCGAGACGGTGGCCGTGCTGTCCGCCGGCATCGCCCACGAGGTGAACAACCCGCTGGCGTACGTGCGTTCGAACCTGACCCACGTACACCGGTTGAGCCACGTGGTCCAGGAGCGCCTGGAGCAGCTGGGTGAGCACAAGGTGGACGAGATCGACGAGCTGCGGCTGGTGGTCGAGGAGACCATGGACGGCGTGGACCGCATCACCAACATCATCGACCGCATGCGCCGCTTCTCCCGCGACGAGAACGGCGAGTTCTCGATGGTGGACGTCAACCAGATCGTGGTCGATTCGCTGAAGATGTCGGGGCTCTACTCCTCGGGCAACGCGCTGCAGCCGCGGCTCACGTTGGGCACGGATCTCGGTCTGGTGGCGGGTTGTGAGGAGCGGTTGGCCCAGGTGGTGCTCAACCTGATCGTCAACGCCCGCCAGGCGCTGGCCAAGAGCGATCAGCCCGAGCTCGACATCGAAACCCTCGAGCGCGACGCTCACATCGAGATCTGCGTCTCCGACAACGGCCCCGGGATTCCGCCGGCCCTCCGGCACCGCATCTTCGACCCCTGCTTCACCACGAAGTCGCCGGGCGAGGGCACCGGCCTCGGGCTCTCGATCGCCTACGACATCGTGCGCGAGCACGGCGGTCGGCTGCGCGCCGAGCCGGGCCCCGAGCGCGGCAGCCGCTTTACGGTCGAGCTGCCTCTCGCGGCGTGCGAGATCGGGAGCTGACCCGGGGGCTCACACCGTAGGGGACCTTCCCGCTCGGACCAGGGGCTTGGAAGAGCCACAGCTGCGCAATGGAGACGTCGAGGGCATCCACCACCCCGTTGCCGTCCAGATCGTGCGTGTCTCGATAGACGCCCGTTTGGGCCGACAGCCCGATCTGTTCGAGATCGCCGCGAGCGGTGTCCGGGTAGAGGCGGCCCCACGACGTCCGGACGACGCCGTCGTTGTCCACGTCGGGATCGCACAGGTTGCCGATGCCGTCCTGGTCGCTGTCCCGCTGGTCGCGGTTGGAGTGTTCGAGACAGTTGTCGCTGGCGTTGGGGATGCCGTCCCCGTCGCGATCCGGTGCGGGCGTCCGCTTCGGAAGCGCCATCAGCGGGTCGCCCACGAAGACGTTCATCCAGCTGAGATAGGGAAGGCTGGCGGCGTAGGCTTCGCCGGCCGGCCAGCCTTCCGCGTAGCGCCGCAGCAGCATGTGGGGGCGAGCGACTCCGCTGAGGCTCGGCTCGTTCACGTGTCCCGCGGCGCCCGCGACCCCGGCGCGAACCAGGTCGGCCACCAGGGACTGCCCGTAGCGGGGCGGATCAGTGAAGGTCCGGGCGTTGGTCGACACCAGGTCGACGCTGACGGCTCGGGGCGCGAACCAGCCCGGATACACGCGCTCGCCGATCGGGCCGTAAAAGGGCGGGCCCGCGTCGGAGCGGTCGTTGCTGCCCCAGGAGGCGTAGCCCGCGATGGGGGAGGTCTCGGAGACGAAGACCGGGCTGCGATCGTGGTAGACGTCCAGGCCGAGCGCGCGCAGCGCAGCGGCAGCCGCGCGCAGGAAGATGCGATTCCCGCCCTCGCGTCCGCCGCGGGTTTTCGGGTCTTCGTCGATGAGCCAGCGCCCCGGGACGGGTGGGCGGTGGGCCGCGTCGATCAGCTGCTTGACGTCGGCCGGAACGCCGGTGTCGGGGTCTACCTCGGTCTGGTAGCCCGAAAGGCGCCCCACGACGTATCGCAGCGGCGTTCCCGGCTGCCGAAGTCGGTAGTCCCGAAACGGGATCTCGGCCCCGAAATAGGGATTGCGCTCGCGGGAGATGCCCGCGCTGCCGTCGCGTTCCGAGCCCAGAAGCGCCAACTCGGCGTCGACCGAGGCCGTGGTGCTGGATCGCATCAGGTCGGGCTGCGGCACCGGCTCGCCGAGTACGCGCAGGGGGACGCCCTTGGCCACCACGATCACGCGGATGGCGTGAGCCAACTCCTGTTTGTCCAGGAAGGCCAGCACCGGGTCGCGGATCCACTGCACGTACTGTTCGCGGCGGACCGTCTCGTGGGCGGCCGTCGACAGATCGGGGAGACCCCGGCGAATGGGCAGGGCGAGCTGCCGCGATGCGGGGATGCCCCGCCGGCTGCGGTAGTAGTCGCCGATGGCGACCGAGATCGGGCTGCGCTCGTTGACCAGCACGAGCACCGGGGGAACCGGCTCCGCGGAAGCGGTGGCCGTCCACGCCAGCAGCAGGGCGGCCGCCGCCGCTGACGCGAACTGGCGCCGCCGGGAGGTGGGATTGCGGTCTTCCATCGAGCTCCTGGAGGGGCCTCCGGCCGAGGGGCATCGATACTAGCCCGAACTCGCGCACCGGGAACGGCGCGCGCGGCGGCAGAGTGGGTGCGCTCCCACGCACGGCCGGTACACTGGGCCGCCGCAGACCGCGGCAGCGGTCGTGGCAGGAGGCGCCGTGGGACAGCAGTTCGTCTACACCATGCAGGATCTGCGCAAGGTCGTCGGGGCGGGGCGCGTGATTCTCGACGGGATCACGCTGGCCTTCCTGCCCGGCGCGAAGATCGGCGTGCTGGGCCACAACGGCGCCGGCAAGAGCAGCCTGCTGCGCATCATGGCGGGCGAGGACACCTACTTCGTCGGCGAGGCCAAGCCGGCCGACGGCGTTCGGGTGGGCTACCTGCCGCAGGAGCCCCAGCTGGATCCGGAGAAGGACGTGCTCGGCAACGTGGAGGAAGGCGTGGCCGAGACGCGCGACCTCCTGCGGCGCTTCGAAGAGGTGAGCGCGCGCTTCGCCGAGCCGATGGATGACGAGGAGATGCAGAAGCTCCTCGAGGAGCAGGCCGGCCTCCAAGACCAGATCGACGCAGCGGGAGCCTGGGAGCTCGATCGGACCTTGG
>JAKSBN010000386.1 GCA_022361175.1 Pseudomonadota bacterium | reverse complement strand
CTGCCGATGGGCTGACGCGTGAAGTAGCCCCAGCGAGCCCCGGCCATGGCGCGCAGCAGCGACAGGCGCAGGTCCGTGGCCACCTGGGCCACCGAGTATCCGACTTGGCGCTTGGCCGCGAGTTCGAGGGCGCTCTTCAGCACCATGGCCACGACCATGAACGACAACAGAAAGCCCACGGTGAGGTCGATCCCCACCGAGGCCAGCACTTCGCGGATCTGGGATTCCAGCGGGTTGGGCGGCTCGTCGGTTCGCGCGATGAGGGTCACCAACGGGAGCATCGACGAGACCCCGACTCCCTGGAACACGGCGGCCAGCAGCAGGCAAGCCAGGGTGGCGGCGGTGCGCGCCGGATAGGCGCGGGCAAACACGAGCATCAGACGCATGGACGACTACCGTACTCCACCGCGAACGGCGCGGGCCCGGGCCTGCCGTGGCCGGGAGAGGAGATCAGCTTCGGGGGGATGGACACGGGCCTCGGCCCGACGGTGCGAAACGATAGCGAATCGCGCGGCCATCTCCGGGGGGTGCCACCCGAGGGGACGACAGGCGCGCGCCTACAAGCAGTCGTAGACCGCGTTCACCAGGTTGGTGGCGCGCGGCGTCTTCCAGCGATCGCCCGGGTGGTTCATGACGTAGCCGAACGCCAGCCCGGTGTCTGGGTCCGCGAAACCGAGGCTGCCGCCATAGCCGAAGTGGCCGAAGGCGTGGGGACTGCGGCCCAGTGGCCGCTCGGGCTGGGCCAACTGGAAGCCCAGGCCGAAGCGCGAGGGTCGGCCGAGCACCCGGTCGACCCCATCCGAGTGGATGCGGCGCGCCTCGCGTCGGAGTCCCGCGCCCACGGGTCCGCCCGCGGCCGGTTCGCGGTGCAGGAAGGCCTCGTAGAGCGCGGCCACCGCGCGAGCCGTGCCGTGGCCGTTGGTGGAGGGGATCGAAGCCTCGCGCCAACCCGCCGTGTTGACCACGCCCAGGCCCGAGAGCCCCGGCGGATTGCCGTAGGTGTGCCGGATCATCGCATCGTGTTCGGCGTCGCCGGTGGGCGGAAAGGCGGCCGTGAAGGCGTCGGGCGAGCTCGCGCGATAGTGCGCGCTCGGACCACAGACGTCGGCGCAGCGGGCGTGCTCGGAGGCGGCCAATCCGATGTGGTAGTCGGCCTGCAGCGGGCCGGTCAGCTGCTCGCGCAGCGCGGTGGCGAACGCCGAGCCGGTCGCGCGGCAGACCAGCTCGCCCACCAGGTAACCGTAGGTGTTCACGTGATACCCGTGCTGCTCTCCGGGTGTCCAGTAGGGCGTCTGCTCGGCGAGCGCGCCCGCCATCGTGTCCCACTCCAACATGGCGCCCTCGGGCAGGGGGCGGCGCACGGCGGGCAGCCCCGCGCGGTGGGAGAGCAGCGTGCGGAGCGTCGTGCCCGCCTTGCCCGCGGCCGCGAACTCCGGCCAGCGCTCGGACACGGGCTCGTCGAGGTCGAGAGCGCCGCGCTCCACCAGGGCCAGCGCCAGCATGGCCGTGACGCCCTTGCCCACCGAGTAGGCGTTTACCAGCGTGTCGCGCTGCCAGGGCCGCCGCCGCTCCGCGTCGCAGTGGCCGCCCCAGAGGTCCAGCACCGTGCGCCCGTCGATGAGGACGCAGACGCCGGCACCCACTTCGTCGTGATCGCGGAAGTTCGCGTGGAGCGCTTCGCGCACCGGCTCGAAGGCCGAGTCGCAGGTGCCGGCCACGGGCGTCGGCGCGCTCAACGCGCGCTCCGCGCCTGGGACGCCCACTCGATGGCGTTGGCCACCAGCCGCCGGAAGTGGGGGTTGGCGTAGGCGGCCGGTCCGTCGCCGGGCTGCAGGTACACGATGCGGCTGGCGCCGTGCTGGCGCGTCCAGCCCACGAGCGGGCTGCCGGGCTCGTGCCGCCAGCCCTCGTTGTCGTACATCTTGCCCTCGCAGACGGCTTTGGCCGCGGAGTAGAAGTGCGTCGAGTCGAAGGCGTAGTCGCTCGCCAGCAGCGGCTCCACGTCGTCCTCGAAGACCTCGAACAGGTAGAGCTCGTCGGTGAGCGCGAAGCGCTCCGGCAGGCCTTCGGTCACGGGGTGCGAGGCCAGCACGCTCACCTGGTGCGGAACGTCGTGCCGATAGCCCGAGTCCTGCCGCGTCTGACCCCGCAGCGGGCCCGGACGGTAGAGGAAGCGGCCTCCCAGGATGTCGGCGTACTCGGGCCAGGCCGGCCAGCCGGCGATGGCGTGGTGGAGAAACACGAAGCCGTGGCCGGCCTCCAGCAGCTCGAGGAAGTGCTCGCGATAGCTCGCCGGAGGTTCCGGGAAGTCGGGCGGGCCGTCGGGGCGAAACTGGATGCCCGGCATGTCGTACAGGACGAAGGCGTCGTAGGGCCGCGCCTGCTCGACGGTGAAAAGCGCCTGGGCCGCCGGCTGCTCCACGTGGGTGTAGTCGACGCCGGGCATGGCGTCGAAGAGCGAGAAGAACGGCTCCTTCTCGAAGGGGTGGCCCTTGGTGACCAGCAGGATCTGGCGTTCGGGTGCGGCGTTGGACACAGCGGCTTCTCCGGCTCGCGGGCCTTCCCATGCTAGCGGGCGGGGAGCCTCATCCCAGCGAGGAGTCCAGGATGCGCTCCACCACGGCCCCGCCCAGCCACGAGCCCAGGGGAATCGCCAGGTAGAGCACGGCGCGCAGCCAGGAAGAGGCGTCGAAAGCCCACTCGCTCACCTGCTGCACGAAGCTGCGGTACGCCAGGAGATCCGCCGGGCTGAGCGCGCCGGCGGGCGCTCGGATGCGGAGCCGCGCGGCGGCGTCGGCGTCGCCCCGAAGCGCCGCGTTGATGAGCTGGCTTTCGCGCTGCTTGGCGGCGCGGATCCGCGCGTGCAGGCCCCGGTGGCAGTGGGCGACGCCGGCAATCAGGTTGAGCCCGCAGAAGACGCCGATCAGCACCACCGGGACGGCGAAGCCGGGATCGACGAGGTTCACCGAGAAGAGCGACAGCATGAGAAGCCAGGTGAGCGCGATCTGGAGGCTCTGGCGCGCGAAGGGCGCCAGAGCGCCCAGGTCTAGGAGGTCGAGCTCCCTCAGCTCTGCGGCGCGGGCGCCGAGGGTGCGCGCGCCCGTGGCGCTCAGGTGGGCGAGTCGCGCGGTCTGGAACGTGACGAAGAAGCCCACCGACCACTGGAACCAGTGGATGGGGCCCGCCAGATAGGCCGGGTCGAGATAGAGGCGCAGGTCGCGGTCGATGCTGAACGCGATCAGGGGCACGACGAGCAGACTCGGGAGCGTGTGGCGCCAGAAGCTCGGCTTGGGCAGCCGCAACGGCGCGGGCGCCTGCCCGAGGGCCGGGGCCAGCGCGCGCAGGTTCTCGCGGGTGAAGCGCAGCATCAGCACCTGGGCGGTCGGCAGGAAACCGACGAGGGCGCACAGCACCAACGCCAGGCGGGCGTCGCGGACGTCCAACAGCGACCGCTCGGAAGCGATATAGGGAGACAGCTCCCCGGCGAGCCACGTGGCCAGCAACACCACCGCCAGCGTGAGCCCGGAGAATCCCAGGCCGACCCACAGCGGGGAGCCGGGCAGGGCGCCGTAGACGCGCACCGCCAGCGGGCTCCAGCCTTCGCCCCCGACGTCCAAGCCGTCTTTCGTCCCGTCTTTCGCCCCGTCGCGCTCGGTCGCCACGCTGGTCATGGCGAAACGGTAGCAGCGCAGCTTCTAGCGCGAGTCCAGGCGCACGCGCAGCCCGAACCGCGGGCGCAGCGTCAGGATCGGGTCCGGGATCATGGGATGGTCGGTCACCGGACGCACGTCGAAGCGGTGCACCGTCATGGCCAGCGCCAGAGTCGCCTCCAGCATCGCGAAGTCCTCCCCCACGCAGCTGCGGCCGCCGGCGCCGAACGGGAAGTAGGCGTGGCGCGGCCGCTCGCGGGATCGCTCTTCGGAGAAGCGATCCGGGTCGAAGGCGAGCGGCTCGTCCCAAAACTCCGGATGCCGATGCGTGAGCCACGGGCTGAGCGTCACCATGGTCCGACGCGGGACCCGGTAGCCGCCGATCGCGTCCTCGCTCTTGGCCTGGCGGGGAATCGCCCAGATCGGCGGGTAGAGCCGGAGCGACTCCTTCACCACCCGCGTCGCGAACTCCAATCGTTCCACGGCGGCCGCATCAGGCGCCGTGTCTCCCAGCACGGCGTCGGCCTCTTCGCGCAGGCGCGCCGACGCTTCGGGGTGTTGGCCCAGCAGGTGAAACGACCAGCAGAGCGCCATGGCGGTGGTCTCGTGCCCCGCCACCAGCAGCGTGATCATCTGGTCGATCAGCGCCGCCTCGCCCACGGGCTCGCCGGTCTCCTCGTCGCGCGCCTCCACCAGTCGCCGCATCAGGTCGCCGCTCCGCTCCGGATCGGCCCGGGCGGCGGCCAGCATGTGACGGATGGCGTCGTGGATGCCCTCGAGCGTCCGGCGCGCCGCGCGGTTGCGGCGGGTCGGCACCCACAGCGGCGGCGTCAGGTAGTGGTTGAGCAGGTAGTTGGCGTGGGCCAAGCCCTCATCGATGCGATCGTGAAAGGACGCACCGGGCGGCTCGGCCCCGAACAGCGCACGACACACCATGTCGAGGGCCAGCCGCGAGAGCTCGGGCATCAGGTCGAAGGTCTGGCCGCCCGCGTGCTTGCGCTCCCAGCCGTCCAGCACTTCGTGCATCAGCCGCCCCATGGTGGGCACCACGTTCTGTACGTAGGCGCGCTGGAAGACGGGTCCCACCCAGCGTCGCTCGCGTCGCCACTTCTCGCCCTCGCTGAAGAGCAGGCCGTCGCCGGCCACCGGCTTGAGCTTCGCGAAGAGGTCGCCCTTCTCGTAGTTGCGGTGGTGGGTGACCATCACGTGGTGGACGTGCTCCGGCCGGCTGAGCAGCAGCGTCCTCAGCGGCCCCAACCGCACGCAGACCACGTCCCCGAACTCGCGCTGGAGCTCCGCCAGGAACCCCAGCGAGT
>JAKSBN010000389.1 GCA_022361175.1 Pseudomonadota bacterium | reverse complement strand
TTCCGCCTCCGCTTCGGCCCAACGCCCCGGGCTCCGCTCGCGACGCGACGCACGCAAGCTCTGGTGCGATCCCGCTCCGTCGTGATTCGGGCGACTCGCACACTCCCCGGGCGGGAGCGGAAGCGAGTCTCTCCCTGGGCGCGATTGTGTCCGGGCGAGAACGAATGTCAACGGGAAACCGAGCCCACGCGGAAACGCGATTGGGCTGCGCGAGTGGCGCGCCGTTCATTTCACGTCCCGCGCGTCAATTTCGCTTGCGGCGCCCGCTCCGTTTCGGCGAAGTTCGAGTCGCCCGGTTGAGCGCCCCACCGTCGACGTGTTAGAAAGCGGTCGTGTTTCCGACTGCATTCGGCGTGAACCTCTACTACCCCGTCCTGGGGATCGCGGTGGCCGCACAGTTCGTGTTGCTGGCGTTTCTGCTCCACCGCGACGGCTCCTTGAGCCGCCGAGTGCTGCTCTTCTTCCTGACGCTCGTGCCGCTGGGGTTCCTCGGCGCGAAACTCGCGAGCGTGGCGCTCCACGGCTTGCGCCCACTCGAGACCGAGCTGCTCGCGGGGTATCGCTACCCCGGCGCGCTGCTGGGGGTGTTGGGATTCGGCTTCGTGCTGCATCGCTGGTTTCCGTCCGGGCTCTCGTTCGCGCGCTTCGCGGACTTCTGGGCGCCCTCGTTCGCGCTGGCCTGTGCGGTGGGTCGGCTCGGGTGCCTGGCCATGGGCTGCTGCTACGGCGCGTTCTGCACGGCTTCGTGGGCCCTGGTTTACCCGCGCGGCTCGGGCCCCTGGTGGTCCCACTACGAAAGCGGGGCGATCGGCCCGGCGGCGCCCGAGAGCCTGGCCGTGCATCCCTTTCCGCTCTACCTGTTCGGGATGGAAATCGCGGTGCTGGGCCTGTGCCTGGTCGCGCTCAAGCGCAAGGCCTACGACGGGCAGGTGGTGCTGCTGTTCCTGGCCGTCCACGGCGTGGCGAAGTTCGCCCTTGAGTTCTTCCGCGATCCCTACCACCTGCTGCACCAGAGTGTGCTCCCCATCGCGGTCGTGGCCGCGGCGGTTCTCGTCTGGCGCGGGTTGCGGGATCGGGGGGGGATCGTGCGCCCGGTCTCCAGTGGCCGCGCCGAAGTCGTCTGAGGTTCGGGAAGTGCTCGGTTCGTCGTCACTCGGTCCCGCGGGCCTGGCCGCCTTCAATCGCCTCGCCGGGCGCCGCCCCCCCGCTCCGCTCGAGGTCGCCGAGCTTCGCGAGGAGGCCGTTCGGGCGACGGGCGGCCTCTGCGACTTCGATGGTGAGGCGTTCGCGGAGCCGCTCGAGCGCCTCGTGCGCTCGTTGGAGGAGGAGGCCGCACTCACCCCCGCTGGGCGGGCCATCGCCCGGGTTCGCCTCCGCGATCACCTGGCCAACCGGCTGCGCTTGGTAGCCGATGAGGCCCGCTGGCCCGGGATTCGCTCCGAGCGCATCGAGCGTCCGCTCGTGATCGCGGGGCTCCCGAGAACTGGAACGACGATTCTGTTTCACATGCTGGCGCAGGACCCGGAGCTGCTGTCACCCCTCTCTTGGAAACTCCAGTACCCGTCGCCGCCTCCTGGGCGAGGCGTCGGACGCTTCGATCGCCGTGTCGTCGCCCAGAAGGCGCGTGGGCACTTCCTCTACAGCGTGCTGCCCGCGCTGCGTCACGTCTATCGGACGGCCGCCCTGCTGCCCGAGGAGTGCGTCGTCATGAAGGCGCACGAGTTCACGGCCATCCTGTTCTCGATCGCGTACCGCGTGCCGCGGTACGCGTCGTGGCTGCTCGACTGCGACCACACGGCGGCCTATGCGATGCACGAGCGGTTTCTCCAGCACCTTCAGTTCGGGGTCGAGCGGCCGCGCTGGGTGTTGAAGTCGCCGGAGCACCTGTTGTGCCTCGAGCCGCTCCTGGCTCGCTATCCGGATGCCTGTATCGTCCAGACCCACCGCGATCCGCTGACGGTGCTGCCGTCGTTCGCGAGCTTGACGGCGATCCTGCGCTCCCTGTCCAGCGACGCCATCGACGCGCGGGAGATCGGGGTCGAGACGGCACACTTCTGGTCGACGGCCCTCGAACGGGCGCGCCGGCAGCGGGCGGCACACCCCGAGTGGGAGAGCCAGATCGTCGACGTGCAGTACGACGACATCTGTGCCGATCCCATGGCGGTGGTCGAGCGGATCTACGCCCGGGCGGGTCGCGAGCTCGGTGCGCCCGCGCGCGCGGCCATGCTGCGTTTCCTCAAGCGACATCCGAAGAACCGCCACGGCGAGCACGTCTACAGCCTCGAGCGCTTCGAGCTGGACCGGGAGCGCGAGGCCGAGCGCTTCGCCGGCTACCGGGCTGCGGTGGGCTACCGGTGAGCGCGGGGGTGGATCGGGTGGCCGTGGTCACGGGGGCCAGCGCCGGCATCGGTCTGGCGACCGCGTCGGAGCTGGCGGGCCGCTTCCGCGTCGTCCTCGTCTGCCGCGACCGAGATCGCGGAGACGCGGCGCGCCGGGCCATTCTCGAGCGCGTTCCCCGGGCGTCCCTCGCTCTCCACGTCGCGGACCTGTCCTCCCTCGCCGCGACCCGGGTGGTCGCCGACGAGCTGGCCAGCGCGTACGGGTCGATCGATCTCCTCGTCAACAACGCGGGAGCCGTGTTCGCGCGACGCGGTTTGAGTGAGGACGGCTTCGAGCGGCACTTCGCCACGAACTTCCTGGGCCACTTCGCGCTGACCCTGCGTCTGCTCGCGCCGCTGGTCCGCGGCGACGGGGCCAGGGTGGTGCAGCTCGGATCCGCGCTGCACCGAATCGGCCGGATGCCCCAGGGGCGGCTCGACTTTCCGCTGGCCTACCATCTGGTTCCGGCCTACGCCCGGTCGAAGCTCGCCATCCTGCTGGCGACCCGGGCGCTGGCGGAGCGAGCGGCGCGGAGTCCGATCGGCTTCTGCTGTTTCGATCCCGGCCTCACGCGGACGCAGATCGAGTCCGGGGCGGGGCCGTTTCAACAGTGGGTCGGACGCTGGTTCCATCCGTGGTCGCGCCCCGCGGCCGAGGCGGGGCGCGACCTGGTGCACGTGGCCGTCGACACGCCGTTCGAGCGTGTGCGGGGCGGGTACTTCGTGGGCCGCCGACGGGTGCGTCCGGCTCGGCGCGCCTGGCAGCGCGATGCCAGTGAGGCGTTTTGGCGTCGAGCGTGGGGATGGCTCGACGCACACGAGCGGGAGAGCGCCACCACGTGGCTGGGCCGTCCGAGCTCGGATGCCCAGGATGGAAGGCTGGACGTTGACACCACCGGCGACTGGGCCGAAACCATGGAGGGCTGTGGCCCTCGTTGGTCCGGCTCGGTGCGGTGAGGAGGGGTTGAGATGCGATCGCTGAGCTCTGCGTTGCGACTGACGATCGGCTGTGCGGCCGCCCTGGGCGCGGCCTGTTGGGCGGGGCCTGACAGCAGCTTCACCGATCTGCAACCGCTGGCG
>JAKSBN010000304.1 GCA_022361175.1 Pseudomonadota bacterium | reverse complement strand
GTCTCGTGAAAGGACAGGAAGCCCGCGTCGCCCACGGTGCCCAGATGCTGGCCCCGCCAGTGCGCCCCGCTGCCCTGCGCCGCGTCCTCCAGCAGCTGAAGGTCGTGCTCCTTCGCCAGTGCCTGGAGGCCGGCCAACTCGCACGCCACGCCCGCGTAGTGGACCGGCAGCAGCAGCTTGCTGCGCGGGGTGAGACGGCGCGCGGCGTCGTCGGGGTCCAGGTTGAGGGTGTCGGGATCGATTTCGCAGAAGACGGGGGTCGCGCCGCGCTGCAGGATCGCGTTGGCCTGGCTCACGAAAGCGAACGAGGGCATCAGGACTTCGTCCCCGGGACCGACCCCCAGCGCCAGGAGCGCCACCTCCATGGCGTGGGTGGCGCTCGGCGTCAGGAGCACGTGCGCCCCGGTGAGATCCCGCAGCCGCTCCTGGACCCGCCAGCAGACCTCCCCATTGCCGCCGATCTGGCCGCGCTCGAGCGCGCGGGTGACGGCGCGAAGCTCCGCCGCGCCAAGCGATGGCTTGGTGAAGGGGATCTCCACGGGCACTCCTGTCGGGGGGAAGGGATGGCGAGGATACCGCAGCCGCCCGGTCGGCCCGGATGGTGGCCGCCGCGCCGAGCTTCGGCACTCTCTCCGCCTGCCTCTTCGGCAGATTGGCGCCCGGGATCAAGTCGATGTCCGAAACCCCCAGGTGAATCCAGGAGCAGATATGGAGAGCTGGCGCGAGATCGAGACCCGGGCCGAGGCGCTGCATCCGGGCTCCGGCGACGACCGCCGAAGCGACGCGGGCGTGCTGCACGGCACCGCGGCCTGGGCCTCGCCGAACGGGCCGCTCCTGTGCCTCCGGATCGACGCGCACACGCCCGCGAGCCCGACCGACTTCTTCGCGCTGTCCCTGGCCCGGGCTCGGGCCGACGCCATCGTCACCACCGGCGCCACCCTGCGCGCCGAGCCGGAGCTTCGCCACGAGGCCGGCACGGGCGCGCTCGCCCGCGGTCTCGCGGACTGGCGCTCCCGGGTCGCCGAACGGACCGCTCCGCCGGTGAGCGTCGTCCTGACCCGCAGCGGCGAGCTCGACGCGGACCACGCGCTCTTGGCCGACCCCGCCCGGCGCGTCTGGATCGCCACCGGCGAAGACGGTGCCCGGGCGCTGGCGCCACGCCGACTCCCCGCCCACGTGGAGGTATGGACTCTGGCCCAGCCCTCGCTCCGCGCCGTCGTCGCGGGGCTGCGGAGCGAGCGGGGACTCGGCACGGTCGTGGTGGAGGCGGGCCCCAGCGCCGCCCGCGAGCTCTACACGCCTCCGGTGGCGGTGGACGAGCTCTGGCTCTCGCTCTGCGGCGTCGAGCCGGCGCCTGATGTGGTAGAGCACGCGCCCCTGCCCTCGCTGACCGAGCTCGAACACCGGCTCGGCCCGCCGCGTTCGGGGGTGGACGGGGACGAGCCGTCCGGCCCCTGGTCCTTCCGACGCTACCGGGCGGCGCGACGTGCAGCCCCTCCATCCTGCTAGTGTGTGACCCCGGCGAAACCACGGAGGTCGCGATGCCCACAGCCCCCAGCAACGGAATCGAGCTGCACTACGAGTGCTTCGGAGACCCGGGAGCAGCCCCCCTGCTTCTCGTCATGGGTCTCGGCGGCCAGATGATCCTGTGGGACGAGGAGTTCTGCGAACAGCTCGCGGACCGCGGCTACCAGGTCATCCGCTTCGACAATCGCGACGTGGGCTGTTCCACTTGGTTCGCCGACGCGGGCGTTCCCAACCCTTTGACGGTGATGCAGGCGGTGGCAACGGGACAGTCGCCGGAGGTGCCGTACAGGCTCGAGGACATGGCCGCGGACACCTGCGGCCTGCTCGACCACCTGGGGATCGAGCGCGCCCACGTGGTGGGCGCGTCCATGGGAGGCATGATCGCCCAGTCCCTGGCCATCGCGAACCCCGAGCGGGTACGGACCCTGACGTCCATCATGTCGACCACCGGCAACCCGGAGCTGCCGCCCGCAAAGCCGGAGGTGATGCAGCTCCTGATGTCCCCCTCGCCCACCGAGCGCCAGGCCGTGATCGAGCATTCGCTCCAGATGTGGAAGGTGATCGGAAGCCCGGGCTTCCCCTTGGACGAAGAGCGGGTGCGCTCCCGCGCGGCGCGCCAGTTCGACCGCGGCTTCCAGCCGGAGGGCACCGCCCGGCAGATGGCCGCCATCGTGGCTTCGGGCAGCCGGGTCGACGGCCTGCGCGAGCTGCGCGTGCCGACGCTGGTGATCCACGGGGTGGAGGACGTGCTGGTTCCGGTTTCCGGCGGCAAGGACACGGCGGACTGCGTCCCGGACGCCAAGCTCCTCCTGATCGAGGGCATGGGCCACGACATGCCCGTCGCCGTCTGGCCCCAGCTGCTGGACGCCATCGACGGCCACGCGGGCAGCCACTAGCCTGGTCTCGAGCGGGTCTCGAAGCGTCGGAAGTCCGCGTTCGCGGGTGCGTTCGCGGTGGAGAAGACGGGCCCCAACCCGGGCGCGCGCCCGCGGAGGCGACTCGCCATGGCCAACGCGGCGGCGCTCCATTCTCTCGCTGAGGCTCCGTGCGTCTTCGCCGGCCGCTAGCCGCGCGGCCGCCCCGAAGCCGGACGTGGGGCCTGGTGGGGGCCGCGCTGGCCGGCGTCGTGGTGGGCGGCCTCGCGGTGACGGCGTTCGCGCCGGGGGGCGCGCTGCAGTTCGCACCGGGGCTCTGGGCCCAGGCGACGCTGCGGGCGGCGCAGGCCTGGCCCGAGCGCGGGTCGCTGCCGCAGATCGTCTTGGACCTCAAATTCAAGCACCTCCACACGCTTCACGGAGAGCGAGAGGCGGCGCTGGCGCGCGGCGAGCTGCTGCAGGAGTCCGGCACCTTCGTGCCCGCCCAGGTGCGGCGCCGCGGCGCGGACGCGCGGGTCGCCCTGCGCCTGGCGCCGGGACGCATCGACGGTCTGGCCGGCGCCAAATGGCCGCTCGAGCTGTGGCTGCGCGGCGGCGAGCGGGTGTTGGGGCTGCGCGGACTGGTGCTGCGCGACGCCCTGGAGCCCGGCGCGGTGGAGAGCGCGCTCTTCGGCTGGCACGCGCGGCGCGAGGGCCTCTTGGCCCCGCGCGCCACGCTGGTGCGCGTGTTCTTGAACGGCCGCGACCTGGGTCTGATGCTGGCGCAGGAGTTGGCAGCGCCGGAGCTGTTGCTCCACAACCAGCGCCGCCCGGGTGCCCTCCTGGGCTTCGACGACGGATTCCTCGACGCGATTCGCGCACCCGATCGGCGTGCCGCTCTGGGACGTCCCGACTTGGCCACCCTGCGCTCGCTGGCGGGCCCCCGCGACAAGCCGACGACGACGCCCGCCGACCTGGGCGCCGCCACGGGCCTCGTGCGGGCCGTGATGGAGCGACTGGTCCCGGCCCACGACGCCTTCGACGCGGAAGCGTTCGGCCGCTACCTGGCCCTGGCCGCGTTCTGGGACAGCCCGCGAGCGGCCGGCTGGCGCAGCGTGCGCTTCTACTACAACCCCGCCACCGCGCGCCTCGAGCCGCTGGTGCCCGACCTGGGCGCGCGCCGCGACTGCGCCGGGATGGATCCCTGCGAGACCTGGGCGGCGCGTCTCTTGGAAGACCCGGAGATTGCCGCGCGTTTCGCCTTCCACGTGGCGCGGCTCGAAACCGAAGCGGCCACCGGCGACCTCCTGGCCGAGATCGAAGCCGCGCTGCAAAGCGACTGGGATTCGCTGGCGCTGGAAGACCCGTTTGCCGAGCCCTTCGACCTGGACGCCCTGCGCGCGCGGGCGGTGAATCTCTCCGAACACGTGCGCGCCGCCCGCGCGCTGCGCGCCGAGAGCGGCACCTGGCCGCTCCGCAGCGTGCGTGCGCTGTCCTGGCGCGAGGGCCGGCGGCAGTGGCTGGAGCTCTGGAACCCCTTCCCGACCCCGTTGGAGGTGGTGGGAGTGCGCCATGCCCACGCGGACGGGCGCGAGGCGGAGCTGGCCGCGCTGGCGGACGGCTCGGAGTGGCCGCGTCAGGTTCCGGCCGCGTCGGGAACCGGGAGCCCGCGACGGTGGCGGGTCGCCCTGGAGCGATCCCGCGCCCGCCCGGCGCCGGACCGGCTGCGCGCCGAACTCCGCGTCGGAGCTGGAGACGATCCCATCACCGTGGAGGCGCAACCGACGGTCGCGGCCCGCACGCGCCCCGTGCTGGCGGCTCCCACCGTCGCCCAGACGCTGGCGCAGCACGCCTTTCTGCGCCGGGCGGAAGACGGCGTGCTGGAGATCGGCGCCGGGCGCCACGCCGTGCCGGGTTGGCTGTCGCTGCCGCCCGGCGAGCCGCTGCGCATCCGGGCGGGCGCGGTGCTGCGCTTCGCCGCCGGCGGCGGGCTGGTGGTGCGAGACCGGCTCTTGCTGGAGGGCACCGAGCGCGAGCCGGTGGTGCTGGAGGGGCCTGCCGCGCCCCGCAACCGCGACCGCTGGGCCGGCGTGGTCGTCTTCGACGGCGACGGCTCGCACTGGCGGCACGCGGTGGTGCGGTACCCGCGCGGCATCGAGCTGGACGGCTGGCGACTGGGGGCCGGCGTCACCTTCTACGGCGGCCAGGCGGCGTTGGAGGACTGTGTGTTCGAGGGCGACAGCAGCGAGCAAGCGCTGAGCTTCGTCTCGAACGAGTTCCGCGCGCGGGGTCTCCGGGTCCGCGACGTCCGCGGCGATGCCCTGGACGCCGACTTCTCGACGGGCACGCTCGCAGACCTCCAGATCGAACGCGTCGGCCGCGATGGACTCGATCTGTCGGGTTCGACGGTCGAAGCGGAGGCCGTGCGCATGGCGGACATCGGCGACGAAGCCATCTCCCTCGGCGAGGGCAGCCGCCTCTCGGCGACGGATCTCAACATCGAGCGGGTGGACATCGGAGTCACCAGCAAGGACGGGTCGAACGCCGAGCTCCGCGACCTGTCGCTGCGAGCCGTCGGTCGCGTCGGCTTCCTGGCCTACCGCGACCGGCACGAGTACCCGCCCCCGGCCATCGCGGCCCGTCGAGTGTTGGTCGACGAGAGCCCGCGCCGGGCGTTGGCGGCGGTGGGTTGTCGGATCGAGATCGACGGCGAACGCGCCCCGGAGCAGGAGATCGACGTGGAGTCCCTGTCGCGAGCGGGAACGCGACGCTCCTAGCCGTCCCGCCTGCGCCCAATCGACTCCCTCAGGGGACTATGTGATTCAGCGCAGCTCGTGTGAACAATCTGCGCCCGCGGATCGTCCCAATCTCCAGAGGCCGCCATCTCCGTATCCCTACGACGTTTTGCGGCATCGGACGCGAAGATCTGGTAAACCGCCGTTCAAGTCGACGCACGAGCCACCGGAGGGATCCCTTCGGGGAATTGTGACTCGGATCGCTGCTCGGCGGTGATGCATCCAACGCGTTTTCGAAGTCTGAGTTCCGGCCCCCCGGAGACGCGCGGTGCATTGCAAATCAAGATGACCTTTCGGGGAAGAAGCCAGTACGCCGCTATGACGAAGTTGCCGTCCACACCGCCCGAAACGACGCCCGAAGCGCCGACGTCGCTCTCCGAGCGAGGCGTGCGCCGGCTCGTCGTGGCCAATGCGGCCCTGTGGGCCGGCTTCAGCGCCGTGGTGCTGGGCCTGGCGGTGGTGGTGGGCCCGCTGGTGCTGGAAGCGCAGCGGCCCGCCGTACGCGAGTTGGGCGGCCTGACGGCGCTGGCGGGCGCCCAGTTGGGACTTCACGGCCCGCCGCTCACCAAGCTCGAACTCGACATCGAGGCCCCCGTCCTGCGCGCGGCCTCGCTCCTGCGGCCGGGTGCCCGCGACGCGGCCTCCGTCGACCGCCGGGACCGCTGGTGGTTCCCGGCCGAGCTGGTCGCGGCCGAGCGCCAGTGGGTCGAGGTGCAGCTGGAGGACTCCTCCACCGGCGAGGCGACGCCGGTCCTGCGGGTCCGGCTGACGCCCGACGCGCAGCCGGTGTTGGGACTGCGGGAATTCGTGCTGGCGCCGGCCGCCGCGGACGGCCGCTCCTTCGAGACGGCGGCCCAGGCGGCAGCGCGACGGCTGGGGCTCGCCATGCCGAGCACCCACTTCGTCTCGCTGCAGATCAACGGCGCGCAAGCCGGCCTCTACGCCCTCACCGAAACGCTCGGCCCGGACTTCCTGCGCCGCGTGGGCGCACCGGCGCGCGAGCTGGTCGTCCCGGCGGCGCAGAGCGCGCGCACCGACGCCACGTCGCGACGCCTCCAACAGTTCGAACGCTTCCTGCGCGAGGCATCCGACGCCGACTTCGCCGAGCGCGTCGGCCACTGGATCGGCGTAGACGCCCTGCTCAAGCAGAGCGCGCTGATGCTCGTCACCGGCACGAACAGCGAACACTCCTGGCGGCAGGCCGGCTGGTACCTGGACCCGGTCACCGGCCTGCTCCAGCCGGTCCCCGTCGCTCTCGGTTCGGCGGCGCGGCCCCTGGCGGCCGCCGCTGCGGCCGCGATTCCCGCGGACGACCTGTTGGCTCGCCTGCTGGAGACCCCCCGCTACCGCGCCCTGCGCAATCGCTGGGTCTGGAAGCTGGTGGCGGATCCCGAGTTCGAGTGGGCCGTCCAGATGGATGCCGAGCTGGCGCGCACCGCGGACACCCTGCTGCGCGAGCTGCGGCCGTTGTCCCAGTGGGCGGCGCTGCAGCGAATCGCCACCGTTCGCGGCGAGACGCGCGCGACGCTCAACCGCAATGCGACGCTGCTGCGCCAGCTGTTGGCTTCGTCCCGGATCGAGACCCACGTGGAACGCGACGTGGTGGGCAACACCGCCGTCTTGAGCCTCGAGCTGACGCCGCGCGGATTGGCCGAGATCGACGTCTCCGAGATTCGGCTCGAGCTCGGCGAGGATCTCCCGGCGGCCGTGGCCGAAGCCTCGCTGGCAGTGTGGAATCCGGCGGGCGACGCCGTCGTCGAAGCGTCCATCACGCCGCGCGTGACCGGCAGCCAGATTGCCCTGCCCCTGCGCGCGGTGACGCTGGCGCGGTCCGAAGCGGGCACACCCTGGCGGGTGGAGCTGCAGCTGCCCTTCTTCCCGGCCGACGCTTGGCGCGAGGCCCCCGTCTACGGGATCGAGCTGGCGTCCCGCAACGCCGTCACGGGGGATCCGCTGCCCAAGGTCGCTCTGGCGACCGAGCCCTTCGGCACGCCGGAGCAGGCGCCGGTGGAGCTGTGGTTCCGCGACGTGGCCGACGTCATTGCCGAGTCGGGTCTGCCGCTGCAGCAACGTGGAGACGTCCTGACGCTGCCGGCGGGGCGCTACACGCTCGCAGAAACCCTGATCGTGCCGCCCGCACACCAGCTCGTGCTGGCACCGGGCACCACGCTCCTGCTGGGCGAAGGCGTCAGCCTGATCACCTTCCGGGGCTTGCACGCCGAGGGAACGCGCGAGCGGCCGATCCGCTTCGTGCCCGCCGACCCGGACCGGCCCTGGGGCGCCGTGGCGGTGGTGCGCGCGCCCGAGACCTCGAGCCTGGCGCACGTGTTCGCCGAAGGCGGCTCCAGTGGACTCGCAGCCGGTCTGCGGCTCGAAGGGCAGCTGGCCTTCCACGCCTCCGACGTGGTCGTGCGCGACGCGGAAATCCGCGGCTCGCACCGGGGCGACGGCCTCAGCATCCAGCGCGGACGCTTCGAGGTGGCCCGCACGGCGTTCCTGGGCAACCGGGGCGACGGCCTGGCGTCGCGCGACGCCAGCGGCTTCGTGCGCGACAGTCTCTTCGCCCACAACGCCGACGACGGCCTCGACTTGGCGTCGTCCCGGGTGAGGGTGCAGGGCTCGGCCTTCCGCGACATGCGCGACAAGGCCATCAGCGCGGGGCGCCGTTCCGAGCTGGCGCTGTCCGACTCTTACATCGTGGACTCCCAGGTGGCCGTCGCGTCGAAGGAGGATTCGGTCGTCGACGTCGTGCGCACCGAGTTCCGGCGCAACGGGCTGGCGGTGTCCCTGCGGCGCGACGCCCCCGCTTTCGGCGGCGGTCAGGCGCGCGTGGTGGGCGGCCTCTTCGCGGGCAACCGCCGCGACTTCGAGGTCGATCCCGGCTCGCAGCTGGAGCTCGAGGGGGTGGATCGCGCACCGTCCGAGGCCGCCGAAGCCGTGGCCGGCCTTCCGGCCGACGCTGGAGCCCGCTCTCTCCAATGAGTCGTCAACGTCCGCTCTCGGGCGGACGCGGGCGATGGGCAGCCGTGCTCCTGGGGCTCGCCG
>JAKSBN010000048.1 GCA_022361175.1 Pseudomonadota bacterium | reverse complement strand
TGGATCTCGACGGGATCGTTCACGGTGAATCCACAGGCGGAGAGCACCTACGTCATCGTGACGCTCTATCGCGCGCCAGGTGCCGCGCGCCCGGCGCTGAAGGGCCTGCGCGTCGAGTACGCGGAGTAGTGCCGCGCGAGGGCGTCCGCCCCGGGCGCCCTCGCCCTCTCCGCGCAACGGGCGCCCCCGTGCGGGGCCGACGAGGCTAGCGCTGGCGAACCGGCCAGAAGATCCGGACCGTGGTGCCTTGCCCCGGTTCGCTCTGGGCTTCGATCGAGCCGCCGTGACCCTCCACGATGCCGTGGGCGCTGGCCAGCCCCAACCCGGGCCCCTGCCCCACCTCCTTGGTGGTGAAGAAGGGATCGAAGATGTGGGGCAGGTCGACCGGGTCGATCCCGATCCCGTCGTCGACGATCGCCACCTCGACGCCCGCCACGTCGCCGCGCTGCTCGGGCCGCGCCCGCAGCTCGATCCGGCCCCCGTCGGCCGTGGCTTCGATCGCGTTCTGCATCACGCTGTCGAGAACGCGTTTGAGCTGGTGAAGGTCTGCCGTCACGGTCGGCAGGCCGTCCGGAACGTCGGCGACGAAGTCGATCTCCCTCGGAAGCTGTCCCTGCCACACCGACTGGAGCTCCGCCAGCTGCACGGCCAGGTCCACGGGCACCGGCTCGCCCCGCACCTGGCGCGAGAACTCCAGTAGGCGCTGGGTGAGCTTCGCGCAGTAGTCCGCCGAGATCTCGATGTCGCGCAGGGCCTCTGACGTCTCGGAGCTCTCGCTCTCCTTCAAGAGCGCGCGCGCATTCGCGGACACCACGGCCATCTGGTTGTTGTAGTCGTGGGCGATGCCGCCGGCCAGCGTTCCCAGGGTCTCCAGGCGCTGCACCCGCTCCAGCCGGCCCTGCAGACGCCGCTCCTCGGTGACCTCCCACATGACCCACACGCGCCCCAGGTGTTCTTCCTCGTCGAGAACCGGGTGGCCCAGGGAGAGGAAGATCCGCTCGCGGGGCTGCACGAACCGAATCTCCGTCTGCCCCACGTGCTTGTCGCGGCGGCGAATCACGCGGTCGATGCGGGACGTGATCGCGCTCTGGCCCGTCTGGTCGATGCGCGGCACCAGCTGCTGGAGCAGCTCCCCCGCCGGCCGGCCCACCCACGCCTCCAAGTTGGGCACCGCCATGTAGTCCGCCATCAGCGGATTGACCAGGCGGATGATGCCGTCGCGGTCGACCAGCAGGATGCCGGCGGGAACCGACTCCACCAGGGCCTGCAGCGTTCGTTCGCGCGCCGCCCGGCTCGTCTCCAGCTGGTGCTGGTGGCGGCGCGTGCGCTCGAACAGCGTGCCCAACTGGAGCAGCCCGGTCAGGCTCGCGGTCGCCATGTACGCGCTGTAGGGCAGAGGATCCACGACACCCAGGACGCGGTTCAGTTCGTACCAGACCGTGATGCCGCCCAGCGCGGCCAGCGACAGGGCCATCGCGGATTCGAGCAGTCGGAGCTGCCGGCCGCGCCACACCACGACCGCGGCTCCCAGCAGCAGTCCGCCCTCGCCGAGCACGCCGATGACGCCGACCACCACGTCGCTCTCCCAGAGCCTCCCCAGCAGCCGCCCGAACGCGATGGCGCCGATCGCGGGGATCAGCCAGCGCGGAAAGGCCCGATCCGTGAGGCGATACGACCCCTGAAGCATCAGGCCGCGCGAGAGCGATCCCGACACGTGCCCGATCGCCATGGGCCAGCCCGATCCGCCGAAGCCGGTCAGAACCAGGAGGTTCGACAGGTATCCCAGCGGCCAGGCCAGCGCCCAGCAGCAGCCGGCCCGCGAGCGCTCGAGGCGCCCCAGGAAGAGCAGGCAGCTCGCCATCACGAAGACCAGCATGAGGAGCGGAAGTCCGGTCACCGCGAACCTCGCTCCCGACGCATGTCGCGAGAATGTGTCACCACGTTTTCAGCCAACCAACACTGGAGTCGCAAGAGCCGATCCGCGCCACGCGCGCGAGTAGCAGAGAACCGTCTCGGGTATGGGCGACGTGTCGCACGGCGGCGGCCTCCGGTGACCTCTCGCCGTGGAACCGCCGCAAAGCGGTCCAATGCAACGCGAGGGAACGGGAGGTTGCGCCAGATCGCGGGCGCCGTCCCTTCCGCGAGTTTACCGCGTTCTTACCCGCGTGAAGGGGGATTGCTCGCGCGTGTCGAAGATTCCGCTCTCGTTCGATCTCTCTCGGCGCCGACTACACAAAATTATGTGTGCCTGTGTCGACGCAGCGGGCGGTGGTGCGCAAAATTGCGGAGAGCCGAAGGCCGGCTTTTGCCGTTCCGAACTGCAGAAGATGCGCAGTCGATGCGCAACACCCGTCTGCTCTGCGAGAACGAGCTGCCGACCACCAGGGCTCCGCCCGTCCGCGAAGAGCCTCCGGCTCGCTGCCCACCGGAAGGAACGCACACCGCGCAGAAACACCGCGAACGCGGGGGACCGGTGCGGCCTCGACGTGCCACGCACTTTCGCTCGTCAAGCGGGCCTCACCCCCACGAAGACCTCGCAAGTGCCGGCCTCCACCTCCGAGTGTTCCAGGGGCACCACGCTCGGCCGAAAGCCGACTTCCTCCAGCAGGCGGAGCCAGTCGGCCCGCGAGAACAGGCCTTCGACGTGCCGATCGTGCTCCACCCGCACCGAGCCGTCGGCCTCGCGCAGGAGGTACGCATAGTCGACGACGTATTCCGTGTCCGACGGATCCGGGTCCCACGTCCACTCCAGGTAGCGCAGCCCGCGACCGTCTGCGTCGTGGCCGCCGCAGTCGGTGTCCTCCCGGAAGATCTCCCGAACGTGGTCGGGGGCGAACAACGCCGCCCCTCCCGGCCGGCAGTGCACGTAGGCGGTCTCCATCGCCCGGCGCAGATCCGCCTCCGTCGTCATGTACACCACGGCGTCGTGAATGAACACACAGTCGAAAGTGCGTCCCAGCCGGACCTCCCGCATGTCGCCCTGGACGTGCTCGCACTCGGGATTGAGCGCCCGGCTCACCTCCAGCATTCCCGGCGAGGGGTCGACCAACGTCATCTGAAACCGCGCTTTCAGATACGACGCGTTGTTCCCGCCCCCACTGCCCAGCTCGAGCAGGGTGCGCGCCGTCGATTCGGATGCGGCCCGCAGCGTGCGCTCGTAGAAGGCCGCCTCCTCGGCGTAGTTGGAGGGCGCGGACAGGAGCGGCCACCAGGAAGCGAACTCGCGGTAGAGCCTCATGCGCCCACCGCCGACGCGGTCGCTGGCACGGCAGCAGGCGGAAGGGGAGCCGGCGGGGTGCAGTGCTGCGGGGAGACCGACGCCGGAGGCTGAAAGCCCAGACCGCCGATCCGATCCAAGAGCTGCGCGAACTCGCCCGGATCGCAGCAGAGAGATTGCCACGACTCGTTCTCCAGCTCGCGGAGAAGCTGCTGGAAGGTCGGCCGAAAGTGCGGGTACTTCGACGTTCGGCGGGCGGCCTCGCCGAGAAAGGCACTCGCCTCCGCGCACAGGCCACTCCGCGGCTCCGGCTTCTCGGCCAGGACCCGGAGCGCAGCCACCGAGGCGTTGTAGGGCAAGTAGATGTTGAGAGGCGGGTCCAGATCGTCGGCCCGAGCCGACCGCTGGGCTTCGGCCAGTGCGGTCTCGTTCTCGCGCCGCAGCAGGTGAACCACGACGAGCTGGTGGCTCAGGCGGGCATCTTCGGGGAACTGGGGCCGAACGCGACGGAACTGTTGGAGGGCGAGGGCGTAGAAGGGAGCCCGAGCGTCGGGCTTCCGTCCCACGGCCTCGTCGATGAACGACACGCCGTAGTTGATGGCGCAGCGGGCGTTGGCGCCGTCGAGCTCGGTGCATCGACCGTAGTGCCCCCGAGCCTCGTCGAAGCGGCTCAGTCGATGGGCCGCCATCCCCGCGCCCAGCAAGGCCCGCGGACTGGAGTCGTCCTCCTCGAGCGCCTGGCTGAAGCGGTCCGCGGCGACGGTCCACCGCTGCTCCTGCAGCGCCGCCTCACCCTCGCGGATCAAGCGATCGCGCGCGGCGTGCGGATCGTAGGGGAGCAAGTACTGCACGAGTGCGAGCAGGAGACCGATCACTCCGAGCCAACCCGTCACGAACCCGAATCTCGAGGGCAGGCTCCAGCTCTTCCACTGCCTTCCGGAAGGCCACCACCTCACGCGGACGACTCGCGTTGCGCTTCGGGCCGCGTCCGGCCCTGCGGGATCTGCGGAAGTTTGGCGTCGATCTCGTACCAGTCGGCCTTGAGGTCGGTCCAAACGTGGGCGGCCGGTCGTGCTCCGGGGTCGGTGTCGAGCGTGCCGAGCCGCAGAATGACCTCCGGCTCCCCGTCCCACTCCGCCATCATGTGAGAGCCGCAGTTGCAGCAGAAGTGTCGGAACTTGCCCGGGGAGGACTCGAAGGCGCGCACGTGCTCCTGACCGCGAACCCAGCGAAAACCTTCGCGCGACGTGCGCCCGACCGTCGAGAAGGCAGAACCGTGGGCCTTGCGACAAGTCGGGCAGTGACAGTGGCCGATCGGCCCTGTCAGGGCCCCGGCCTCATAGCGAACGTCGCCGCAAAGACATCCCCCTTCGAGCTTCATCCGAGCCTCCGAATCCGTCGCCAAGCGCCGTTCATTCGCGGCTCCAGAGAGACACGATCCCGACGACGGATGTGAGAAAACACAGTACCCACAGAACCACCGGACCCGACGCGCCGCTGAACGTGAAGCCCGGGGCCGTGAATTCGATGTCGCCGTAGGTCGCTCGCAGCAGGCCCACCACGCAGAAGCCGGCGAGGGCGGCCAGGGGCACGCCCACGATCGCCCGCACCTGCGAGCATGGCACTCCCACGACGCCGGGACACCTACCCCACGACGATGCCGAACAAGATGCGCCCGCCCAGGAACCACACCGCCAGGCTGGAGATCAGGTACAGATAGAAGCGCAGCATCACGATGTTGACGGTGCAGTGGACGGCGCTGTGAAGCGTCCGGAAGGCGACGAAGACCCAGCCCGCCACGACGTCGACGGTGTCGACCTTGCCCGCCGCGAAGAGATAGAACGCCAGCGCGTAGAAGAGCACCGGCATCTCGAACAGGTTCTTCAGGTTGTCGGACGGATTCGACACCTGGGGCGGAGACATCTCGGCCAGCGCGCCCGGCGCCGCGAGATCTTCCGGAAGGATGCCGTTCTGCGTGATGAAGCGAATCCGCCGGGCGTACATGTACACCCAGACGACGAAGGTCAGCGCCACCATCGCCAGAACAGGCCCGAAGATCGCGTTCTGTGCCAACTCTCCCTCTCCGCGAAACGGGGCGTCGCCCCCGGACGCTCGCTACGCCTCGACCACCGCCACGGCTTCGATCTCGATCAGCGCGCCGGGTGCGGCCAGCGCCTGAACCCCGACCCAGGTGCTGGCCGGCGGCTTGGCATCGTCCAGGAAGGCGAGGAAGCACGGGGCGAGCTCGCGCGCCTGTTCCGGCACGAAGTTCACGATGTAGGCCCGGAGCATGGTGACGTCCGAGGGGCGGGCCCCCGCCGCGCGCAGGGCGTGGCCCAGGTTCGAGAGGGCGTGCTTCGCCTGGGCGGCCAGATCCGAGCCGCCCACCAGCTTCCGCTCCGAATCCCACGCGATCTGTCCAGAGATGAACACCAGCTTGCCCGGGGGACTCGCGACGACCTGACTGAAGCCGAAGCGCTCGCTGGCGAAGAGTTCGGGCGGTTGGATGTGTTCCTTGTCCATCGGATCCTCCACGTCAGTGAGTGCTCGTCGGGCGCCTCGGCACCCCGGCGAGCAAGGGGGGCTAGGGCGCGAGGGCGGCGACCTCGCGGCGGAGCGCTCTCAAGAGCACCGGGACCGTCTCGTGGACCCACTGGGGTTCGCGATGCCGAATCATCAGCCAGAAAAGGGTCTTGACGTCCCAGAAGGTGGCGTCGAGCAGCCCCGGCTCCTTCGCATCCCGCTTGAAGTGCCAGTGGATCGAGTCGGGGTACTTGGTGCGGGAGTAGCCGCCGATGTGGGAGATGTAGAGGCCCACGGCGGCCGCGGCCCGCTCGACGACGCCCGTCATCTGCTGCGCAGTGATTCCATCGGGCAGATCCACGTAGTAGTCGTCGGAGCGCTTCTCCTTCACCGGGTCTCCCTCCACGCGCGGCTCGGGTGCGCAGGATACCACGCTTCGATCCGCGCTTGCGGTGTGTGGCTCCACCGGCGGCGCCGCGCTAAGCAACCCCGGTGGAGATCGAACGCCTAACCCCGGAGGCAGGACCGCGCTTGCGCGAGCTGCGCCTGCGTGCGCTGCGCGACGCGCCCGACGCCTACTCCAGCACGTTCGAGGAGTCGTCTCGCCGCCCGCTCGAGAGCTGGTCGACCCAAATCGCCGCGATGGCGACGTTCATTGCCGTGCGGGACGGTCGAGACGTCGGGCTCGTCCGCGGCGCCACCGACGGTTCCGACCCAGATACGGCCTGGCTGCTCTCCATGTGGGTGGCACCCGACGCCCGCGGCACGGGGGTGGGCGACGCCCTCGTCGACGCCGTGGTCGGCTGGGCGCGCTCCGCGTGCAAGAGCCAGATCCTGCTGGAGGTGGCAGACGACAACGCCCCCGCCATCGCCCTCTACGGGCGCAAGGGCTTCGAACCCAACGGTCGGACGGTCCGGCTGAGGACATAGCCGGTGGGGAGATGGCCGATCAACACGAGCACCGCTTCAGCCGATCGTTGCGTTCTCCGCGTGGCTCCGAGGAGGCGATCTGGAGGCGGCTCTGAAGTCGCAGGTCGCTACCCTTGCGCCGCCACGCGTTGGCAAGGGGGAACGAGTTGCGGATTCCGACCCGGCGAAACGCGGGCAAGCGGCGACGGCGCGCACTGCGGGACGAGCTCACGGCCGTCGTGCAATTCGTCCGGGCCCGCATCCGGCGGCGCTACGCGGAGTTCACCCTGATCGCGCTGGAACGCATAGACGCCGGCCGCCGCCGCCTGAGGGCACGCAGGCGCGCACGAACTCCACTGCAACGCTTCTCGGAACGAGCCCGCCGGTTGTGGCCGCGCCGGCGCGGCTAGTCCGTGAAGCGGATCGCTACCCCGGTGGCATACGTGGCGTCCCCGGCGTGGTCGTAGCGTTGCAGCCGCACCTCGCGGACGGCATCGACCAGCATCAGGGCGGCTTGTCGCTTGAGCTCCGGGAACGGGTCGTTCAGGCCGGCGGACTCGCCTCTCGCGTACGCAACGGCGTCGACGAGGCCGACTTCGACGCAGGCACGCACTCGGTCCGGCATCTCCGATACGGAACTCGGTACTCCTCGCGCTTGGTGAACGAGGAAATCTCGATGTCGCTGAGGTAACGCGCCCCTTCGGTGAAGGAGTCGCTGTCGATGGCTTCCTCCCAGAGCGCGGGAACCGTACTCAGCAGACGCGTCCGGTTGGTCTTCGCCGTGCCGAGACCTCCGGGCCGCGCTCTCGACGCAGGCCAGAGCTGACGCGCACTTCGGATGAGGAGTTCGAACGCATTCCTTCGTTTGAGCCAGCACGCCCCCGCCCGTTCGAATCGGTCGTGGTACAGTTCTCGTCGCGGTTGCAACGGAACGGCGTGGCTGTCAACAACGGACGCCGAGGGCGTAGACAGGTCGGCTCATCGCGCTTGTGTCGACCTGCTGCGCACCACGACACCGAGACAAGGGCGCGAGCTCACGGCCGGACGCGGGTCGATCACTCACGAACGCCGCTTCAGGAAGACCCAATGACGCCTGCAATCGAAACAGCCGCGGACTCCACGGACCGAGTGGCGATCATCGTGTCGAACTACAACATGCCCGAGATGGCGGACTACCTCGCCGAGTACATCGGGCGCAACGTGCGCTGGCCGTACGACCTGATCGTGGTGGACAACGGTTCGGACAAGGTGGCGCCCTCGAAGCACACCACCATCCATCTGTCGCCGAACCTCGGCCCCAACGCGGCCTGGCAGGTGGCCTTCACGGTGTGTGATCGGTTGGAGCGGAGGCGCGGCCGGCCCTTCTTCGCGTACTTCCTGTGTTGCACGAACACCCTATTTCCCGTGGAGGAGGACATTCTGACCCCACTCGCGCAATTCCTGCGCGAGAACGACCGGGCCGTGGGGGTCAACCCGGCCCATACCCCCGACTCGGGCACTCCCTTCGCCGACCACTTCGACACGGGAACCGGGAAGCCACGCCGTGTTCGGCTCCTCGAATGGACCACGGGGCTCTATCGCGCCGATTGGATGAAGCGCGTTGGCCGGCTCGACCCGGCCTTCTACTACAACTGGGGCCTCGACGTCGACCTGTCCGTCAAGGCCAAGCTCACCCGCCGAACGCTGTGGATCCACGAGGGCGTACGCACGACGAAGCAGAGCGACGTGGGCTACGACACCGGTCGCTACGAGATGACCGCGACGGAACGGCACGAAGCCTCCATGGCCGAGATGGATCGCGTCTTCGCACAGCGATACGGCCGCCGCTTCAAGCAGTTGCGCCGCGCTCTCTACGCCAGTGAGATCTCCTGGGAGAGTCTCCGTCTGCGCCTCGGTTGGCACGCTCGGCGCTGGCGGGCCGAGCCGAACACCCCGAGAGGGTCGTTCGGCTAGTCCGGCGCTCCACTCGTGCGAACGAGGACCGACCCCATCAACAGCAGCCAGAAGTTCAAGAGCGACAGCCCGACGAGATTGATCAGCCCCAGCAGAAACAGAAAGGCACCCCCGCCCGCGATCAGGCCGGCCGCGTTCACCACCAGACTGGCGCCCACGAGGAAGCTCATGGCGAAGGTCGTGTAGGCGGGTGCCTCTACCGCGCAGACCGGCCGGACATCGACCACTACGCCAGCTCCGTGGTCGCCCTGCGCGGATCCACCGGCGCGATCGTCTGGCACTTCCAGACCGTGCACCACGACCTCGTCGTCGTCGCCGCCGGCGGTCACTACCTCTTCCACCACGTCATCGACGACAACCTCGGCGACACGCTGGTCGCGTTTGCGCTGCCGGCCGACTGAGCCGTCCCGCGTCCAACCGCCCGAAAGGCAGGACGATGCATCCGGGGGTAGACTCCGTCTCCTCAGACGATCCAAGGAGACAGACGTGAAGGACTTGAAAGGCCGCGTCGCCGTGGTGACGGGCGGCGCCAGTGGCATCGGACTCGGAATGGCGCGCAGTTTCGCGGCCGAGGGCATGAAGGTGGTCATCGCCGACATCGAGGCGGGACCGCGCGACGAAGCGGTGGCCGCGCTCGGCGCGGATGGGGCCGAGGCCATCGGCGTCGAATGCGACGTCTCCAACCGCGCCTCGGTGGAAGCGGCGCGCGACGCCGCACTCGCCGCGTTTGGCAAGGTGCACGTCGTTTGCAACAACGCGGGCGTCGCGGGCGGAACGCCGGCCCCCATCTGGGGGTGTCCGGCCGAAGACTGGGACTGGGTCCTGGGCGTCAACCTGATGGGAGTCGTCTACGGAATCCAGGCCTTCGTCCCGCTCTTGATCGAGCAGGGCGAGGGGGGTCACGTCGTCAACACCGCCTCCATGGCCGGCCTGCTGGAGGGCGCCGGGACCTACGGCGTCAGCAAGCAGGCGGTGGTCGCGCTCTCGGAATCGCTCTGGCGCGACCTCAAGACCAGTGGCACGAACGTGGGCGCGTCGGTGCTGTGCCCGGCGTGGGTGCGCACGCGCATCATGGAGTCCGAACGCAACCGGCCCGAGTCGCCGCGACCGACCGACGAGATCCCGCCCGAGGCCCAGGTGATGCGCGACATGGTCCGCGGCTTCATCGAGCGGGGCCTCGACCCCGACGACGTCGGGCGGCAGGTCGTCGACGCGATTCGCAACGAGCACTTCTACATCCTCACCCACCCGAAGTGGAAGAACACCATCCGCAACCGCATGGAGAACATCCTCGAAGGCCGCGATCCGGTGACGGCGGCGCCCGAGGACGGCGACTTCCCCGTCCGCTAAGTGGCAGGAGCGCCCAGAACGCACGCTGGCGGCGTTGG
>JAKSBN010000301.1 GCA_022361175.1 Pseudomonadota bacterium | reverse complement strand
CTCTTCGACGGTCGCGCGGACCGCGACGACGACCCGGCCGAGGAGGTCGTATGGGTCGAATGCTGGGGCGGCGGGCGGGTGCCGACCTCGCCGGCGTACGCCGCCTTCATCGAGCACTACCGCGACATCGGTCGCTCGTTGGCCGCCGTCGGGATTCGCGTCGTGAACTGCACCGAGGGCGGCGCGCGCATCCCCGGCTTGGAGCACGTGCCGTTCGCCCGTGCGCTGCTGGGAATCGAAAGCCTGTCCCAGAAGGACCCCGATACCGTACCCGCGGCCGCGCGCAACGCGCGTCCGTTGGCGGTCGCCCGCGTCGACGCCGAAGCAGCGGAGGCGCGGGGTTCGATCGTCTCCGGCCTGCGCACGACCGACGCCGCGCTCGCGCGGGCGGCGAAGGCCCGCCGGCGTCTGCGCAAGGCCCGTTCGGGCGCCGAGCGCGTGAACGTGCTGCAGGGGCTGGTGCGCGACGAGCAGCGGGTGCGCGGCCAGCTTCAGGCGCTCGGCTGGATCGAGGCGGTGTGCCAGGAAGAGCTCTACGCCGCCCAGTGTGCGGCGCGCCGCTCCACGTCGGGGGCATTCGATCCGATGGCCGCCCTCGACGCCACCGTGATGTTGTTCGAGGCGGTGCGCACGGGGCTCATGCGCGGGGGCTCGCTCATGGACCACGTGCGGGAGCAGCTGGCCCGGGTTCCGCTCAAGGACGACCTCGTGCAACCCGATGCGAGAGAAGAGAAGCGAGCCCGCCACTCCGGAGAAGGGACCGGTCGCCTGGTGGGAACTCCCTAGAAGAGTGGGGAGGCCGCTTCTGCGACGCCTTCGTTCCTCCCCGCCCGGGCTCGCTCGGGCGACGTCGAGACCGGCATGAGCGAATCCCCGGAGCGCGACTGGGTCCAAGTCACCTACGCCGCCGCCAAGAAGATCAGCGAAGAGATCGAGAGCCAGGGGGCCTCGGGCCTGCAGCTGCGGGGTCCCGACGTGGACGACCGCGACCGCGCGCAGGCCATCGCCGCTTCCGGTCCGGTGGTGTTGGTCCCCCTGGCTCCCGAGGGTGCCGAAGCCCCCGTCGTGACCGTCGCCATGACCCGCCCCGATGCCTGCGCGCTGGCGGGACTGGCCGCGGGTCGCGGCGCCGACGCGTTGGACGCGCTCCGCGAAGGGGAGCTCGACGCCGAGCTGGAGGCCTCGCTGGCCCGGCTGGTGGGCGGGTTCGCCGAAGTGCTGACGCAAGAGCTGGGGGAGGAGTTGGCTCCGGCGCCGCTGGTGGCGCGCGAGGCCGAGGAAGCCGACGGCTGCGAAGGCCTCGCCGCGGAGTCGTACCGGGTCGCGCAGTTTCGCATCGCCTATCCGGGCGGCAGCGAGGGCGGACTCGGGGTGTTGGTGCCGCTGCCCCAGGCGCTGCAGTGGTTCGGCGGCGACGCCGAGGCCGACTCCGTGGTGTCGGAAGAGCCCGTCGGCGAGCCGCAGTCTCTGGTGGTCATCGATGCCTCGGAGCCCGATCGCCAGGCCCTGGAGGACCTGGAGGACGAGATCGGCCACAAGATCTGGGCGATGGGTCCCGACGAGTTCGAGCCGGACGAGCTGGACGAGTTCGACGACGTGGACGCGTTCCTGGTGGAATGGAACCTCGGCGTGCGCTGCGGCCTGGACATCATCGAGACCCTGCGGGCCGACGAGCGCCTGCGCTCCGTGCCGGTGCTGGTGGTGACGGCCCACCCCACGCGTTCGCTGGTCTCGGCGGTCATGCACCTGGGCGCCCAGGGCGTCGTTTGCAAGCCCTACACCAGCGCCGAGGTGCGCGAGCGCGTCAGAGCGCTGCGCTAGCCCGCCGCGGCGCCGCCGCCCACTGCATGCGGAAACGCAGCCCACACACGGCTTCGATCGCCCGCCGCACGGCGTGCTCGCGGGTCGCTCCCGTGGCGATGACGAAGCCCGCTCGACCCGCGTGATGGGTGAGCGGCGGCACGCGGTCGCCCGGACGAACCGTGACTTCGGCGTGCACCACCCCGGGCCGGCGGCGCACGGCCTCGAGGCCTTCGACGGCCATGACACGACCAGGGGGAGGTGCGCAGTAGCGAATCGCGACCGGTTGAAATCCGTCGGCCGTCACCTCCGGCACCACCGGCCGTTCGCCCACCGCGATGGCGGCGGCCAGGGCGACCAGGTCGACTCCGGTGGAGAGCGGGATCTGGTCGGTGCAGAAGTGGCCACCCGAGAGACGCGGCGCCACCTCGACGAAGACGGGCCCGCGTTCCGGGTCGAGCACCACGTCGCCCTTCAGGATGCCGTCCCGCATTCCCAACGACGCGGCGGCGGCCTCGATCCAGCGGTTGACGGCAGCGAGCTCGGTCGCTGCGAACCGGCTCGGCTGCTCGCCGCCGTTCTCCACCACGTGGGGAGCGAGCCGTTCCAGCCACTCGTAGTTGCGATCCGAGAACCCGACGGTGGTGGCGCGTCCCGCGACGATCACCGACTCGCTGCTGATCTGGGGACCGGGAACGAAGGCCTCGGCCAGCACGCGGCCGCAGCGCGAGTGGGCGCGCGCTTCTTCGAAACGCTCGTCCAGGGCGGCCGAGGAGGTAAGGCGCAGCACGCCCCGCGAGCCGCGCCCGTCGACCGGCTTGATCACCAGGGGAAAGCCGACGCGGTCGGCCAGCGCCGCCAGCTCTTTGGCGTTCGCCAGCGGCCAGAAGTCGGGCACCGGCACGCCGTCGCGGCGGAAGCGGAGCTTCTGGGCCAGCTTGTCGCTGCAGAGCGTCGCGGCCGCCGGGGGCAGGCCGGGCAGCCCGAGCGCGTGCGCCACCCAGGAGACGGTCTGCGGCACGTCGACCGCGATGGACAGCACGCCGTCCAGCGGCCGGCGCGCGTGGGCGCGGCGGGCGGCGGTCAGCGTGGCGTCGACGTCGTAGATGCTGGCCACGTGGGCTTCGTCGGCCTGCGCGAGACCCGGCGCCTGCGGACTGCCGTCGCTCACCACCAGCTCGTAGCCGCGCGCGCGCAGCGCCGGGAAGCCGGCGCAGGTCTCGCGGCCGCCGCCCACCAGGAAGAGGCGTTTTCGCTTCATCCGAAGTACAGGCCTCCGTTCACGTTGAGCGTCTGGCCCGTCACGGAACCCGCGGCGTCACCGGCCAGGAAGACGACGCTGGCCGCCACTTCGTCGACTTCCGTCGTCCGCCCGATGGGAATCTGGCGCAGCTTCTCGCGGCCGGCCGGGGTCTCGAGCTCCGGGCCCGACATCTCGGTCCGGACGAGACCGGGCGAGATGGCGTTGGTCGTCACGCCGCGGCCGCTGTAGACCTTCGCCAGCGAGCGCGTCAGCCCGATCAGCCCGGCCTTGGCCGTGGCGTAGTGGACTTGGTTGACGCCGCCCCACTGGCCGCCGATGGAGGCGAGGTTGACGATGCGCCCGAAGCCGCGCTCGAGCATGCCCGGGAGGCACTCCTGCGCGCACGCGAAGGGACCGCGCAGGTTGACGGCCAGCATGCGGTCCCACGCGTCGTCGTCGATGCTCTCGAAGGGGCGCTCGTCGGCGATGGCGGCGTTGTTCACCAGAATGTCGACGGGACCGAGTCCGCCGGCGATCTTGGCGACGGCGTCCCGGACGGCGGCGCGGGATTCGATGGCGACGGGGAGGGCCATGGCCGAAGCGCCGCCGGCGCGGAGTGCTTCCACGGCCTCGGCCGCCTCCGCGGCCCGCTCGCGGTAGCCGACCGCGACGGCGGCCCCCGCCT
>JAKSBN010000385.1 GCA_022361175.1 Pseudomonadota bacterium | reverse complement strand
CCGTCTGCCCGCCCTCGAAGCCGCTGTCCAGGCGCACGCCCGCGCCCGACGGCGCCGACCAGGCGACGATCGGACCCGGCGAGGGCACGAAGCCCTTGTCGGGATCCTCGGCGTAGATCCGCGCCTCGATCGCGTGGCCCCGGATGGCGAGGGCGTCCTGTTCGATCCCCAGGGGCTCGCCCGCCGCCGCCCGGATCATCGCCTTCACGATGTCGATGCCGGTCACGGCCTCGGTGATGGCGTGCTCCACTTGGACGCGGGTGTTCATCTCCAGGAAGTAGAAGTCCATGTGCTTGTCGACGAGGAACTCGCAGGTGCCGGCGCCGTGGTAGTTCACGGCCTTGGCCGCCTGCACCGCCGCCTGGCCCATGGCCTCGCGCAGCTCCGGCGTAATGCCGTTGCCGGGCGCCTCCTCGATCACCTTCTGGTGCCGGCGCTGGACGGAGCACTCGCGCTCGCCCAGGTGGATGGTGTTGCCGTGCTGGTCGGCCAGCACCTGGATCTCGATGTGGCGCGGCTCCTCGACGAACTTCTCCACGTAGATCGAGTCGTCGCCGAAGGACGAGGCCGCTTCGCTGCGCGCGCGGGCGATCGACTGGGCCAGGTCCTTCTCCTGATGCACGAGGCGCATGCCCTTGCCGCCGCCGCCGGCGCTGGCCTTCACCATCACGGGCAGGCCGATCTCCTTCGCGAAGGCGATGGCCTGGTCGTCGGTGAGCGCCTCGGTGGTGCCCGGCACGATGGGCACGCCGGCCTTTTCCATGGTCTGGCGGGCCGTCACCTTGTCGCCCATGGAGCGCATGACGTCGCCCTTGGGCCCGATGAAGGTGACGCCCTCCTTCGCACACAGATCGGCGAAGTCGCCGTTCTCGGCCAGGAAGCCGTAGCCCGGGTGGATGCCGTCGGCGCCGGCCCGCTTGGCCACATCCAGGATGCGGTCCATCAGCAGGTAGGACTCGCGCGCCGGCGGCGGGCCGATGTGATAGGCCTCGTCGGCGAAGCGGACGTGCAGGGCGTCGAGGTCCACGTCCGAGTAGACGGCGACCGTCCGGATCCCCATCTCGCGACAGGCCCGGATCACGCGGACGGCGATCTCGCCGCGATTCGCAATCAGAATCTTCTTGAACATGGGGGTTTCCTACAGCGGGATGTTGCCGTGCTTCTTGGGCGGGTTCTGGTCCCGCTTGGTGGAGAGCATCTCGAGGGCCTGGATGATCCGCGGCCGGGTCTCCTCCGGCATGATCACGTCGTCCAGGTAGCCCAGCTCGGCGGCCTTGTACGGGTTGGCGAAGGTCTCGCGGTAGTGCTCCTCGAGCTCCTTGCGCTTGCCGTCGGCGTCGTCGGCCCCCTGCAGCTCCTTGCGGAAGACGATGTTGACGGCGCCGTCCGGTCCCATCACCGCCAGCTCGGCGGTGGGGTAGGCCAGGTTGATGTCGCAGCGGGTGTGCTTGCTGCTCATGACCACGTAGGCGCCGCCGTAGGCCTTGCGCGTCACGATCGTGATGCGCGGCACCGTCGCCTCGCAGAAGGCGTAGAGCAGCTTGGCCCCGTGCTTGATGATGCCGCCGTGCTCCTGGTCGACGCCCGGCAGGAAGCCGGGCACGTCCACGAAGGTGACGATGGGAATGTTGAAGGCGTCGCAGAAGCGCACGAAGCGAGCGCCCTTCTTGGAGGCGTCGATGTCGAGCACCCCGGCCCGGTGCGCGGGCTGGTTGGCCACGATGCCCACCGAGCGGCCGCCGAAGCGGGCGAAGCCCACCACCATGTTCTTGCCGTAGAGCGGGCCCGTCTCCAGGAAGTTGCCGTCGTCCACCACGAGCTTGATCAGCTCCTTGATGTCGTAGGGCTTGTTCGGGTTGTCCGGCACCAGGGTGCGGAGCGCCGGATCCGAGCGGTCGGGCGGATCCTCGGTGGCCACGAAGGGCGGATCTTCCAGGTTGTTCTGGGGCATGAAGGAGAGCAGCTGCCGCGTCAGCTGCAGGCACTCCTCCTCGCTGTTGACGGCGAAATCGGCGACGCTGCTCTTGGAGGCGTGAGTCGTGGCGCCGCCCAGCTCCTCCGCCGTCACCTCTTCGTGGGTGACCGTCTTGATGACGTCGGGCCCCGTGATCATCATGTTGCTGGTCTGCTTCACCATCAGGATGAAGTCGGTCATGGCCGGCGAGTAGACGGCGCCGCCCGCGCACGGGCCCATGATGAGGGAGAGCTGGGGGACGACGCCCGAAGAGAGCACGTTGCGCAGGAAGACGTCGCCGTAGCCGCCGAGCGACACGACGCCCTCCTGGATGCGGGCCCCGGCCCCGTCGTTCAGCCCCCCCACCGGGGCGCCCACCTTCATGGCCAGGTCCATGATCTTGCAGATCTTCTCGGCGAAGGCCCCGGACAGGCTGCCGCCGAAGACCGTGAAGTCCTGGGCGAACACGAAGACCTGGCGTCCGTCCACGCGGCCGTAGCCCGTGATGACGCCGTCGCCCAGGATCTTCTGGTCGGACATGCCGAAGTCCGTACAGCGGTGGACCACGAACTTGTCCACCTCCACGAACGTACCGGGGTCGAAGAAGAGCTCGATGCGCTCGCGCGCCGTCAGCTTCCCGGCGTTGTGCTGGCGCTCGATGCGCGCCTCGCCGCCGCCTAGGACGGCCCTAGCGTTCAGCTCCTCGAGCTTCTTGATCTTGGCTTCCAAGGACATGGGGGTTCTCGATGGCTAGAGGTTTGCGAGGTCTCCGACGAGCTCACGCAGGTGCTGCTGGTACTCGCCGAGGTCGACGGGGCGGCGCGCCACGCCGGTCTCCATGGCCGCCTGGGCCACCGCGGGCGCCACGTAGAGCAGCACGCGGGAATCGAAGGGTTTGGGGATGATGTAGTCGAGCCCGAAGTCGAAGTGCTCGTTCGGGTAGGCGCGACGCACCGCTGCCGGGACGGCTTCGCCCCGCTGCGCGAGTTCGGCCAAGGCACGCACGGCGGCCTGCTTCATCTCTTCGTTGATCTGCCGGGCGCGCACATCCAGGGCTCCGCGGAAGATGAACGGAAAGCCCAGCACGTTGTTCACCTGGTTCGGATAGTCCGAGCGGCCCGTGGCCATGACGGCGTCGTCGCGGACCGCCTTCACGTCGTCGGGCGTGATCTCCGGGTCCGGGTTCGCCATGGCGAAGATGATCGGCTTCGGCGCCATCGACAGCACCATCTCCTGCGAGACGACGCCGGCCTGCGAGACGCCCACGAAGGCGTCGGCGCCGCGCAGCGCCTCACCCAGGGTGCGGGCGTCGCTGTCGCTGATGAACTCGGCCTTGTAGGGGTTCATCCCCTCTTGGCGGCCGGCGTGGATGACGCCGCGGCTGTCGCACAGGATGATGTTCTCGCGCCGCACGCCCAAATCGCGGTAGAGCCGTGCACAGGCGATGCCCGCCGCGCCGGCCCCCGAGAACACGACCTTCGCTTCGGAGATCTCCCGCCCCGTGATCTCGAGGGCGTTCAGGAAGGCCGCGGCCGAGATGATGGCCGTGCCGTGCTGGTCGTCGTGAAAGACGGGGATGTCCAGCTTCTGCTGCAGCGTGGCTTCGATCTCGAAGCACTCGGGCGCCCGGATGTCCTCCAGGTTGATGCCCCCGAACGTGGGTGCGATCAGCTCGCAGGTGCGGATCACTTCCGCGGTGTCGCGACTGTCGATCTCGATGTCGAAGACGTCGATGTCGGCGAAGCGCTTGAAGAGGACGCCCTTGCCCTCCATCACCGGCTTGCCCGCCAGCGGCCCGATGTTGCCCAGGCCCAACACGGCCGTGCCGTTGGTGATCACCGCGACCAGGTTGCCCTTCGACGTGTAGGCGAAGGCGTCGTCGGGGTTGGAGTGAATCTCGCGGCAGGGCTCAGCGACCCCGGGGGTGTAGGCCAGGGACAGGTCCTGCTGGGTGACGGTCGGCTTGGTGGGCACGACCTTGATCTTGCCGGGCCGGCCCTCGCGGTGGTACGCGAGCGCCTGTTCACGGGTGATCACGCAGGATCCCTCTCCATTCCCATTCGCGCCTTCGGCGCGTTCGAATCCGGCATTCGAATCCGGGACGTCCGGGTTGGGGCCCGGGGCTGTATCCGATGTTCTGCGCCTCGGCCTCGACAGGGGGCGCGGGACCCCAGGTCGGCTGGCTCGCCACAGGGCGACGGAGCATACCAGATCGGGGTGACTCCGGTATCAAATCGACCGAACCGGGACGCCTCATCCCCATGGGGAGAAGGCGCCTCGGGCTACTCCTTCAGCAGCTCGCGGGCGATCACGAGGCGCTGGATCTGGTTGGTGCCCTCGTAGATCTGCATCAGCTTGGCGTCCCGCATCAACTTCTCGACCGGGTACTCCTTGGTGTACCCGTTGCCGCCGAAGATCTGCACGGCATCCGTCGTGATGCGCATGGCCGCGTCCGTGGCGAAGCACTTGGCGATGGAGGAGCTCTTGGAGGCCCTCAGGCCGTTGTCCACCATCCAGGCGCTCTTGTGGGTGAGCAGCCGGCCGGCCTCGATGTCCTTCGCCATGTCGGCCAGCAGGAACTGGACCGCCTGGAAGCCGCCGATGGGGAAGCCGAACGCCTTGCGCTCCTTGGCGTAGGCGGTGCTCTCGTGCAGGGCGCGGCGCGCGATGCCGGTGGCCAGCGCGCCGATCGGCGGCCGCGTGCGGTCGAGCGTCTGCATGGCGATCTTGAAGCCCTCGCCCTCCGCCCCCAGGCGCTGCGAGACAGGCACCCGCACGTTGTCGAAGTGGATCACGCGGGTGTCGCTGGCCCGCTGGCCCATCTTGTCTTCCTTCTTGCCGGGCGCCAGACCGGGCATGTCCTTGTGCAGCACGAAGGCGCACACGCCCTTGTGCCGGCTGCTGCGGTCGAGCGTGGCGAAAACCGTGAAGACGTCGGCCTCGCCGCCGTTGGTGATCCAGCACTTGGTCCCGTTCAGGACGTAGTCGTCGCCGTCCTTCTCGGCGAGGAGCTGCATGCCCGCCACGTCCGAGCCGGCGTTCGGCTCCGACAGGCAGAAGCAGACCAGCTTGAAGTCGCCCGCCACCAGACCGAGCCACTCCTTCTTCTGGTCGTGGGTGCCCGCCACCAGGATGGGCATCAGTCCCAGGTCGTTGGCCATGATCGACGTGGCCATGCCGGCGCAGCCCCAAGCGAGCTCCTCCACGATCAGGCAGCTGTCGAGGATCGAGAGGTCGACGCCTCCGTACTCCTCGGGGATCACCGTCGGGGTGAGGCCCAGCTCGTAGGCCTTCTTGATGATGTCTCGGGGGAACTCGCCGCTCTCGTCGTACTTCGCCGCCACGGGTGCGATCTCGCTCTCCGCGAAGCGACGGGCGGTCTCCTGGAGAGCGAGCTGTTCGTCGCTCAGTCCGTAATCCATAGCTGACTCCGGGTCATTTCAGTAGAAAAATCGAGGACTTGTGGGACGGGGAGGGTACGCGAGACCCCCTCGACGGGCAACGGGCGGGCGTTGGGGACGCCTAGCGGGGAGCGCCCAGGTCCTGGGACAGTCGCCCGGCCGCCGCCGTCAGCAGCGGCACCACGCGCTCGCGCAGCGATTCCTGGCCCAGGCGGAAGGCCGGACCCGAGACCGAGATCGCCGCTCTGACCTGTCCCGCCGCGTCCTGGACCGGCGCGGCCGCGCAGCAGAGGCCCGGAGCGCACTCCTCCAGGTCGAGGGCCACGCCCTCGGCCATCACGCCGCGCAGGTGCTCGAAGAGCTTCAAGGGATCGACGATCGTGTGCTCGGTGGCGGCCTGCAGCCGACCGCGCGAGACGAAGTCCCGATCGTACGCCTGCTGCGTGGCGGCATCGGCGCAGCCCACCAGGACCTTTCCGAGTGCGGTGCAGTGGGCGGGCAGGCGCCGCCCCACCCGACTCGTGGTGAGCACCAGCTGGTCGGGTTCCTGGGCGTCCAGATGCACCACCTCGAAGTCCCGCAGCACGCCCAGGTGCACCGTCTCCTGAAGCTCGCCCGCCAGCGATTCGAGCACCGGCCGCGCGCGGCGCAGCAGGGGATGCCCCCGGGAGAAGGCCTGGCCCAGCTCGAGGCAGCGCGTGCCCAACCGATAGCGTTCGCTGGCCGCGCTCTGCTCGATGTAGCCGGCCTGTTCGAGGGTGGCGAGCAGGCGGAAGACGTTGTTCTTGTGCAACCCGAGGCGCCGGGAGAGCTCGGTCACCCCGATCTCGGCGTCCTCGCGAAAGACCTCGAGCAAACGCAGCGCGTTGCTCACGGTCTGAATCGAGTAGTCGCTCTTCGGCTTCTTCATGGCTCAACCGCCATACGCCGAGGCCGCGGGGCTGCGGGGCATCGCCACTCGGGGCGGCGCCGCGGCTGCCCGCGCTCGCTCAACGATTCTTGGTTTTTTCCCAGTCTGCCAGGAACTGCTTGAGACCGATGTCGGTCAGAGGGTGCTTCGCGAGCTGGTTGATCACCTTGAGCGGCATCGTGACCACGTGCGCGCCGATGATGCCCGCCTTCACCACGTGTTCCGGATGGCGCACGCTGGCGACCAGCACCTCGGTCGCCAGGCCGTAGTTGTCGTAGATCGCGCAGATCTGCTCGATCAAGCCCATGCCGTCGGCGGAGATGTCGTCGAGGCGCCCGACGAAGGGCGAGGCGTAGGTGGCGCCTGCCTTGGCCGCCATCAGCGCCTGGGACGGTGAGAAGATCAATGTGCAGTTGGTGGGGACACCCTGATCGCTGAGCGCCCGCACCGCCTTCAGGCCCTCGAGTGTCATGGGGATCTTCACGACGATGTTGTCGGAGATCTTCCGCAGCTCGAGCCCCTCGCGCACCATCCCCTCGGCATCGAGGGCGACGACTTCAGCGCTGACGGGGCCGTCCACGATCTTCGTGATCTCGCGCAGAATCTCGCGGGGATCTCCGTCTTCGCGAGACAGCAAGGTGGGGTTGGTCGTGACACCGTCGAGGAGCCCGAGCGACGCGGCTTCCTGAATGTCGACGATGCTCGCCGTGTCAATGAAGAACTTCATTCTGTGCACCGAGAGTTGGGCCGCTGATCGCCGAGTACGGACTCGTTGGAGGAACGATCGACACCGCCCAGGGGATGCGATTTTCTATCGCACGGCCCGCGCAAGTGTCAAGAAAGCGCTGTCGCTTCCTGACTTCCCGCCCGCGGGCATCACAAGATTGTGTATTCGAAGTCCGGCCCAGGCTCGCGACCCCGCACGCGAATCTCCCGGAATCGCGGCGGAGGCCGCGATCCGAAAAAAGTGCCACCCACGCGGGGAATCCGACCGCCGGCAAGTGCAAAAGTCCGCTCAGACTCTAATCGTCGTCGAGAGAAACGCCGCGCGCGCGGGCGCGCCCTTCGGCGGCCATGACGTCGAGCATGAGGGCGGCGACCCCCAGCACGATCGCCATGTCGGCCACGTTGAAATCCGGCCACGCGAAGCCCGAGAAAAGCGTGACGTGCAGGAAGTCGATCACCCCGTCCTCGACGACGAACCGGTTGATCAGGTTGCCGAGAGCACCGCCCGTAACGAGACCCAATGCGGCGGCAGTCCAGCGCTCCCCGGGGGCCAGACGAACGTAGAACGAAGCGATCACGCCGATCGCCACCGCAGTCACGGCCGTGAAGGCGGCGATGCGCACGCTGGCTGCGGCGTCCGCGAACAGCCCGAACGCGGCGCCGGGATTGTGAACATGCGTCAGGTACAGGAAGCCGTCGATGAGGGCGGTGCGCACGCCCCGCTCCACGTGCTCCGCCACCCAGGCCTTGGTGCCACCGTCGAGCAGCAGCACGCATCCCACCGCGATCCCCAGACTGCGCAACTTGGGCGACATGCCTCTCCTTTCACCGAACGCCAACCGAGAAGTTCGCTAGCGAAGCTCTGCGGGCGAAAGGTGCCCGTCCCCCCACACCCGCGGCGCCAGCTCGCTGGCCTCGACGAGCAAGGGCACCGCGTCGTGCATCCGCCCCGACGCGTCGAGGGCCACGCCCCGGAGCCCGACCAGATGCGCGCGAACCCGTGGGGAGAGAGCGTCCTCGGCTTCCAACAGCGAACGCGTGCGCTCCAGGAAGGAAAGCCCGCGCTCGGGCGTGACTCCCTCCGCGTGGTGTCGCGCCAGGGCCAGGTAAGCGTACGGATTCGTCGGGTCCACCTGCAGCGCCCGGTGATAGTGTCCCGCTGCCGTCGCGCCGCTGCCAGCCACATCGGCGTCGAGTCCCTGCAACACCAAGCGGGTCGAGGCGCGCCGGGCGGCGTCCCCCTCGGCTTGCAACTCGGAGATGCGCAGCGGCGGGACACGGCCCCACAGGATCGGCCGCCCCGGGGTGCGGCAGGCCGCCAAACCGAGGGCCAACAAGAGCGACGCCCCTGCGATCCAACGCCGTGACCCGGCGCTCATGTTCTTGCACTCATGGTCTTCACCACTTCTCCGCACCCAGCGTTCGGCCCACTTCGCGCGCTCAGAATCGCTCGCGCAACCAATCGAGAAAACCGCGCCGACGGCCGGGACCCTCGGCGTCCGATTCCCTGCCGACACGCCAGCCACGCAGGCCCGTGCACACATCCTGGGGCTCGGTCCCGGGCAGGAAGTACTCCGGGCGCCGGTCCGGACAGCCCACCGAAGCGCGGGCGCCGGTCTGGGGCTCGATGTCCAGCTTCACCACGTCGCCGGGCGGCAGGAACGCGCCGCGGATCGAGGGCCCCGTGGCCTCTCGCATGAAGCGGGCCCAGACGGGGAGGGCGGCGCGGCTGCTGGGCACGCCGACACTTCGGGGCTCGTCGAAACCCACCCAGACGACGGTCACGAGCTCAGGCGTAAATCCCACGAACCACAGGTCGCGCTCGTCGTCGCTGGTGCCGGTCTTCCCGGCGATGGGCCCGCGAAAGCCCAGACCGCGCAGCCGGGCCGCCGTCCCGCGGTCCACCACGCCCTCCAGCAGCGAAGTCGCCAGATAGGCCGTGCCGGCGTCCATGACGCGCTCGAAGCGCAGATCGCGGCGCTCGAGCGTCCCGCCTTGCGGCGCGACCACGTCTTCGAAAGCGTGGGGCCACGGTCGAATGCCCGCGTTGGCCAGGGTGGCATAAGCCCGCGCAATCTCGAGCGGCGTGACGTCGGCCGCCCCCAAGGCCAGACTCGGAACGCGCGGCAGGGGACTGCTGATCCCGAGACGCCGCGCCACCTGGGCCACCGCATCGATCCCGATCTGGTGCGCCAGTCGCGCGACCGGCACGTTCAGCGATCGCTCCAGCGCCTCGCGCACGGGGACCAGGCCCCGGAACTCCTCGTCGTAGTTCTCGGGTCGCCACGGGCCGGCGCTGGTCTCGATCTCGAAAGGGCTGTCGTCGACGGTGCTGGCGAGCGTGATCCAGGGCGTGCCGCCGCGCGGCTCGAGCGCGGCGATGTACACGAACGGCTTGAAGATGCTCCCGGCCTGGCGCCGCGCCTGGGTGCAGCGATCGAACTGGCTGACGCCGTAGTCCCGGCCGCCCACCAGCGCCACGATCTCTCCCGTCTGCGGGCGCAGAGCCACAACACAACCCTGGAGCAAACGCATCGGGTCCGGGTCCACCAGCTCGGGGCGCTGCTTCTCGAGGGCCTCGAGCCCGCCCCGCAGCGCTTCCGCAGCCACCCGCTGCAAGCGGGGATCCAAGGTGGAGTAGATGCGGAGGCCCTCCGTGGCCAACGCACCCTGGTCGTACACCTCGGGCAGCTGTCGCCGGAGCACGTCGAGGAAGTACCGCGCTTGACTGGGCTCGACGGTAATCGCTGCCACGCGCAGGGGCTCGTTGCGCGCCCGCTCGTAGACGAAGTCGCCGATGCGCTGCTGCCGGTGCATGAGCTCGAGCACCAGGTTGCGCCGGCGCACCGCGCGCTCCTGGTTGCGGTGGGGGGAGAGCGAGTTCGGGCTTTGGATGATGGCGGCGATCAGGGCGGATTCCGCCACGCTGAGATCCGCGACCCGCTTGCCGAAGTAGAAATGCGCCGCCTCCCCCACGCCGTGGACTTCGGTGGCTCCGCGCTGACCCAGGTAGATCTCGTTCAGGTAGCTCTCCAGGATCGCCTGCTTGTCGTACCGGACCTCCACGATGAGGGCCATGATGGCTTCCTGGAGTTTGCGCTTGAGCGTGCGCTCGGGAGTGAGGAAGAAGTTCTTCACGAGCTGTTGCGTCAGCGTGCTGCCGCCCTGGGCCACGCGGCCGGCGCGCAGGTTGGCCAGACCGGCACCCAGGATGCGCCGCAAGTCGATGCCCACGTGCTGCTCGAAGCGCTGGTCCTCCACGGCGTAGACGGCGTCCACCAGATGCCGCGGCACTTCGTCCAGCCGGACCAGTTCGCGCTGCTCGCGGGCATCGCCGTAGTAGGCCCCCACCAGCTCCGGCTCCAGCGGCACCGCACCCACTTCGCCGCGGCCCGGTAGCTCGCGAATGCGCTCGATCACCGAGCCGGCCAGGCGCAGCTCCACCAACCGCGCCGGCTCGGCCCGCGTCGGGTGTTCGAACGCCCGCAGATGAATGCGAATTCGATCGCCTTCCCAGCGGAAGCGCCCGAGCGGCGGCTGAAAGTGGTCGGGGTCCTCCCGGTAGCCGAGGCGCTCGAGGGTCGACCGCAGGCCGGCGCGCTTGGCGTCCAGACCGGGGTAGAGAATCGTCGGGGCGGACAGCACCTTGGACGGCACCTGGAACTGCACGCCCGCGAATCGCCGCACGACGACGCGGTCCAACTTGACCACGTAAACAGCGGTGGCGAAGCCGGCGACGAAGGCCGCGCCGGCCAGCCCCAGGCCGGTCGCCCGGAAGGCCCGGCGGGTCCACCAGCGCGGCCGACCCCAGCGCTTCTTCGACGACCTGCCCGACGACTTGCGTCGACGCCCACCCCGGTTCGCCACGCATCTCCCCCTGGGACTCTCGCCCGGCCCCACCCGGACCGGGCAAGGCTAGCCCGCCGCGGTCGCCGAGGCGCGCTCGCCCGAGTGGCTTCGGACACCGGTCAGGGGGAGCCGGACGAGGAGCTGGGGCGGTCCCCGACTTCCCGCCTCGGGGGCAACGCTTGTGATCCCTTCGCAAAATCGCGAGATTACGGTGCATGAGCGAGAAGCAGAAACCCTGGGGCGGCCGCTTTTCCGAGGCCACGGACCCGCGCGTCGAGCGGTTCAGCGCGTCGGTGCAGTTCGACTGCGCCCTGGCGCGCTACGACATCCGCGGCTCCATCGCCCACGCCCGCATGCTGGCCGCTACGGGGCTCATCCCCGCCGCCGATGCCGAGGCGCTCGAGGCGGGGCTGGAGGCCATCGGGCGCCAGATCGAGGCGGGCGAGTTCTCGTTCGATCCGGCCCTGGAAGACATCCACATGAACATCGAGGCGCGGCTGCGCGAGCAGATCGGACCGGTGGCGGGTCGCCTGCACACGGGCCGCAGCCGCAACGACCAGGTGGCCACCGATCTGGCGCTCTACTTGCGCGACGCGTGCACGGCGGCGGGGCGCGGGCTGCTGCAGCTGCGCCACGTCCTGGTGGAACGCGCCGCCGAGCACCTGGACACGATCCTCCCGGGGTACACGCACCTCCAGCGCGCCCAACCCGTGCGGCTGGCCCACCACTGGCTGGCCTACGTGGAGATGTTCGAACGCGACGCGGCGCGCTTCGCCGACGCGCGCGGGCGCATGGCCTACGCCCCCCTCGGCTCCGGAGCCCTGGCGGGATCCACGCTGCCTCTCGACCGCGAGGCCACCGCCTCCGCCCTGGGCTTTGACGGGCCCAGCCGCAACAGCATGGACACCGTGGCCGCGCGCGACCACGCCTTGGAGTTCCTCTCGGCCACCGCCATCGCCATGATCCACCTGTCGCGGATCTCGGAAGAGCTGGTGCTGTGGTCGAGCGCCGAGTTCGGATTCGTCGAGCTGGCCGACGCCTACTCCACCGGGTCCAGCCTGATGCCCCAGAAGAAGAACCCCGACGTGCCGGAGCTGGTGCGCGGCAAGTCGGGCCGGGCCGTCGGGAACCTGGTGTCGCTGCTGACGGCGGTGGAAGGGCTGCCGCTGACGTACAACCGCGACCTCCAGGAGGACAAGGAGCCGATCTTCGACTCGGCGCGAACCTTGGGCGACTGCCTCGACGTGACGGCCGGTGCGCTGGCCACGCTGCGGGTGGGGGTCGACCGCATGCGCTCGGCGGCCGCGGATCCCATGCTGCTGGCCACCGACCTGGCCGAGGTCCTGGTCCAGGAGGGCGTCGCCTTCCGGGAAGCCCACGAGGCCGTTGGACGCATCGTCGGACACTGCGTCGAGAAGGACGTGGATCTGTCGGCGCTCTCCCGCGAAGACCTGCGCGCCTTTCACCCGGCCTTCCCCGCCGGCGCGGACCAGCTGCTGGACGTGGAGCGAAGCCTCGAGGCCCGCGCTCTGCCGGGGGGCACGGCCCGTGAGACCGTCGCCGCCGCGCTGGCGGCCGCCCGCGAGCGGTTGGCCGCCGAGGCCCGCGAACTCGACGCCGGAGAGGAGCCGTGACCGGCGCGCGGCCCGTGTTGACGGCCGCCATTGCGCTGGCCATCGCCGCCAGCGCCTGCGGCAAGTACGGCCGGCCGGTGAGACCCGACCCGCCTGCACCGGCGCCCGAAGCCGCCGAACCCGAACGGGACGACGACGAGAGGACCCGGCCGTGAGCTTCGCACGCCGGGACGGCGAGCTCTGCGCCGAAGACGTCCCGGTGCGCGAGATCGCCGACAGCGTCGGCACTCCCGTCTACATCTACAGCGCGGCCGCGTTGGCCGAGCGGCTCCGGGCGCTCGGCGAGGCGTTCGCGGGCGTTCGGCACTTGGTGTGCTTCTCGGTGAAGTGCAACGGCAACCTGGCCGTCCTCCGCACGCTGTGCCGGGGCGGCGCGGGGGCCGACATCACGTCGGTGGGAGAGCTCGCGCGCGCCCAGCGCGCCGGCATCCCCGGGGATCGGATCGTCTACTCCGGCGTCGGCAAGCGTCGCGACGAAATCGACGCGGCCCTGGCCGCCGGCATCAAGCTCTTCAACGTCGAGTCGCGCGAGGAGCTCCGGGCCATCGACGCCGTGGCGCGAGCCCGCGGCGTGCGCGCCCCGGTCGCGTTCCGCGTCAATCCCGACGTCGACCCCAAGACCCACCCCTACATCGCGACGGGCCTGCGCACGAGCAAGTTCGGCATCCCCTGGGCCGAGGCCGGGGAGGCCTACGCCGAAGCCAAGGCCCTGGCCAACGTCAGCGTCGTCGGCGTCGACTGCCACATCGGGTCGCAGCTGCTGGACGTGGCCCCTTTCGCCGAGGCCCTCGCCCGCGTCCGCACGCTGGTGGGTGAGCTCCGAGCGGCCGGCCACGCCATTGCCGTGGTCGACGTGGGGGGCGGTCTCGGCGTGGACTACTCGGGCGAAACCCCTCCGTCGGTGGCCGCCTACGCCGACGCCGTCCGCACGGCGTTGGCGGATCTCGGGTGTGAGATCGTGCTCGAGCCGGGGCGCGCCATCGCGGGGCCGGCGGGGCTCTTCGTGACGCGCGTCCTCTACCGCAAGCGCGGCGGCGACAAACGCTTCGTGGTGGTGGACGGCGCCATGAACGATCTGATCCGGCCCGCGCTCTACGGCGCCCACCAGCCCGTACAGCCCGTGGCCCCCGCGCGCGGCGAGCCCGCGCCGGTCGACGTGGTGGGCCCCGTCTGCGAGTCGGCGGACTTCCTGGCCCAGGACCGGCCGCTGCCGCCGCTCGAGCCGGGCGACCTGCTGGCCTTCGGCACCGCGGGCGCCTACGGCTTCGTCATGGCGTCCAACTACAACGCGCGGCCGCGGGCGGCGGAGGTGCTGGTCCGCGGGGACCGCTTCGCAGTGGTGCGCGAGCGCGAAGTGCTGGAAGATCTCTTCCGGGGAGAGACCATCCCCGAGGAGTTCACTGCATGACCCGCCGCTTGCCCTTCACGAAGATGCACGGCGCCGGCAACGACTTCGTCGTGCTGGACGGGCTGCGCCACGAGCTCCCGGCGGACCTGGAGGCGCTCTCGCGCCGCCTGTGCGATCGCCATTTCGGGGTCGGCGCGGATCAGGTTCTGGTGGTGCGCGCCGCGACGGCCGCGGACTTCCGCATGGACATCTACAACGCCGACGGCTCCCAGGTGGAGATGTGTGCCAACGGCATCCGCGCCTTCTTCAAGTACCTGCGCGACCACGGCCACACCGACGCCGAGGAGGTCGGTGTGGAGACGTTGTCCGGCGTCGTGCGGCCGCGCTTCGCGGGCGACAACCGCGTCCGCGTCGACATGGGCCAGCCGGTGCTCGCGCCGGCCAAGATCCCGACGCGCCTGGGCGAGGGAGAGGGCCCGGTGCTGGACGTGCCGCTCGAGATCTCGGGACGCCGCTTCTCGGTCTCCTCCGTCTCCATGGGCAACCCGCACGCCGTCCTCGAGGTGGACGACGTGGATGCGTTTCCCGTCGAATCGATCGGACCGGAGATCGAGCACCACCCCGCGTTTCCGAACCGCGTGAACGTGGAGTTCATTCAGGTATTGGACCGCGCCCGGGTGCGCCAGCGAACCTGGGAACGCGGCACCGGCGAGACCCTGGCCTGCGGCAGCGGAGCCTGCGCCGTCGCCGTCGCGAGCATGCTGCGGGGGCGCGTGGACCGCTCCGTCGCGATCTCGCTGCGGGGCGGCGAACTCGGGATCGAGTGGGCGGACGACGACGCCCACGTCTTCATGACCGGACCGGCGGAGCAGGTCTTCACCGGCGAGTTCCCGGTCTAGAGCCGACCACGGCCGGGTCACAGGAGGAAGCCGCCATGTTCGAAGGGGTCTTGACTGCACTGATCACGCCCTTCCGCGGTGGAGCCGTTGATGAGCGCGCACTGGCCGCTCTGGCCGAAGAGCAGATTGCCGCCGGGGTTCAGGGCTTGGTGCCGTGTGGGTCGACGGGCGAGTCGGCCACGCTCTCCCATGCCGAGCACCGCCGCGTCATGGACGTGGTGGTCGAAGCGGCCGGAGGTCGCGTCGCCGTGGTGGCGGGCACGGGTTCGAACAACACCCAGGAGGCTCTCGAGCTGACCCGCCACGCGAAAGAAGCCGGGGCCGACGGCGCGCTCCTGATCTCACCCTACTACAACCGCCCGACCCAGGAGGGCCTGGTCGCCCACTATTCGGAGATCGCCACCGCGACCGACTTCCCGCTCGTCGTCTACAACGTGCCGCATCGCACGGGCTCGAACATGCTTCCCACCACCGTCGCCCGGCTGGCCGAGGTGGAGCGCATCGTGGGCATCAAGGAGGCCTGCGGCGACGCGACCCAGATCGCCGAAGTGATCGCGCACTGCCCTGACGACTTCTGCGTGCTGTCCGGAGACGACGCCATGACGCTGCCGATCCTGGCCCTGGGCGGGCGCGGTGTCATCTCCACCAGCTCCAACGTCGTGCCCGGGATCATGGTGGAGTTGGTGAGCGCCTTCCGCGCCGGACAGGTGGACCGCGCCCGGGCCCTGCACTACCAGCTGCTGCCGCTGTTCGAGGTGCTCTTCTGCGAATCGAACCCGATCCCCGTGAAGGCCGCGCTGGCGCTGTTGGGCAAGGCCGGCGACGAGATCCGGCTGCCGCTGACGCCTCTCACCGAGCCGAACCGCGAGCGCCTGCAGGTGGCGCTCAAAGAGCTGGAGATCCTCTGATGGGCCAGGCCAGCGTCTGTGTCGTGGGCGCGGCGGGCCGCATGGGAGAACGCGTCCGCGCCGCCCTGGCGGACCACCCGGATCTCGCATTCGCGCGCGCGCTCGAGGGCCCTGGCCATCCCGCCGTGGGCACGCGCCTCGCGGACATCCCCGTCGTGGACGACCCCGCGTCGGCGCTGGCGGGCTGCGACGTGGCCATCGACTTCTCCACGCCCGCGTCCACGCTGCTGAACCTGCGCGCCGCGGCCGATGCCGGGGTCGCCTACGTCACGGGAACCACCGGTTTCTCCGAGGCGGAGCTGGCGGAGATCGCCGCCTTGGCGGAACGCATCCCGGTGCTCCACGCCCCGAACTTCTCAGTGTCGGTGAACCTGCTGGCGTGGCTCGTGCGCGAAGCCGCGCGCAAGCTGGGCCCCGGCTACGACGCGGAGCTGGTGGAGCTGCACCACCGGGCCAAGCGCGACGCACCCAGCGGTACGGCCCTCCACCTCGCGGCCGCCGTGGCCGAGGGACGCGGCCAGCACCTGGCCGATCACCTGGTGTGCGCCCGCGAGGGAGAGATCGGCGCGAGGCCGGCGGACGCCATCGGCGTACAGACGCTGCGCGGCGGCGACAACCCGGGCGAACATTCGGTTTTCTTCATCGGTCAGGGCGAACGCCTCGAGCTGATCCACCGCGCCTCGACCCGCGACCACTTCGCAGTCGGCGCCGTGCGCTCGGCAGCTTGGCTGGTGGGGCGAGCGCCGGGGCTTCATCACATCGAACGCGTGCTCGGTCTGGCCTGATCGGGCGTTCAACCGCCCGGCAAACGAGCACGCGCTGCACAATCCACGGGCGACACCGCCGCGTGTGAGGGCACCGGACGCCCTCGGGCGCGCGAGAGCACGCGAAGCGGCTGGCACGTCCCTTGCTCAAACATTCCGCATGCCGCGTGTGAGAATGCCGACTCTCCCGAGCCGCATGAGCACCCGCGATGCGGGCTTCCTCTACCTGGAACGTCCGCACTCGCTGTTGCACATCGGTTGTCTGGCCATCGTGGATGGCGAGCTGACGCGGTCGAGCTTGATCCGGAAGCTCGAATCTCGGCTGCCCCGAACGCCGCGCTATACCCAGCGCGCCTTGAACGTGCCGTTCTCGCTGGGGCACCCGACCTGGGAGACCGACCCACAGTTCGACTTGCGGCGCCACGTCCACCGCTGGGCGTTGCCGAGTCCGGGAGGGCTCTCGGAGCTACACGATCTGGTGACGGAGCTCTGGTGCCGGCCCCTCGACCGGCACCGGCCGCTGTGGGACATGCACGTCATCGAGGGTCTCGACGGCGACCGGACGGCCGTGTTCCAGAAGGTCCACCACTGCATGATCGACGGCATCGCCGGGGCCCAGCTCTTGGAGGAGCTGCTGGACCCGACCCCGGAGATCGGCTCGCCGACCTCGCCACCCCGCGCGCGGGAGCCCGAGCTCCCCACGCCCACAGTCCGCGCCGGGCGCGCGCTCGCTGAGGGTTTGGGTTCGCGGCTGCGGCAGGCCGCAGGGCTGTTGGGATCCGTGGCCCAGCCCGCGCGGGCGCGGGCCAATCTGGAAGACCTCAGGCGTGCGGCCTTCTCCGCGGTGCGGCTCGCCACCGGCGACGTCCCCACCTGTCCCTGGAACCATCCGCTCGGCCCGCACCGGGCCCTCGCCTTCACGCGACTGCCGATGCTCGGGGTGCGCGTCATTCGGCGCGAGCTCGGGGGCACGGTCAACGACGTGGTGTTGTGCGTGCTGGCCGGTGGCCTGCACCGCTACCTGAACGGGTGTGGAATCTCGACGCGCGGTCTCGAGTTGTCGGCCATGGTCCCCGTGAGTCTGCGCTCGGCGGACGCCGCCGCGGAGTTGGGCAATCGCATCTCGGCGATGCTGGTTCCCCTGGCCGTCGACTTGGAATCCGACACCGCCCGCCTGACCGCCACGCGCGGCATCACCGAGCAGCTGAAGAAAGACGGAGCCTGGACCGGCATCGACGCCCTGCTCTCGATCATCGAGAACCTGCCGCCCCCGGTGGTCGCGGCGGTGGCCGGCCGGATGCCGCTCGGCCGGCTCGCCAACGTGATCGCCACCAACGTCCCAGGGCCGCGCGAGACCCGCTTTCTGGCCGGCCGGCGGGTGGAAGCACTCTATCCCCTGGTTCCGATCGCAGACGGCATGGGCCTCGGGCTCGCCGTCTTCTCCTACGACGGCTGGCTGCACGTCGGGCTGACGGCCGACGCCGATCGCGTTCCCGATCTGGACAAACTCCGCCGGGGCATCGAAGACGCCTTCTCCAGTCTGGCGGGCAGCCTGCCGAGCCAGTGAGGCGCAACTACTCCTTCATGTGTCCCGTGGTGTAGAGCTCGGCCACGTCCACGGCTTCCGTGGGCTGTGGCTTCCCGTCCAGAGAGACGCGGCTCCCCACCTGGGCCACGGCGGTGCGCCCGACGCGTTCGAAGGCCATGCCCTCGACCTCGAGGGCCGCGCTCCCGAACTCCGGCTTCTTCACGTAGGCCATCAGGGCCGCGTGCTTGACGTCGCGCATGCGGCCTCCGTCGAGGCGCGCGATGGAGCCGTCCTTGCTCGCCACCCCCGTTCCGGCCCAGCGGATCGACACGTCGCGGGCCCGGAGGCGACTGCGCTCGCCCACGGAGAGGGCCTTGTCCTGGATCTCCTCCAGCCGCAGGCCCTCGACCTGAACGTCGGAGCCGTTCAGGTCGAGACCATCGCCGGTGGCCCCGGCGATCTTCCCCCCCGAGACGCGGCCCTCGCTGGAGTCCACTTCGACGGCGTCCTGGGCCGCATCAAGCACCTCGACGTGTTCCAGCTGGAATTCGCTGCGCAGGAAGTTGAGGGCCACCTCGGCGCTCGCGCCTTCGATACGGCTGTGCGCGATGCGAACGCTCGAACGGCGGAAGGTCACGCCGCCATCCAGCTTCCACCCCCGGCGATCGGGGCCGGACGCGCCCTGGACTTCCACGTATCGCCACTCGTGGGGCTCTGCCGAGTGGAGAACGGCGATGCCCTGCCACGCCCGCGGCCTGGCTCCCGCCTGCGGCACGAGACGGATCGGGGCGTTGGCATCGCCCCGAAACACCAGCGGTCCGGTCGCCAGCAACATCCCGCCGGATTCGAAGCGCAGGGTCGTGCCCGCCTCCAGCCGCAGCCCGAATCCGTCGGGCAGCGCCAGATCGCCGACGACGTCCCAGGCGCCCGGCGCAATCACGAGTTCGCGCTCGCCGCCGCGGGTGAGGAACGGATGCTGCGCCAGCGCCGCCGCCAGGCCGGTGTGCGGTACCGCTTCCGGAAGCGGCCCGTTGGCGACGGGCACGACCCGGACCGCGACGGGGTCGTGCCCGTCCAACTTCACCAACGCGCGCAGCCGATGACCCAGCGCGGCGGCCTCGGGCGCGATGCCCAATCGGGACGAGGCCCGGGGGCCCAGATAAGCCGCGGCGGGAATCTCGAGGGGGAGCTCGTCCGCCAGCCCGGGCGTCGTCGAGCCCGCCGACGGCGGCGTCACCCCGACCCAGCGAATCGGCACCGGCAAGCCGTTCACCACCTCCACGTCAAAGCCGCTCTGCCCCGAGTGCAGATAGGCGTGAACCGCCGCCCGGGCGACGGAGGCGTCCGGGCGGGCCTGGGGATCCACCTTCGCGAAATCGCGCGCCGCCATCGGACCCAGCTCCTGCGCCCGCGCCAGGACGGGCGGCAGGTCGAAGGGGTGGGCGGCGCCGGAGAGCGCCGCCAAGGCGGGTTCCTCCAGCTCGCGAAGCCAGCGACGCGCCGGACCCGAAACCAGGTCGGCCGCGATGCGCGACAGCTCGCCGACGAACGCACTGCGCAGGACAGGGTCCTCCAGCAGGCGCGCCGACCAGGGCTCGCGCCGCGTCATGAGCCCGGTCGCCAGCGACACCTCGGGGACGACCATGCCGAATCCGATGGGCTCCAGTCGGCGTGTGATGGGGTTGAGCGTGAAGCGCAGGTTGTGCCAGCGCAACGCGTCCACCGACCGCCACAGCTCCGCGATGGCGAGGAAACGCGCGGTAGCCTCCACGTCGAGGACGCGGTGGGCCGGCAGTCGGCCCTGCACCAGGGCCGCGAAGAGTTGCCGCGCCGCGCCGAGTTCGTCCGACAGCCGCGCGGAATCGCGCACGCGGCGCGGCTGGTAGGGAATCAGGTCGGCCGCGTAGAAGTCGGCGCGGTTTTCCGTCGCACTCACGCCGAGCCGGTCGGCGGCGTCGGACTCGGCCTCCAACCGGACGATGACGCCGTCGGGGCGCCCCTGACCCTCCAGCAATCGCCTGGAGAAGCCTTCCTCCAGTCGCATGGGCCCCAGCGACTCGCCGTTCAGCGACAGCCGCACGAAGAACGAGCGCGGCGCCAACACGCCCTCGCGTCGGAGATGCGCCAGCACCAGATCCTCGGCCTGCGGATGACGCGGGGCGGGCGCGAGCAGGTCGAAACGCCGAAGCCCCAGCACCGGCTCGCGGGCACGGATCTCGAAGCGGCGGTCCGCGCGCCCCCCCGCTCGCGGGCCCGAGGCCCGCACGCGCACCCTGGCACTGGACTCGCCCCAGTGGAGCGTGCCCTTGGCGAACTCCGAGTCCGGGGAGTCGCCCTGGAGGGCTTCCGGGTCGAGCGGCCGCTCGCCCCGCTGGCGCTCCAGACGGGCGAGCTCCGCACCTTCCAGCCGCAGCTCCAGGCGGAGCATCGAGCTGGCCGCGGCCTCGGACGCCGCGCCCTCGGACTCGTTCGGGGCCGCCGATGCCGGCGCAGCGGAGAGGGCCAACGCGAGCCCCCCAGCGCGGGCGAGCCGGGAGAAGAACGCGACCGCCGACGACGGCGGTCGACGTTGCTCGCAGCGTCGCCCGCGGGCGTTCCAGGGAGTTCGCATCGGGCTGCGGAGTGCCTCCGACGGCGGGATCGCCAGAGAGCATATCCGTTCCCGCAGAGCCCAGGAAGTCCGTGGCTCCTACCTCGCCGTCGGGAGGCCGAGCGCTAGGGAGCGTGGACACGCCCCTTGGTGCGCTGCACCGCCCCGTCGCTATTGCGCCAGTAGACGGTGTATCCGAGCGTGCCCCCCTGACCCTGGCAGTGGAGCGTGGCCCCGGTCTCCAGCACGAACTGACCCGATCGGCCCGTGGCGGCTTCACCCGCCTGGCAGTCGAGGCGCTCGGCCGACTTCCGATCGAAGACGATGCGCGCCATGGCGTCCGTCTCGTTGCGGAAGGCGAAGCCGCGTTCGGCCGCCATGCGCACGCGGGTCGGCGACACGGCGTCACTTCCGATCTGGATCAGCGCCGAGACGGTCGGATCGGCGGCCGCCGGCAGCGCCAGCGCGAACGCGGACAGCGCAAAGAGCAGACTCTGACGGATCATTCCATCACCTCGTTCGTCTCGAACGACACCCGAGCACGAACATCGGCGAGCTCCACCATGAACACCAATGATCATTTCGAATGTGTATCATTGATCTTGTGAATCTCGCGAACGTCGACCTGAACCTGCTGGTGGCCCTCGACGCGCTGCTGGCCGAGCGCAACGTCACGCGGGCGGCGGCCCGCGTCGGCCTGACCCAGTCGGCCATGAGCAACACCCTGCGCAGGCTGCGGTCGTTGCTGGACGATCCGGTCCTGGTGAGGACCGGGCAGGGGATGCTCCCGACGCCCCGGGCGCTGGAGCTGGCCGAGCCGATCCGAACCGCGCTGGAGCAGCTGGCCGGTGCCCTGGCCGTGCGCGACGGCTTCGACGCCCGCCGCGCCGAGCGGGTCTTTCGGATCTACAGCACCGACTCGCTTCAGTTCATGCTGCTGCCGGCGCTGGCAGAGCGCCTGGGCCGCGAAGCGCCGGGCATCGACCTCGAGTTTCGCCACTCGGACCGCGGCGATCCGGTGGAAGACCTGCGGCGCGGACGCCTGGATCTGATCGTGGGACCGGTTCTCGGCGCGTGGGAGTCGCTTTCGTGCGACGACCTCTTTCACGAGGACATGGCGGCGGTCGTGCGGCAAGACCACCCGGACGTGGGCCGGCGGCTGACGCTCAAGCGCTTCGTCGAGATCCCCCACGTGGTGGTGTCGCCCTTCGGGCGCGGCGGCGCGAGCTTCGTGGACGAAGAGCTCGAGTCCCAGGGGCTCTCTCGACGCATCGCACTCCAGACGCCCCACTTTCTGGTGGTTCCCTACGTACTGGCCGAGTCCGACTGGTTGGCGGTGCTGCCGCGGCGCGTGGCCCAGCACTTCGCCGAGTTCCTGCCGCTACGGATCCTGAAGCCGCCGATCGAGCACGCCGGCTTCGACGTGCGCATGCGCTGGGACCCGCGCAGCGACGCGGACCCGGGGCACCGGTGGCTGCGCGGGCTGGTGTCGGAGGTTTGTGGGGGGCTGTAGGCCTGGATGCGTGTGAGCGCGGGACGCCCAGCCAGGGGCCGGAGGGACCTCTCGTCGGCTCCGGGGGGGCGTGGCGCGTTCGCTGTGCAACGAGAGTGCTGCGATCGGCCTTCGCCTGGAGGGGCGCCGCCCTGGCGGTTCTCAGGATTACCGCCCCCCTGCGCGCCGAGGAGGTGCCCTCCGGCCCTCGTGGCTCGGGCGCTGGATCGACGGGGTGGTGGACGTCGGGACTCCAGCGCGGGTGTTCGAACTTTGGAAAGAGGGTGGTGAAAAAGAAACCCCGCCGGCGGTGTGCCGGCGGGGTTTGGGTTCGGTCTCGTCGATTCTAGATGTCGAAGTAGAGCTCGAACTCGTGCGGGTGCGGTCGCAGGCGCACGGGGTTGCACTCTTCTTCGCGCTTGTACTCGATCCAGTTCTCGATCGCGTCCTCGGTGAACACGTCGCCCTTCAGCAGGAACTCGTGGTCCTCCTGCAGGCAGTCGAGAGCCTCGTCGAGGCTGGCCGGCATGCTGGGGATGCTGGCGGCCTCCTCGGGCGAGAGGGCGTAGATGTTCTTGTCCAGCGGGTCGCCCGGATCGATCTTGTTCTCGATCCCGTCGAGGCCGGCCATGAGCATCGCGGAGAACGCCAGGTACGGGTTGCACGAGGGATCCGGGTAGCGGACCTCGATGCGCTTCGCCTTGGGGCTCTGCGAGTACATGGGGATCCGGCAGGAGGCCGACCGGTTTCGGCTGGACAGGGCCAGGTTGACGGGCGCCTCGTAGCCGGGCGTGAGCCGCTTGTACGAGTTCGTCGTCGGGTTCGTGAGCGCGGCCAGGGCGCGCGAGTGCTTCAGGATGCCGCCCACGTAGTGAAGGCCCAGCTCGCTGAAGCCGCCGTAGCCGTCGCCGGCGAACAGCGGGTTGCCGCCCTTCCAGATGGACTGGTGGGTGTGCATGCCCGAGCCGTTGCCCTCGAAGACGGGCTTCGGCATGAACGTGGCCGTCAAGCCGTTGCGCCGCGCCACCTGCTTCACGATGTACTTGTAGGTGACCAGCTGGTCGGCCATCTTGAGCAGGGTGTCGAACTTCATGTCGATCTCGGCCTGACCCGCCGTCGCCACCTCGTGGTGCTGGGCCTCGACGACGATGCCGAGCTTCTGCATCTCCAGCACCATCTCGGTGCGCAGGTCCTGGTAGTGGTCCGTCGGCGGCGCGGGGAAGTAGCCTTCCTGGGGGCGCGGCTTGTAGGCCAGGTTGCCCGCGGCTTCCTCGCGACCGGTGTTCCAGGCGCCCTCCACCGAGTCGATGAAGTAGAAGCCTTCCTGGGCGTCGGTGTTGTAGCGGACGGAGTTGAAGACGAAGAACTCGGCCTCGGGCCCGATGTACACGGTGTCGCCGATGCCCGACTGCTTCAGGTAGTTCTCGGCCTTCGTCGCGATGTAGCGCGGGTCGCGGCCGTAGGGCTCCTTGGTGACCGGGTCCACGATGTCGCAGATCAGCACCAGCGTCGGGTGCTTGTAGAAGGGGTCGATGAAGGCCGTCGAGGCGTCGGGCACCATGAGCATGTCGCTCTCATTGATGGCCTGCCAGCCGCGGATCGACGAGCCGTCGAAGCCCAAGCCGTCCTCGAAGGTCGATTCGTCGATCATGTCGATGGGGAACGAGCAGTGCTGCCACGTGCCCGGCCAGTCGGTGAAGCGGAGGTCCACCATCACGGCGTTGTTCTTCTTTGCGAGTTCCAGAGCTTGCTTGGGAGTCATCGATCCTTCCTCATGGCCCACGTCGTGGGGGGGTGATGTCGATCAGACGGCGTCGGGTCCGCGTTCGCCGGTTCGAATGCGGATCACTTCTTCCATCGGGAGAACGAAAATCTTGCCGTCACCGATGCGACCGGTGTTGGCGGCTTCGACGATCGCCTGGACGACCTTGTCGACCATCTCGTCACTGATGGCGATCTCGAGCTTGATCTTGGGCAGGAAATCCACGACGTACTCGGCGCCGCGGTAGAGCTCCGTGTGTCCCTTCTGTCGCCCGAAACCCTTCACCTCGGTCACGGTGAGGCCCTGGATGCCAATGCCGTGCAGGGCCTCCTTGACCTCGTCCAGCTTGAACGGCTTGATGATGGCCTCGATCTT
>JAKSBN010000132.1 GCA_022361175.1 Pseudomonadota bacterium | reverse complement strand
CGAGCTGGACTTCCTGCCGCTGTTCGCCGTGGATCCCCCCGGTGGCGTGGTGGGGATCGGCTTCCTGGGCGAGCTGGACGCCAACCAGGTGTGCGTCTCCGACGCGGCCTACGCCGAGCTGATCCAGCGCGAGGACCTGAAGGCCTACGTCAACCCGCCCGACGTCGCCCCCAACGTCGACACCGAGCCCGTCGGCCGCGAGGGCCAGACCTGCATCTTCCTCACCGACATCGATCTTCCCACCACGCCCCAGAGCGTGCGCGACCTGCTGAACGCCATCAGTGGGCGCGACGAGTCGGTGGAGAGCGTGCGCGCCCGTTCCATCCAGCGCGCGCGTCAGCAGGCCGCGGCCTTGACGTCGCCGCTCTCCATCCAGGGGCAGGCGAACGTCTCCTGGGAAACGACCCAGGACTTGGACAACCACGACATCGTGGTGGGCCTCGGGTTCGGTCTGGCTACTTCCTATCTCTCGGCGCTCTTGGATCTGCCGTTCAGCGTCCTGCGCACGGGGCCCAACAACAACCCGCGCATGGTGGATGCGCGCCTGTCCTACGAGTTCGTGGGCAAGCTGGAGCGCGGCGGCGCGGACGACTTCTCGGGCGCCACCACCGACGTCTCGCGCTTGAGTCTCGACGTCGAATGGGAGACGGGCGTCTTCAAGTCCGACCGCGTCGCCTTCTTCTACACGCTGAAGCACGAGCTGGACGCGACCTCGGGCACCAAGCGCCGCGGCCTCGAGACGAACCACTTCTTCCAGGCCAAGTTCGAGCACCTGTTGATCGAGCGCCCCAACGCCGAGGTGGACGTGGCGCTGATCTACACCCGCGGCAAGCTCTCGCCCGTCTTCGAGCGCGGCCAGACCATCGGCGGGGGTTTCTCGGTCCGCTTCTAGCCAGTACCAACACTCAACCTAGGTCCCCCACCCCCAGCTCGCGCAGTGCCACCGGCCGGCCCTCCGCGATGGACTGTTCGGCGGCTTGGCCGACGGCGACGGCCCAGAGGCCAGCGGTGGCGTCGACGGCGGGGGCAGCACCGGTGCGGATGGCGTGCTGGAAGTGCAGGTGTTCGTAGTAGGTGGAGCCGTGGTGGAAGCCGGCCTTCAAGGCGCGCTCTTCTACCTCGATGGTCTCGGTGGCGACGGACTTGGGGTGGCGGCGGCCGACCACCAGCGTGGACTCGGGGACGAAGCACTCGAGCTTGCCCGCGTCCCCGACGACGCAGATCTCCTGCTCGTTGCGGCTGCCTTCGGCGAACATGCAGAGGTCCAGCAGGGCGCGGGTGCCGCCGGCGTAGTCGACGATGACGTAGGCGTTGTCCAGGATGTCCGGCGTCTCGCCGGCGTAGGACTCGTCCAGGTGGTTGACGTCCTGCGCGCCAGAGGCGATGACGCGTACGGGGCGATCCTGCAGGATCAGATTCATCAGGTCGAAGAAGTGGCAGCACTTCTCCACCAAGGTGCCTCCGGTGTTGCGGGCGAAGCGGTTCCAGTCGCCCACCTTCTTCAGGAAGGGAAAGCGGTGCTCTCGGATGGAGACCATGTGCAGGCGGCCGGCGGTGCCGGCGCGGGCCTCTTCCACCAGGCGGGTGATGGGCGGCATGTAGCGGTATTCCATGCCTACCCAGACGACACCCGGGTGGCGGGCCGCGGCCTCCTCGACCCGGCGGCAGTCGGCGACGGTGGTGCAGAGCGGCTTTTCCACCAGCACGTGCACGTCGGTCTGGAAGACGTCGGCCAGGACGTCGGCGTGGGTGAAGTTGGGCGTGCAGACGACCACGGCGTCGACGGGCGCCTTGGCCAACAGGTCGCGGTAGTCCTCGTACAGCTCGAGTTCGTGGCCGGCCACCTTGAGCGCCCGCTCGCGCGACTTCGGGAAGGGGTCGGCGGCGGCCGTCAAGACGGCGTCGTCGAAGAGGGCGATGTTCAGGATGTGCTCGAGGCCCATCATGCCCGAGCCGATGATTCCGTAGCGAATGGGGTCGCCCAACGCGTGTTCCTCTGTCTCCGGCCCCGCCGGCCTAGACGGCGCGGTCCTCCTCGTCGAAGCGGGCGCGGGCGGCGGCCAGGGTCTCCGGGGTTCCGATGTCGTACCACGCGCCGTCAAACGGGCTGGCGACCAGGGGTCGCCGCTCGGCCAGCCAGGCGATGAAGTGCCCCGGTGCGTCGGGATCGCCGCCGGCGGCCAGGTACTCGGAGATCCGATCCGCCACGTCCGGCGGGTGAAAGTAGCAGGCGATGGCGGCCCAGGGGCTCGCGGCATCGGGGGGCTTTTCGCGGAAACGCTTGACCCGGAACTCGGCGTCCAGCACGACCTCGTTGTAGCGCGAGGGGCCGCCGTCGCGGACGACCGGTCGCACCACCAGCAGCGAAGCCTCCGCCTCGAGAAAGCGGCGCCACAGGGGGGCCAGGTCGAAGTCCAGCAGGTTGTCCCCCGCCACCACCAGGAAGGGCGCGCCACCGACGGGCACTCGCTCGAGCGCGAAGGCCAGATCGCCGGTGGCGCCGAGGCGGTTCTCCTCGCGGGTCGAGCCGTCGTCCAACACGCGGATCGGCACGCGGCACCGGGCGGCCGCGACGAAGGCGTCGAACGCGGGGGCGAAGCGGTGATTGCTCACCAGGACGATTTCCGTGAGCTCGGGCAGGCCCAGCAGCCGGTCGAAGAGATGCGCCAACAACGGTCGCCCGCCCACCGGCAGCAGGGCTTTCGGCAGGTCGCGCGTCAGCGGATAGAGGCGGGTGGCGTAGCCCGCCACCAGCACGTAGGCCCTCATGCCTCGGCTCCGCCGGCGATCCGGACGGGGGCCCGCGCCTCGAAGCCCCGGGAGCGAAAGACGTCGACGACGGTTTCCGGGGCGGTGCCCGGCGGCAGGATGCCCACCACCGCGCCGCCCGAGCCGCACAGCTTGACGCCGGGTCCGAGACGGCGACCCGTGGCGACCAGCTCGCAGTCGGCCTCCTCGAGCGAAAAGAGCGACGACCGCAGGGCGAAGTTGCGGTCCATCAGCGTGGCCAGGGTGTCCGCATCGCGCCGGGCCAGCGCCCGGCGACCGGCCTCGGCGCCGGCGGCCAGCGCCTCCATGGTCTCGTGCACGGCGCGGTCGCCGCGCTCGTAGCGCTCGCGCACCTCCCGGTGGACGTCGCCGGACGGGCGGCCGCCGCCGGCCCACGCGACGTAGAGGGGCGGCAGCTCACTCGGGTCGAGGCGCTCGGGAATCGCGTCGGGAGAGGTGCGGAAGTCCATCCACAGGAGACCCTCGAACGCCTGGGCCACGCGGTCCATGGGGCCGGCCGCGATGCCGAGCTCGTGGGTCTCGGCCAGGCGCGCCAGACGGGCCAGCTCGCCGGGCTCGAGCGGCCAGTCGAACCACGCGGCCAGCGCCCGCAGCGCCGCGACCACGATGGCGCTGGAGCCCGCCAGTCCGGCCTGTCGCGGCACATCCGTCTCCAGGCGGAGCCGAAAGCGCGCGCGGGGATCGGAGATCGAGTCGGCCACCCAGTCGGGGTGGTAGCGGCCGACGGTCCGCAGCGCCGCGCGCACCAGCGCGAGGGCCGGGCCGGGCAGGGCGGGGTCGAAGCGCTCGACGAAGTCGCGAAAGGTCCCCTCGAGCTCTTCGGCGCCGAGCTCCAGCGTGCATCGCTCCGCCGGCTCCACTCGGGCTCGGGTCGACCAGCCCTCCACCGTCGCTGCGATGCAGGCCCCACCGTAGGCGTCGGACGGGTTGCCGAGGAGCCCGACCCGGGCAAAGGCGTGTGCGTGGACGGGCTGCACGGCGGCACCCTAACCGAGCGCGCCGTCCGGAGCCAACGCGCGGTCGCCGGGGTCCGTGCCATGCTCTACGGTCGGATCGGGGCCCGGACGCGGGCACCGGAGGAGCAGTCATGAAGCGGGTCTGTGTGTTCTGCGGCTCGAGCACGGGGCGCCGCCCCGAATACGCCGACGCGGCGCGCGCCCTGGCCGATGCGCTCGTCGAGCGCGGCTTGGGCCTCGTCTACGGCGGCGCCGACGTGGGCCTGATGGGCGTCTTGGCCGACCGCGTCCTGGGCGGGGGCGGCGAAGTGATCGGCGTCATCCCGCTGGGTCTTGCCGATCGCGAGCTGGCCCACGCCGGCTGCACCGAGCTTCACGTGGTCGACTCCATGCACGAGCGCAAAGCCTTGATGGCGTCCCACTCCGACGCCTTCGTGGCCCTGCCGGGCGGCATCGGCACGCTGGAGGAGCTCTGCGAAATCCTCACCTGGTCCCAGTTGGGCGTTCACCAAAAGCCCGTCGCCGTCCTGGACGTCGCCGACTACTGGAGCCCGCTCACCCGCTTCCTCGACCGGTCCGTCGGCGAGGGCTTCATGCTCCCCGAAAACCGCGCCCGCCTCCTGCACGCCACCGATCCCCACGCCCTCCTCGACCAACTCGCCGCCTTCCACCCTCCCGCCCGCGAAGGCGGCCTCTCCACCAGCGAGACCTGAAGTTCGGCTCATCGCCCGCCAACCCTCGAAGAAGACCCGAACGGACACAGACTGGGCACAGAGCCTCGAACGAGCACTGCCCCAGACCGTCCGAGACGCGGCGCTGGCAAGGCGCATGAGCGAAGCCGTAGCAGCGCTACGGCGAGCGAAATGCAACGCCGCCAGCGTTGCGTCTCGGCGGTCTGGGGCGGTTTGGGGTTATTGGGAGCGATCTTCGGGGCGTTGAGCCGGCCGCATCAGACCCTCTTGCGCCACCGACGCCACCAGTTCGCCGTCGCGGGTGAAGATG
>JAKSBN010000325.1 GCA_022361175.1 Pseudomonadota bacterium | reverse complement strand
GGCGAGCCGCACCAGCTCGCCGACGGCCTGCGCAAGCGCTGGGGGGGCGTGCTCGACCGCGTGACCGCGACCTTCCAGGCGACCAGCAAGGAGCAGCAGCGCGAGCTCGTGCAGGACCTGAAGAAGGGCTGACACGAGTGACCATGCCGACCGACATCGGGATCGTCGACCTGATGCTGGGCCTCCCCATCCTGGATCCCGACGAGACCTACGCCTTCCTCAAGGTCAACGTGCACGACCGCGAGAGCAAGGAGGACTTCAAGTTCCCGGTCGAGTACATGTTCAGGGGCGTGCCCCACGACTGGGGCAAGGACCGCGACCCCGTCGAGGCGACGCTCGAGGAGATGGACCGCTGGGGCGTCGAGAAGGCCATGATGGGCGTGCGCTCGAAGGCCTCGAAGGAGGCCATGGCCCAGCACCCCGACCGCTTCGTGCCGAGCACGGGCGTCGACCCGAACCGCGGCATGGAGGCCGTCCGCGACCTGGTGCGCGACTACGAGACCTACGGGATCAAGGCGGCCCAGTGCTTCCCCGCCGGCCTGATGCCCCAGGTCGACATCAACGACAAGAAGTTCTTCCCGCTCTACGCCAAGTGCTGCGAGCTCGGCATCCCCTTCTTCGTCAACGCGGGTGTGCCGGGGCCGCGCGTGCCCATGCACTGCCAGCACGTCGAGCACCTGGACGAGGTGTGCTGGTACTTCCCGGAGCTCACCATCGTGACCATGCACGGCTGCGAGCCCTGGGAGGACCTGATGGTCAAGCTCATGCTCAAGTGGCCGGGCCTGCACTACTGCACCAGCGCCTTCGCGCCCAAGTACTACCCGCGCGCCATCATCGACTACGCGAACACGCGCGGCACCGACAAGGTGATGTACGCGGGCTACTTCCCGATGGGCTTGTCGCTGGAGCGGATCTTTCGCGACATGCCGGACGTGCCCTTCCGCGACCACGTCTGGCCCAAGTTCCTGCGCGAGAACGCCCTGCGCGTCTTCAAGCTGGAGGAGTGACGGCCCCCGGCCGGCGTCGCCTCGCGGGCCCACTGAATTGAGGAAGCCCGTCCCCCCAGGTAGCCAGGGGGGCGAGCACCGGCCCCCTGCCTGGGTTTTCGCTTCAGCGACGAGCGGTTTTGTCCGTTCAGTCCCGTTGGCGAAGGCGCCCTGCCCGGTTTGCGGCCCGATGCGGCACGGCGCTCCTCAGTACCCCGGCCGGCACGAGGAAGGGGGGCTCTCCGCCCCGATCGATCCATGAAGGCACCGGTGACCCATGCTGATGGATCGGTTCGACGCCAGCCCTGGGTGTCCTACGCCCTGATCGTGGCGATGCTCGTGTGCTTCGCGGTGACGCAGCAGCGGGACGCCGCGGTCGACCCGGACACCGGGTACAGCCGCGAGGAAGCCGCCGTCGACGCCTTCCTGGACGCCGAGGACTTCTTCTACGAGACGCCCCGCGTGGAGCTCTCCACCCGCATGCAGCGCCTGGTGGGCCCGACCGAGGTCGAGCGCGTGCGGGAAGAGGAGCGACTCGAGCGCGAAACCGCCGGGCTCCCGCTGCTCCCGGTCCTCAAGCCGACCCAGCGCCGCTACCGCGAAGCCGAGCAACGCGCCTTCGCCGAGCTGGACAGCCTTCCGTCGCAGGCTTCGGGGGTGCGCCGGGGGCGGACGGATCCGGCGCGGCTGGTGGTGCACCCGCTCTTCCACGGGACGTGGAAGCACTTGTTGGTGTCCCTCGTCATGTTGGCCAGCGTCGCGATGGCGCTCGAGATGGTGTGGGGATCCGGGCTGTTCGCGGCCATGGTGGTTCTCTCGAGCTACGCCGCCCTGGCTCTCCACCTGGGACTGGACGCCGACATCGATACGCCCTGGCAGGGGGCCACCGGGATCGCGGCCGCAGCAGGCGCCGCGTACCTCATTCGCTTCCGCCAGGAGGGCATGCGCTGGTTCGGCGTGATGCCGATACCCGCGATTCTCCTGGTCCCCGCCTGGGTGCTGGCCCAGGCGGTGTGGCTGCCGCAGCTGCGCCCGGACGGGTCCTTCGACTTCGATTTGCGCGCGCTCTCGCTGGCGCCCTGGGGTTCGCTCGGTGGGGCCCTCTTCCTCGGGGCCGTCATGGCGCTGGGGATGAAGCTCGCCGGCCTCGACAAGAGCCTGGAGCCGGAGCGGGCCGCCTCCGACGTGGACTCCCACCCCGCGGTCTCTCGCGCCGTGCTGGCGCGCGAGGCCGGTCGTCACGACGAAGCCCTCCAGGACCTGTCGGACGAGCTGGCCAAGACCCCCAACCACCCTCTCCTGATCTTCACCTTGTGGGAGACGGCGGTGGAGGCCCAACAGCCCGGGCGCGCCGCGCCGATGGTCCTGGGCTTCGTCCGCGACGCCGTGCGCCGCGGCCGAGCCCGGGACGTCGTGAACTACTGGGAGGGAATTCTCGAGCACGCGCCCGACACGGTGGCGGAAGCCCGCGTGGCCGTGGCCATGGCCGAAGCCATGAAGGGCAAGGGAGACGACGCCAAGGTGGCGCAGTCGCTGCGAGGCTTGCTTCAGAGCGACGAGCGCATGAGCCTGGCGTTGGCGCGACGGGTCGTGCGCCTCGCCAAGGGGGTCGACGACGCGGTGGCGGCGAAGGCGGCCTCCGTCGCGCTGGAAGCGACCGACCTGGACGACGCCGAGCGCGCTTCACTGCAGGAGCTCGCCGCAGCCGCACCCACGACGCCGGCCCCGGCCGCCGCACCGCCCGCGCCGGCCCCCGAGCTTGGGGCTACTGCGCCGAATGCGGAACCCGACTACGACAACCTGGATCCCCAGGCCATCGACCTGGATGGTGGCGAGACCTCCGAGCCGGAGCCCGACGCCGGTGCGGCTTCTCCGTTTGGAGATGCCGGGTCCGTCACGGGGGCCGACCCCGAGGAGCTCGAGCGCTGGAACGATCCCGGCCTGGTGGAGGACCTCTCCGGCGAGCTGCCGGACGACGACGTCTCCGGCTTCGATGCGGACAGCCTGGAAGCCGAGCACCTGAGCGACGAGCAGCTGGCGTCCCTGGCCGACGCGGACGGGCTGGTCGAAGAGACCGGACCGCCCGTCGAAGAGGCACCGGCGCCGCTCCAGGACACGGCCATGGGCGCGCTGGCACCCCTGGGTGCGGGGGCGGGCGAAGCGCCGCCGCTCGCCGAAGCGTCTCCACTCACCGAAGCGTCGCCGCTTGCCGAAGCACCGCCGCCCGCCGGCGTGCCGCTGTTCGACACGCCCGCCATGGCAGACGCGGCTGCCGAGGCGGAGGAGTCCACCGACGAGATCGCTCCCAGCACCTTGACCGCGGAAGCCGAGGCCTCCGAGCCGGCGTCGATCTTCGGCGACACGCCGCCCGGCCTCTCGGACGAGATCGGTCTGGACGACGAGGACCACGAGGCGCCGCCGACCCAGATCGACCTGGGCGACGCCAACGTCGACGAGACCACGGACGTGCTCCCGCCCGACGCGGTGGCGAGTCCCGAACGCCCGCCGCCGCCCGTGACCGAGCCCGCACAACTGGGGCCGCAGGCCGTGGCGGAAGCCGTGGCGCCCGCTGCCGGTGTCGACGTCCCCACCCGGTCGCTGCGGGTGATTCCCGCGGTGCCCACGGCCTTCCGGCAGGACGGCCTGGTGCTCGAGCTCGAAGGCCGTGGTCGTTCCCGCGTGCCGTTCGACAAGATCGAGGCCGTCTCCATGGCGGCCGTCGAGGGGCTCGCGGGCAAGCCGGTGGTCGTGGTGGACCTGGCCCTCAACTGGCACGCCGCGGACCAGACCCTCAAGGTCCTGCGCCTGCGCAGCGACAGCTTCAACCCCAAGCGGATCGTTCCCGGCGCGCCGTCGTCGCTCGAGGCCCTGCGCTCGTTCGTCAGCGAGGTGGTGGCCAAGAGCCAGGCGATTCCGCTGCCCAACGCCGAGTCCGTCGCGGGACGACCCTTCGCGCACTTCTCCGACGCGACCACCTATCACACGACGGTGTTGATGGCTTCCGAGGACTAGACGGCTCAGGGCCGAAACGTGTAGGCGCGGGATCCGCACTGGGAGGCCAGCTGCGGCCAGGCCCAGTCCAGCCAGCGATTGAGCGCGGAGCGGGTCTCCCGCGGATCGATCAGATCGTGCACGGAGAACGACTCTGCGCGCGGAAACGGCGACCGGCGCCGACTGAACTCCTCTTCGAGCTCCGCCCGTCGCGCCTCCGGGTCGGGCGCGGCCGCGATCTCACGCCGAAACGCCACGGCGACGCCGCCCTCGATGGGCAGAGCGCCGCTTTCGGCCGAAGGCCACGCGAACACCGTGGCGGAAGGCCCGAAGTGCGCGGCGGCCGCGACGCCGTACGCCTTTCGCACCAGGACGGATGCCCACGGTGTCTGCGACTGGACGACGGCCGCGATCGCCGCGACCCCGTAGCGGATCGTGGCCGTGCGCTCGGCGCCCGAGCCGATCATGAACCCCGGCTCGTCCACGAAGCACACCACGGGCAGGTGGAAGGTGTCGCAGAAGTCGACGAAGCGGCGGGCCTTCTGGGCGCCCTCGGCGTCCATGGCGCCGCCGTGAAAGCGGCAGTCGTTGCCCCAGACGCCGACGGGTCGGCCGTCCAGGCGCGCGAGGCCCGTGATCTGCGAGCGGCCGTAGCCGGCGGTCAGCTCGTAGAACGACTCGCGGTCGACCACGTGTCGGATCACGCGCCGCATGTCGTACACCCGCCGGCGTTCCCGGGGCACGATGGACAAGAGCGCTTCCTCGGCGCGCTCGCGGTCGTCCGCACTGGCGGCCACCGGCGGGCACTCGAAGACGTTGGTGGGCAGGTAGCCCAGGAAGCGGCGCATGTGGTCGACGGCGTCGGCTTCGTCCTCGGCCACCACGTCCACCACGCCGCTGCGCGCGTGAACCCGCGCTCCCCCCAGCTCTTCCTTCGTGAGCTCTTCGCCGAGGGCGCGCTCCACCAGCGCCGGCCCGCCGATCATCACCTGCGCGGTGTCGCGGGTCATGATGGCCAGGTGCGAGGCCGCGAGGCGCGCGGCGGGAAATCCGGCGACGGCGCCGACGGCCGCCGATACCACGGGAGCGGTCGCCAGCACCCGGGCGATGGAATCGAAGCGATGGGGTGCGAAGACGGGGTTCCCCACCGGAGCCGAAGCGCCCTTGCCGCCGCCGGTCACGCTTCCGCCCCCGCCTTCGAGAAAGCGCACCAGCGGCAGCCGGTGCTGCAGTGCCAGCTCTTCGGCGTACACGCTCTTGCGCAGGCCGGCTGGCGACGGCGAGCCGCCGCGTTGGGTGAAGTCCTCGCCGCCCACGACCACCGGCCGGCCCTCGATCCGGGCCAGTCCCAGCACGTAGTTGGCGGGGCGGAACGCGACGGGGCGCCCCTCTTCGTCGCGTTCCGTGTGCCCGGCCACCGGGCCCTGCTCGTAGAAGCTCTCCGCGTCCACCAGCGCCGCTACGCGTTCGCGCACGGTGAGGCGCCCGCGCTCGTGCTGGCGGGCCACGGCCTCCTCGCCACCGAGCTGGGTGGCCGCCTCCCGTTTCGCGGCGAGTTCCTCGACTTCGGGTTTCCAGCTCACGGGGCCTCCAACGGCGCTGCCTAGAAGAGCAGGATCTCGGTGGTCAGCAACTCCAGGTCCAGGACGCCGATGGCGTTGTGACCCGTCAGGTGTCCGGCGCACTCGCCCGGGTTGAAGACGAGCCTTCCGTTCGAACGCTCTTCCACCCGCAGGTGCGTGTGTCCGTGGAGCGCGACCTGGTGCTCCGGTCGCAGCGCGCCGTCCAGCTCGCGCGGGTCGTGCACGACGACGATCTGCCGGCCGTGCCACGAGAGCTCGAGCGGGGGCTCCGCCAGCTGGAAGCCCTGATCGGCCGCGGCCGTCGCCAGCGCCTCCCGTTCCACGTCGTTGTTGCCGTAGACGCCGACGAGCGGCGCCTGCAGGCGACCCAGAACGGCGAGGGTCCGGGCCTGGGTGATGTCGCCCGTATGGACCACGCGATCCACTCCGGCTGCGTTGAAGAGCTCCACGATGCGCTCGACGTTGCGGAGGTGGTTGTGGGTGTCGCTGACGACGCCGATCCGCATGGTCGGGCAGTGTACTGGCTCTCGCCGCAAACGCTCAGCGCGGTTCGCGCCACAGCAGGCGGGCGCCGATCTCGCGGTGATCGAGGCCCGCGGCGCGGTCGAGCTCCGCGATCCACTCCGGCCGCTCGATGCGCGCGCGGGGTCGTTCGGCGCGGGCGCCGCTCTCGGCCAGGGCGTCGACCCAATCGTCCCACCACGGCGAGGCCGAGGACGCCAGCGGTTCCAGCAGGCACAGGCCCGCTCGCCGCCCGGGCCCTTGCAGCCACGCGAGGAGCTCGTCTCGCGCAGCGGCGTCGAGCTCGTTGACGCACCAACCGAGGCATACGAGGGAGGTCCCGCGCAGGCGCGGCAGGGCCGCCAGCAGATCCCGGCGTCGCGCGACGGCGCGGAGACCGAAGGCGGCGTACGCCGCCCGCGCCTCCCCGATCGCGAAGCCGGAGCGGTCGGAGGCGACCACGCGCGCACGGGCGCCCAGGGCCACCGCGGCCCCCGCCCCCGCGGCTCCGGTGCCACAACCCAGGTCGTAGAGGGTGAGCGCTTCGCCGGCACACGGGCGCGGGCGCGCCGCAACCGCGTAGTAGGCCGCCAGGAAGTGGAGCGGGGCGTAGTACGTGGCGAACGCTGCGCGCTTGCCCGCGCCCGCGAGCGAACGCCGCGCCAGATCGTGTCCCCCGCGGCGTTCCACGTAGAGAGAGGAGAGCGCCTGGACGCCCTTGCGCACTTCCGCGAACGTGAGGGGCGGCGCGTGTCGCCCGCGCGTCGACTCGATCCACGCATCGACCCGCGCGGCGATGGCGTCGGGCAGAGGCTCGCTCGCGGTCGCCCGCTTCGCCACGGTTGGCAGTCTCGAGTCCGCTGCGGGCGCGACTACGCCAGCTTCGCGGCGATCTCGGCGCACTCGTCCAGGATCGGCAGCACCTCGCTCTCGGGCCCGGCCGGCAAGGAGAGCACCACCCGGTTCACCCCGTGGCAGGCCTTCTCGGCGTGCGAGAGCTTGGGCGGCACCCCGTAGTGGCTGATGTCCATGTCGCTGAGCGAGCGGCCCCGCCGTTCCAGGGCCTCGGACAGGGCTTCCAGCCGGCGGTCCATGTTGCGGCGCGGGTCGTAGATCGGCATCCAGCCGTCGCAGTACTCCGCGATGCGATCGAAGGCCCACTTCGAGTCGGCGCCCAGGATGACGGGCGGACCGCCCGGTTGGATCGGCTTCGGCCAGGACCAGCACGGTTCGAAGTCGACGAACTGGCCGTGGTACTCGGCTTCGTCCTGCGTCCAGAGCGCGCGCATGGCCAGCACGCGCTCGCGCACCGCCTTCCAGCGGTCCGAGAAGGCGAGGCCGTGGTCTTCGAGCTCTTCCACGTTCCAGCCCGCCCCGATGCCGAAGAGCACGCGGCCGTTCGACAGGTGATCCAGCGAAGCGACCTCCTTGGCCAGCACGATCGGGTCGCGTTCGCTGACCAGGCAGATGCCGGTCGCCAGGCGCAGCCGGCTCGTGACCGCCGCGGCGGCGGCCAGGACCACGAACGGGTCGAGCGTGTGCCAGTACTGGCTGGGGAGCTCTCCGCCGCCCGGGAAGGGGGTGCGGCGACTCACCGGGATATGGGTGTGCTCCGCCAGCCAGAGGGACTCGAGCCCGCGTTCCTCCGCGGCGCGCGCCAGCGTCGGCGCGGCAATGGCCCCGTCCGTGGGAAAGATCATGACCCCGAAGTCCATGGTCGGCCTCCTTCGGCGACCAGCATACCGGGTCCGGGCGGCGAAGCGGTATGCTCGCCGACATTCACTCGGGAGGATCTCCGTGGGCTACGAGACGCTGCTGACCGACCTGGAGGACGGTGTCCTCCTCGTGACGCTCCACCGCCCCGACCGTCTGAACGCGTTCACCGAGCGGATGGGAGAAGAGCTGCTGGCACTGTGCGACGAGGTGGACACGAACGACGAGGTGCGGGTCGTGATCGTCACCGGTGCGGGCCGGGGTTTCTGTGCCGGGGCCGATCTGGGTGGAGGCGGCGCCACCTTCGACACCAGCGGTCAGATCGACCCTGCGGCCAAGCGCGTCCCGCGCGACGGGGGCGGCCGTGTGACGACCCGCCTGTTCGCGGTGACCAAGCCCTTCATCGCGGCCATCAACGGCCCCGCCGTCGGGGTCGGCATCACGATGACGCTGCCCATGGACATCCGGCTCGCCAGCGAGAACGCCAAGATGGGCTTCGTGTTCGCGCGCCGGGGCATCGTGCCGGAGGCCGCCAGCAGTTGGTTCCTGCCGCGGGTCGTGGGCATCAGCCAGGCCATGGAGTGGGTGGCCACCGGCCGCGTCTTCCCGGCCTCCGAGGCGTTGGCGGCGCGACTGGTGAGCGAGGTGTTGGCGCCGGACGACCTCTTGCCGCGCGCCCGCGAGCTGGCGCGCGAGATCGCCGAGAACACCAGCGCGGTGTCGGTGGCGCTGTCGCGCCAGATGCTCTGGCGCATGCTGGGCGCCGACCATCCCATGGAGGCGCACAAGGTCGATTCGCAGGCCATCCACGCCATGGGCCGGTCGCCGGACGCCTACGAAGGCGTGCAGAGCTTCCTGGAGAAGCGTCCGCCCCGCTTCGGCATGAGGGTGTCCTCGGATCTGCCCGCCTTCTATCCCTGGTGGGTGGAGCGGGAGTACGACGCCGACTGAGCCCGGTGTTCCGAGGACGGGTTCCCGTCGGAAGACCCCAGTCGAAGCAATCGGCCTCATGCGCGCTCCACGGGCTCCGATACGAGGGCCGTGCGTTGCCTATGCCGAACAACGTCGCGAACGAGTAGGACGTCGTGAGTCAGGTCTTCGTCGGTCGACAACCCATTCTCGATCGCGCGGGTTCACTGGTGGCCTACGAGCTCCTGTTCCGCGATTCGGCGGAGGCCGAAGCCGCCGTGTTCGAGAACGCCGCCAGCGCGTGCTCGCGACTGCTCGTGAACACCTTCATGTCCATGGGCGTTGGCGCCGTGATCGGCGACAAGCAGGCCTTCGTCAACGTGGACGAGAGCATCCTGCAGAGCGAGCTGGTGGAGGCGCTGCCCCAGGAGCGCGTCGTGCTGGAGATCCTGGAGGATGTCTCCGCCTCGCCCGGCACCCAGCGGCGCTGCGCCGAGCTGCGGGAGGTGGGCTTCACCCTGGCCCTCGACGACTACGTCAAAGGGGACGCCCGCGAGCCCCTGCTCGAGTGGGTCGATCTGGTGAAGGTGGACCTCACCCAAGTCCAGGGTTCGGATCTCCGCTCCCTCGTGCGCGCGCTGCGCCGCAGCGGCGTCGAGATCCTGGCCGAGAAGGTCGAGACCCAGGAAGAGTTCGCGCTGTGTCGGGAGCTCGGCTTCGACTACTTCCAGGGCTTCTACTTCGCCCGGCCCGAAACCGTCGAGGGCGCCGCCTTCGACCCCGCGCGCAGCGCGATCATGCGGGTGTTGCGCTGCCTGTTCGACGAGGCCGAGTCGGTCGAGATCGCCGACGCGCTGAAGGGCAACGTCAACCTGAGCATCAATCTCCTGAGGCTGGTCAACAGCGCCGCGGCGGCCCGGCCGAGCCGCATCGGCAACGTGGTCGACGCCGTCAACTACCTGGGCCGCGCCCAGCTCTCGCGCTGGGTCACGATCCTCTTCTTCGCCGGCGACGGGGAGGGCGGCGTCGAGAGTCCCCTGCTTCAGGCCGCCGCTCGGCGCGGCCGCCTGATGGAGCTCTTGGCCGGCGAGTTGGACAGCGAGGCGAAGGCGCAAGCGGACGGCGCCTTCCTGGTCGGCATGCTCTCGCTGGCGGACGCGGTCTCCGGCGTTCCCCTCGAAGTGGTGGTGGACGAGCTGTCGCTGGCCGAGAACATAGGCTCGGCCATCGTGGGGCGGACGGGCCTCCTGGGGCAGCTGCTCGAGCTGACCCTGCGGCTCGAAGCGGTGCGGCCGGACCTCGCCGAACCCCTGCGCCTGGAGCTGGGCATCGAGTTCGACGTCTTGCAGCGCTGCGAGTACGAGGCCTTCGCCTACGTGCACGCACTGCTGGCGTCGCCAGGGGAGGCCGCGGCCTCCTGACTCCGCTCGGCACCCCGTCCGGGATCGGGGCTAACTGCGGGAGGACGGGTCGCGGGCCACGACGGCCACACCGACCAGGACCAAGATCCCTCCCAGCACCTGGGTGGCCGTGAGTGTCTGGGCGAGGAGCGCCCAGGCCAGGGCCGCCGCGGCCACGGGCTGAAGCAGGAAACCCACCGATACGAAGGTGGCCTGCAGGCGTCGCAGCGCCCACACCACCAGCAGGATCCCGAGCAGCTGGACACCGACCGCCAACCCGAAGACCGCCAGCCACGAGGTCCACGGGTAGCCCGCGAAGCGTTCGCCGCTCGCGAGACCCACGGCCAGCAACACGGGCGCCGCCCCCAGGCAGGTGAGCCATACCGCCGTCACGGTGGGCAGCCGATCGCGCACCTGCTTGGCCAGCACCTGGTACCCGGCGTAGCAGACGCCGGCCAACAGGCCGAAGGCGTCTCCCCGCTGCAGGCCGCGCGCGTCGTCGAAGGCGCCCACCAGCAGCGCCACGCCCGCGATGGCCACGGCCGCTCCCGCCGCGAAATGCGGGCCCAGGCGCCTTCCCTCGGCCAGGCGGGCGTACAGCCCGACGTAGATGGGGGCGGAGTTGACGAGCAGGGTCGCCCGCGCGACGCCGCTCTCGAAGATGGAGACGTGCCAGAAGGCCAGGTCGCCGGCGAAGCACGCGCCGGCCAGCAGGCCGAGCACCCACTCGCGGCCGCGGGGCCGAGCGGCGCCGAGCGCGGGCAGTGCCAGCGACAGCAGCGCACCGGCGATCAGCACGCGATAGAAGCCGATCGCGGCCGGGGGCGCGGGCGCGGCCAACGACACCAGGATCGGGGCGAAGCCCATGGCCAGTGTGCCCGAGGCGAAGGCGAGCAGGACGCGTGTCAGGCGGCTCCCCTCGCAGCCCTTGGGCAGTGTGGTGGGGGATGGGTCGGGAACACTACCCCATCGCTCGCCGGCGGGTGGCGGCGTCAGGGTCCGAGGCGATCTGCTGCCAGACGAATGTCGGCGTCGCGGGCGCGGAGGGTGAGGTCCTGTCCGCCGCGGCGAAGGCGCGCGCGGACGCGCGTGGGCTCGAGCGATCCCACCCAGGCCAGATCCGGCGCCAGGTGGACGCGGCCGCCGGGCGTGTGGGCGTCGAGGCGGGTGCTGGCCAGCGCGGGCAGAACCAGGCTGATGCCGCCCTCGGCCGCGTCGACGGAGCCGCGCGGCGGCCCGGCGAAGCGCACCACGGCCGGTCCACCGCGGGTCTCCGCGGCGACCGTTCCGAACAGCCCATCCACGTCGAGAGCGCCTCCGTGCGTGTGGGCGCGGAATGAGCCCTCGATGCCCGTGGCGGCGACGGGACCGCCGTCGGTCTCGGCGTCGACGTCGCCGCGGACGCGGGCCACGGCGATGCGGTCGCGGGCGCGAAGCTCGAGTGCGCCGGTCCAGTCGGCGACGCGGATGGCACCGCGGGCTGCGACGACGGCGAGCCCCCCGCGGCCGGACGCCGCGGTCGCATCGCCGCGCGCGACGTGCACGCTCACGTCGGCCCACAGACTCTCGAGGGAGACCCGGCCTTCGCCCAAGTGGAGCGTGGCCGAGCTCCGGTCGGGCAGCGCGATGCGCGTCACCACGCCCGGCCCCACGCGCATGTGCTGGATCCACTCCGCCAGCCGCTGCCGCACGACGACCGTGGAGCCCGCCTCGCGCGCGAACTCCACGTCGACGCCGCCCGCACCGATGCCGCGGGTCTCCACCTCGACGCGGAGCGACGGTTCGGAATGGCTGGTGACGACGACGTCGCCCCGCTCGAGCCAGATGTGAACCACGTCTCCCGGCTCGGGGGTCGCGTGCCGCTCGAAGCGTTCAGCGCCAGCGGAACCGGTGAGCAGGAGCGCAGCCAGCAGCGCCGAGGCGCAGGCCAGCAGTCGGGCACGTCGTGCCATGCGGCTCCTCCTCTCGGCCGGGTCACCAGAGCAAGCTCCGTGCCGCGGTCGGGGGGGCGGGAGACGCGTCTCAGGGCCGTCGCCCGTGAGAGGGTGCCGCCTCAGGCTGACAGCGACGGCCGTTGCCGCCGCCCGCGGCGGCGGCAACTCGCCCCGCAGCGGCTATGCTGCGGCGCATGTTGTTCTGGACGCTCGTGCTCGGAACAGCGGCGCTCTTCTGGTGGCGCGTCGTGGCGGGCTATCCCAAGCGGCCCCAATGGCTCTACCTGAAGCCGAGCGACGCCGCGTTTCTCGAAAGCGTGGCCGAAGTCATGTACCCGGCGGGCGGCGCCATCCCGGTCGCGGGGACCGACGCCGACCTGCCCGGCTACGTGGACCGCTATTTCGAGGCGCTCCCGCGCGGGCTTCGCACCCAGATGCGGCTCCTGTTTCGGCTCGTCGAGCACGCGACGCTGCTGTGGCCCGCCCCCGGGCCCGGCGGGCGGCGGCGCTTCACGGAACTCTCGGTCGATCAGCGGGCCGCCGTGCTGGCGGAGTGGAACGACAGCCCCCGCTACCTGCGCCAGCTGGTCTTCGCCGCTCTGCGGGCCATCTTGACCATGGGCTATCTGGGCCACCCCGCCGTGTTGAGGCACCTGGGCTTGGCGCCGCTGGACATCGAGCCGCCGGTGCTGGAGGCGGACCTGCTCTACCCGCGGATCGGTGAGCACCCGAGCACGATTCCCTGGACGCGCGGCGAGTTGACGCCCCCGAGCGACGGGACTCCCGTCGACCTGGAGGGGGCGCTGCACCCGAGCTACGCGGAGCCCCTGCCGTGATGCCCGCCGGCTACAGCGGCGAGGTGCGCGTCTTCGCGCAGTACCAGCGAGACTTCAGCGAGGAGTGCGACGTCGCGATCGTCGGCTCGGGGCCGACCGGGGCCGTGGTGGCTCACGAGCTGGCCCTGGCGGGCAAGCGGGTCGTGCTGCTGGAGGAGGGGCCGCCTTTCACGCCCGCCGACTTCGAGCTGGACGGCGCGCGCTCCATGGCCCGCACCATGCGCGAGGGAGGCGTGCGCACGACCCGGGGCAGCGTCATGCCCACGATGCAGGCGATCTGCCTGGGCGGCGGGTCGCTGGTCAACTCCGCCATCTGCCCGCGCGCGCCCGAGTTCGTGCTGGACGAGTGGTGCACGCGCCACGACCTGGAGCACACGACGCGCGCGGGGCTCGACCTGCACTACGACGCCGTGGCCGACTTCCTCGGCATCGGGCCCACGCCCGAGAACGTGTTGGGCGCCCGCAACCTGTTGTTCGCCAAGGGTTGCGAGGCCCTCGGCTACTCGAGCGAGCCCATGCCCCGCAACGTGCGCGGTTGTCGGGGCAGCGGCGAGTGCTTCACCGGCTGTCGCAGCCGGGCCAAGCAGAGCATGGACGTGAGCTACATCCCCGAAGCCATTCGCCACGGCGCCCGGGTGCTGACGTCGGTCCAGGTGCAGGAGGTGGTGACCGAAGGCCGGCGGGCGGTCGGCGTGGCGGGCCAGGTGGTGGCGCCCTTCGGTGGCCGCCGCAGCCACCGGTTTCGGGTGAACGCCAAGACGGTGGTTCTCGCGGCCGGCTGCATGGCCACTCCGGTGCTGCTCCAGAAGAGCGGCAATCTCGCCAACAGTTCGGGCCAGGTGGGACGCAACCTGCGCTTCCATCCGGGCGTGGCCATCGCCGGGATCTTTCCCGAGCGGCTCGATCCGCAGTTCGGGGCGACCCAGGGCTACCAGTCGCGACAGTTTCTCCGCGAGGGGTTCAAGCTGGAGACCCTGTGGGCTCCGCCCGGCGTGCTGGCGGTGCGAACGCCGGGGCTGGGGCTCCCGCTGCTCGAGCGCCTGGCCGAGCTTCCCTACACGGCGGTGTGGGACGCGATCGCCAGTGCCAACCGCTCGACCGGAACCGTGCGCGCGGTACCCGGCACCCTGAATCCGTTCCTCAGTTGGCGCTTGCACCCCGAGGATCTGGGGATCCTGGTGCGCGCGCTTCAGGTCCTGGCCGAGATCTTCTTCGCCGCCGGCGCCAAGAAGATCATTCCGGGCGTACAAGGTCTCCCGCCGCTGCTGCATTCACCCGAAGAGGCGGAGATGTTGAAGCGGCACCCGATCCGCGCGACCGATATCGTCATGGGCGGCAACCACGCCTTCTGTTCCACCCGGATGCACGGCGATCCGCGCAAGGGGGTGGTGGACGAGCTGGGCCGCTGCCACGACCTGGACGGGCTCTACATCGCGGACACCGGGATCTTCCCCCGCTGCCCGTCCGTCAACCCGATGTTCACCGCGATGGCGCTGGCCCATCGCCAGGCCCAGGCGCTGGTGGATCGCCTGTGAGCGCGCCGCCCGATCTCGAGGCCCGGCGACGGATGTGGGCGCCGACCGAGCCCGGCCGGCTGGTGGGCCCCGGCCACCCGGTGGGAGATTTCCTGGAGGCCCATCTGTGGGAGGTGGTGGCCGAGTCGGAGGGCGTGCTGCGCGTGCGGGCACACCTGCCCGAGCAGGTGAAGAACCCGCGTGGCCAGCTCTTCGGTGGTTTTACCCCCACCTACGTGGACTTCGTGGCCCTTCACGCCCAGCGGGCGGGCCGCCGTCACGAGCCCCGCACCGGCTGGCTGGCCACGGTCAACATGCGGGTGGATTACTTCGCGCCCGTGGTGAGCGAGCACTTCTTCCTGGCCAACCGCGTCGTTCAGCAGCGCGGCGCCATGACTTGGATCGAGACGCAGTTCGAGGACCCCGAGGGAACGCTGCTGGTCCACGCCTTCACGACGCTGCGCTCCGTCGACTGACGGCCATGCGCAGAGTCGGCCCAAAGTCCTCTACACCAGAGCGGTCGGCCGACCGATAAGTCCCGCGGAGCTTGGTCCGGAGGGGATCCCCATGCGTCGCTCGATGGTCGCGCTGTGGCTGCTGGTCTGGCTCGTGCCCGGGTCGGCTTCCGCCTTGGACAACCCGAACGAGTGCCGGCGCATCAAGCGCCAGATCGAACACTTCCACCAGGTTGCCGATCGCGCGCGCGAGCGGAAGAACGAGGGCTGGTTCGACAACACCGAGCGCCACCTGGACAACCTCTACAACCGCCTCGAGCAGCGCTGCCCGGCCCACATCGAACGGGCCAAGGCGCTGCGGGCGCGGCGACAGGCCCGGGCGCTTCTGAAGACCGCCGCCAAGGCGGCCATCCGCTACTTCACGTTCGGCCTCTACTGAGCCGGCCGGGAGGCCGCTCGTGATCGGGGCTCTTTCGGCAGTCGGCTTCGGGGCGTTCTTGCTCTCGTGCTGCGTCGTGGGCGTGCGGCTCTTGCTGCTGGCGTCGCGCAGTGGCCGCCTGGCCGAGTGGGTGATCGCGGTGGCCATCCTGGGGCTCGGTCCGCTCGGCTACGGCCAGCTCTTCGGCGCGCGGCTGCTGGACGACACGCACCTCCAGCTGGCGGTGTGGCTCACGGTGGCCGCCGTGCTGTCGATCAGCTTCGGAGCCGGCCTGCTCGACTTCTTCTGCTGGCGCGTCTTCCGACGCGGCTCCAACGGGGGCCGGGTCGTCGTGTTCGTGATGATCGTGCTGCTCTGCCTCAGCACCGCAGGCGACGCGTTTCACCGCATGTACCACGACCTGAGCGGCGCCGGCCCGTGGTTCTGGCTGGCCTTCGCGCTGCGCATCCAGGCGCTGGCGTGGGCCGCGTTCGAGTCGCTGCGCTACTGGCGCATGATGCGCCGCCGCATGCAGATCGGGCTGGCCGACCCGGTCGTGACGAACCGCTTCCTGCTCTGGGGCGTGGGCGCTTCTTCAGCGTGCGTGGGCTTCACGGCCGGTCTGGCGGTGCGCGCCATCACCGGGATGAGCGTCACGCAGTTTCCCGCCACCAACCTGTGGGTGTCGGTGCTCTCCACCATATCGGCCGTGGCGATCTGGCTCGCTTTCTTTCCACCGCCGGCGTATCTGCGCCGCGTGAGGGCCAGCGGATGAGTGCCGTCGCGTTGTGGGCCGGTGCGGTCGCAGCGGGTTTCGCCGTCGGCGTGGGTCTTCACGCCTGGCTGGCGCGCCAATGGCGCGGGGCGCTGCCCGACTGGGAGCCGTCTCCCGACGGCGTGCTGGGACGGCTGCCGGACGGAGTTCTCTGGGTGTCGCGCGAGGGTTCCATGCTGGCGGCCAATCCGGCCGCCGGGGCGCTCTTCGGACTCACCCGCGACGCCCTGCTCGGAGCGCCGATCCGTCGCTACATCGCGGGCTGGCCGGAGGCCAATCCCGCGGAGCCCGCCACGCTCGAGTGCGAGCTGGTGCCGCCGGTGGGACGGCGCGTTCCCGTGGCGGTGTCGATCGTCCCCGCGCAACTGGTGCGATCCGTCGACGGCGCGTCCCTGGTGTTGGTCCGGGATCTGCGCGAAGTGGCGGCACTGCGAAGTCGGCTGGTGATCTCGGGCCGCCTGGCCGCCGTGGGCGCTCTGTCCGCGGGCATCGCGCACGAGATCAACAACCCGATCGCGTTCGTGGTGGCGAATCTGGGCATTCTCCCGAAGCACTGGGCCTGGCTCCGCGAACGCGCCACGGAGCGCGTCGATCTGCCCGAGTCGGTGCGCCAGCGCGT
>JAKSBN010000519.1 GCA_022361175.1 Pseudomonadota bacterium | reverse complement strand
CTCGGGGAAGGCGACGACGCCGTGCTGGTGAACAGCTCCGGCGCGCCGTGGACGGGAGAGCCCGTGGCCGTGCCCCTCGTCTTGGAGCCTGGGCGACTCGCGGCGGCCGAGGTCGCAGTGATCGGAGACGCGGGTCCACTCGCCTGCCCGGCGCAGCTCGAGGTGGAGAGCCGCTACCGCGACGGCTCCGTCCGGCGCGCCAACGCCGTCTTGGAACCCGAGCTCGCCGTCGGCGACCGCCTGCGCCTGCGGCTTCGCCCCACGCGGGAGCGGGCGCCGGATGCCGCCGGGGCTTCCGAGCGCCCGGCCACGGACAAGGTGTCGCTGTCGCTCCTGCCGCACCGGGGCGGGGCCATCGAGGGACTCGCCTTTCCGGAGCTGGGGCCGGCGCCGCTGCTCGGCACCGTGCCCCACGGCACGTTCGATGCCATCGAATACACGCCGGACTTCTACTCCGGCCACGTGCTCGCGGTGGACGACCACGCCCGCAAGACCACGGACTTGGGCCCGGCCACGATCGCCTGGTGTCACCGGGGCGGCGTGCGCGACACCGTCGAAGCCCGCGTCGAGACCCGGCTGGGCCTGTGGCGCAAGCGCTACCGCCTGTACCACCACCGCGCCCGCGTCGATCTGGTTCACGACGTCGATCTGCAGGACGCGCGCGTGCGATCGCTGCGGGCGGGTTTCGTCACCTGGCTGGCCGGCGGGTGGGACCGCGACACGCTCCGCTACGTCAGCCAGAACGGCGGCCGCCAGCCGGACCGCTTCGCCCTGTCTGCGGACGTCCGCGTGGAGCAGTCGCAGGCCGTCTCCGAGGCGGTGAGTGCGCGCTCCTGCCTGGGGGCCACCGGCGGCTACGTGGACGTGGAAGACGCAGAGCGCGGCGTCGGCGTGCTGGTGGATACCTGCCAAGCGGCGCTGGCGCCGCTCCTGGACTACCGCGCGCTGGAAGCGTCGTTCTTCCTGCGGCTCCAACACTCGGCCGCCGAGAGCGACGAAGTGCGGGCCGGCTTCTTTCGCGGGCGCCACTGCTTCCGGCTGGCCCTGGTCGGGCACGCATCCGGAACGGACGACGTGCCCCGCGCGGCGCGGGCACTGGCCACCGGCTTGAGCTACCGCACGCGCGTCGGCTGCGGAGTGGCCGATGCCGGCTGAAGCCAACCGTCGCGTCCTCGAGCGGCGCTTTCCCGAGGTGGCCCGCGCGCTCCGGGCCCATCCGCCCGCCGCCATCGAGACCGAGCCCGACGCGGCGCGGAGCGGCAGGACCATCGCCGCCGAGCTGACCCGCGAGCCGGCCGACTTCCTGGTCGTGCTGGGCTTCGCCGGCGGCCATCACCTGGAGGCGCTGCTGCAGCGGCACGCGGGCCCGCTCTTCGTGCTGGAGCCGCGGACGGAGCGCTTGCGGGCGGCTGTCGAAGCCCGCGACCCGCGGCCGCTCTTGGGCCACGAGCGCCTGCATCTCGCGACGGACCCGGAGGCCACGCTGCACGCGCTCGAGCGGGCGGAGTGTGCCGACATGGTGCTGCGCGTGGGCGCGCACCCCGAGTTCGCCGCCAGCGCCGCCGAGTTCACGCAAGCCTTCGTGGAACGGCTCCAGCACATGCGCCGAGCCGCCCAGATCGCGCTGCGCACGCGCAACCACTACGCCCTGCACTTCGCGTACACCACCTCCACCAACCTGCCCGCCATCCTGGCCAACCCGAGCTTCGCCGGTCTCTACGGCGCGTTCGCCGGGCGTCCGGCGGTGGTCGTGGCCGCCGGCCCGTCTCTCGACCGCCAGCTGGAGACGCTGGCCCGCGTGCAGGACCGGGTGGCCATCGTGGCGATCGGGCAGACCGCAGGCTCGCTGGTTCGCGCCGGCATCCGGCCCGACCTGGTGCACGTGACCGAGTCGCAGCCGGTGGCGCACCAGCTGGAGGGGCTCCGCGCGGAGCTCGACCTGGTGCTGTCGCCGTCGGTCCACCCGGGTGTCTTCGACGCCCCCGCTCGCCATCGCTTCGTGGCCACGCCGGCTTCCAACGCGCTGGCCTGTTGGCTGGGGCGCCAGCGCGGCGAACGCGAGTGGGTGATGGGCGGGTCGACGGTGTCCCAGAGCGCAGTGGGGATCGCGTCGGGGCTGGGCGCGCGCCGGATCCTCCTGATCGGCCAGGACCTCGCCTTCACGGGCGGTCGCGTGTATGCCTCCCACTCGGCCTACGCCATGGTGGGACTGGAACTGGAGGACGGGCGCTACGTCCTCAAGAATTCCCGGGCCAAGGGCGACCTCTTCGACGGGCGCGCGGACCGCGACGACGATCCGGCCGAGGAGGTCGTGTGGGTCGAAGGCTGGGGCGGCGGGCGGGTGCCGACCTCGCCGGCGTACGCCGCCTTCATCGAGCACTACCGCGACATCGGTCGCTCGCTGGCCGCCGTCGGCATTCGAGTCCTGAACTGCACCGAGGGCGGCGCGCGCATCCCGGGCCTCGAGCACCGCGCCTTCGGCGAGGCCCTGGCCGAGTTCGCCACCCGGGCCGTGGGCGCGCGCGAGCGCATCCTCGAAGCCTGCGACACGGCGCCGCCCTTCGACCCCGAGGCGATCGGACGTGCGCTGGCCCAGGCCCGCCGCCACCTGGACCGGGTGGAGAAGCGAGCCGATGAAGGCCTCGCCGAGGCGAAGCGCGCCGCGGCCGCCCTGGGCGCGGCCCGCGCG
>JAKSBN010000501.1 GCA_022361175.1 Pseudomonadota bacterium | reverse complement strand
GTCTGGGGCTTCCTGGAGGACTGCCTCGAGGACGGCGTGGTGCTGGCGCCCGGCCCGTCCTCGGGCGGCGACTACACGACGTGGGTGCGCCTTTGCTACACGGCCGCCCCGCCCCAGGTCACGCGGGCTGCGGTGTCTCTGCTGGCCCGGCGACTGCGCTAGCCCGGCCCGCCGTCCTCGGGCAGGACCGGAACGCGCGCCAGCGCTTCCACGTAAGCGGCGGGCAGTCCGTGTTCACGGGCTCCCGAAACCACGTGAGCGACGTAGTCGTCGCGCGGCAGCAGGCCGGCCACGCCACCCGGGTACCGGTAGGTGGCGCACTCGAGCTCCGAACCCGTGTCGAGGGTCACCCTCCAGAGCTCGCGGCGGTAGCCGGGCTCGTGGGGATCGAGGCGTTCGAGCCCTCCGGCCGGCAGTTCGAACACGACGCCCCAGACGCAGCCGCCGGTCTCGGGCGCCAGGTTGGCCTTGCCGGAGCCGTCCCGCCCCGGCTTGTTCCAGATCAGCGAGAACTCGGCCAGCTGCGCACGGCCGCGGGGATGGGCGCCGGGGACTCGGGAGCGCAGCCGAGCCGTGCTCATGTTGGACCCGTAGGCGAAGTAGAACACGTGTGGATCTCCGCTGCGCCCGCGGTCGTGGATCCCATCGGCACCGCGCCCGCGACTTCGCCGCCGAGGACGCCTTCCCATGGACCGCGCCGGTGCGTAGAATCGCCCGATGCGCCCGCTGATTCCGCCGGCGATTCTCGCGTGTCTGGGCCTCGGGTGCTCGTCGGCTCCCGACGTCATCTCGCACTGCGACGGGAGCGATGGGCTCGAGCCCGTGTGCTCCTTCGAGAATCCCGAGGACCTGGTCCTGTTGCCGGGCGGGGCGTGGCTGGTCGTCAGCGAGGTAGGCGAGCCCGGTCGGCTCTCGGCCTATCGGCATTCCGACGAGCGCGTGGTTCGGATGTACCCTGCGTCCGCGGGAGCGACCGACCTGTCGTCCGCGGAGCCCACTCCGGGATGGGGGGACCCGACCTGCCCCGGGCCGCCGGATCCGAGTCAGTTCGCGCCTCACGGAATCGACTTGGAGACGTCCCGCACCGGTCCCGCGCGGCTACTGGCCGTCAACCACGGGGGGCGTGAGGCGATCGAGTGGTTCGAGGTGGGCTACGCAGCCGGCCGGCCGGCGCTCTGGTGGCGGGGCTGCGCGGTCTTGCCGCCGCACGTCTGGGCCAACGACGTTGTGGCTCGGCCCAACGCCGGTCCGCTGGCCACCCACATGATCGCGCCGCCTGACGAAGGCTGGCGAGGCCTGTGGTCGACGCTGCGGTTGGTGCTGGGCGCGACCACGGGCGAGGTGCTCGTCTGGAGCGGCGAAGGCTGGAGCGCACTGCCGGGAAGCGAGGGCAGCGGCCCGAACGGGGTGGCGGTCGCCGAAGACGGGGCCGTCTTTCTCACGGAGTGGGGAGGCCAGCGCTTGGTGCGCGTGGCGCCGGATGGAACCCGAAGCGTGGTCGACTTGGGCTTTCACCCGGACAATCTCACCTGGACCAAGGACGGACTGCTGCTGGTGGCGGGGCAGAACGCCAGCTTGGGGACGATCTTCGCCTGTCTGGAGATCGAGTCGGGGACTTGCGGACTGCCCTTCACCGTGATGGCGGTGGAACCCGCATCGCTGTCGGCCGAGACCGTCGTGCGGCACGACGCCCGCGTCACTGGGGCCGCTTCGGTGGCGCTCGAGGTGGGGGAGAATCTCTTCCTGGGAACGTTCGCGGGCGATCGCGTGACGCGTCTCGAGTACCGTCACTCGCACCCGCTGCGCTAGCCGGCGCCTCTCAGTCGTGGATCTGCTCGGCCAGGTAGGCGGCCTTGCCGATCTCCTCGACGATGTGGAGCTGGGACTCGAGCCAGTCGATGCCTTCTTCCTCGTTCTCGAGGATGTCCTCCAGCAGCTCCCGGGTGCCGTTGTCGCCCTTCTCGCGCGCCAGAGCGATGGCCTTGTTCAGGCGCTCGACCGCCTCCAGCTCGAGCGCCAGGTCGACCTTGTGCTGCTCGATGGCGTCCTCGCCCACCCGCACGGGAGACAGGCGCTGCATGTTCGGAGTGCCGTCGAGGAACAGGATGCGCTCGATCACCGAGTCGGCGTGCTTCATCTCTTCGATGGACTCGGAGCGCTTCTTGTGGGAGAGCTTCTCGTAGCCCCAGTTCGAGCACATCTTGTGGTGAATGAAGTACTGGTTGATCGCCGTCAGCTCGGCGGTGAGGATGTCGTTCAACGCTTCGATGATGTCGGCGTTGCCTTTCACTGGGCACCTCCCGTCTTTCCCTTGGGTGTCTTGGGTCCCTTGGGTCTCTCTCGGTCGCTTGCTCTCGACGTGAAAACGCCGCCCAGCCTACCGCGGTGGTGCCGGGCGTCGAGCATTCTGAAATCGATGTTGAACGTCGATTTCAACTTCGTCGTGGCAGCCGAAGTTCGAGCCGTCGCTCGGCGCGGGATCGGAAAGGCTCGGTGGTTGGGTGGAGCGCGGTCAGGCGGACGTGGCAAGGCGGGCCGCGGGGACCACGACCAGAGCCCGGCGCTCGTGGTGGGCGGCTTCGGACCGCACGATCTCGTCCACGGCCTCGGTGCAGCCGCCGCAGCCCGCACCGGCGCCGCAGCGCTCGATCACGTCGCTGGCGTTGGTGGCGCCTTCGCGAACCGCTTTGCGGATCGCCCGGTCGGACACGCCCTTGCAGTGGCAGATCAACAAGTCCGTCGTCTCCAAAGCCCGCCGATGCGAGCGCCCCGAGAATAGAAGTCTGAAAATGAAAATCAATGTCGTTTTCAAAACGAGATCCCCGTGGGAATTGCCAGGTCGGGGTCTGAACTTGCGTATGCTTCCCCCAAGCTTCTGCCAGCCATGCCGTGCGGCATCAGAATCGGAATCGGAGGAGGGGGGTTGGGCACCCATTTTGAGCCCATCGCGGAGCTCGCTCGGCCGCGCGTGCTGTGGGCGGACGGGCCCCGCGCCCTGGAGCGGGGACTGGTCGTCGGGGTGAGGGCCTGGCAGCGCGCCCTCTGCGACGATCCGGCTCGGCTCGGGCAGCCGCTTCGTATCGTGGTTCCGTCGCGAAGCCTGCGCCAACACCTGGGCGCCCTCTTGGTGGAGGGGGCTCCCGGCCGCGCGTTGGCGGGTGTCGGCATCGACACACTGCACGGCCTCGCCGGTCAGGTCCTCGCGCGCGCCGAGACGCTCGGCGAGAGTGAGGACGCGCTGTTTCCCGTCTGGGTGCGGCGCGCGGCGGAGCGGGAGCCCGCGCTCCGGGCCGCCCTCCACAATCTGGCGGACGGCTACGGCGTGGTCGAGGCCAGCGTGTCCGACTTTCTCGACGCCGGGTTCACTGCCGAGCACGGGCCGGTGCTGCAGGAACGCCTGGCCGCTTGGGCGGAGGAATCCGGGCGGGACGCGCGCTTTGCACGCGCCGTGGTGTCGGTGGCGGAGCGGGTCGCCCGCGCCCTCGAGGTGGGCGAGATCGGTCACGGTTCGCGTCGGTTGCAGCGGGCGGCCGAGGCCGTGGCCGATCCGGCGCTGCGGCCTGCGGCGGCGGTGCACTGGATCTACGGGTTTGCCGACGCCACCGGTGTGGCGACGGACTTCATCGAAGCACTCGTGCGCCACGCGGGCGCCGAGCTGTGGCTGGAGCGGCCGCTCGGGAGCGACGCGGGCCGGGAGTGCCGCTTCGGCGCGCGCTTCCGCGAACGCGTGCTGCCGCTGCTCGAACCGGTCGTGTTGCCGGCCGCCGCCACGCCGCCTTCACTTCAACTCGTCCGTGCGCCCGGTCCGCGAGCGGAAGTCCGGGAGGTGGCGGCGCGGATCGCACAGGACGCCGAGGCGCCGCTGCGGCCCGAGCGCATCGGCGTCGTCGCCCGCGATCTGGCCGAGTACACGGTGCCGGTACGCACGGCGTTTCGGCGCTTGGGACTGCCGTTTTCCGGGGTGGGCAGCCCGGGCCCCGTCGATCCCGCCTCGCGTCCGCTGCAGCTGCTCTTGGAGCTGCTGCGCGAAGGCGGTCGCGTCCCGGCGGACGCCTGGCTCGACGCGGCGGCCCGGCTCCCGGCGGGCACTGCGGCGCGACGCGCGGGCTGGCGGGAGGACACGCGCTTGGCCCTGCGCCACCTGGGCGCGGCGCGTCTCGCCGACGTCGCGGCGCTCGCGGTCTCGGGCGACGTGGCGCTGCCGGTGCGACACGGTCTGCGAGCGCTTCAGCCGGACGGCGACGATTCGCCGGACCCGAGCGGCCCGGTGGCGCCGCGTCGTCGCCTGCCGGTGTCGCTGCTGCGGGCCGTGGTCACCGCGGCCGGACGTTCGCTCGGCCAGCGGGAGGCGTGGCCGGCGCGCGCACCCGGCCGCGAGCACGTGTCCCGCCTGCTGCAGCTGGCCGCGACCGGGCTCGGGTGGGATGCGGCGGGGTCCCACTCGGCGGTGCTCTCCCAGGCGCTGGCGGGGATCCCCGACGTGCCGCTCGGGTTGGAGGAGTTCGCCCTCCTGTGTGATCGGGCACTGGAGCCCTTGCGGCACGGGCCGCTGGGCGGGGCCGGCGGTGGCGTGCAAGTGCTCACCGCCATGGAAGCCCGGGGCCGCACGTTCGATCGGTTGTACGTGCTGGGCCTCTCCCGCGACGTGTTTCCGCGGGTGGTGACCGAGGACGCGCTGGTGCCCGACCGCGAGCGTCGCGCGCTCCGCGAGGTGCTGCCCGACCTGCCGCTCAAGACCGACGGCCACGACGAAGAGCGGGTGCTCTTCGCGCAGCTGTGCGCGGCGGCCGAGCGAGTCGCGCTCTCGTGGCCCCACAGCCACGACGACGGGACCGCGCGCTCGCCCTCGACCTTCCTGGGGCGGCTCGAGCGCGAGCACCCGGAGCTCGCGGTCGAGCCGGCCCCGGGCCTGCGCGCCCGCGAGATCGTCGAGACGGGCCACTCGGGCTTCGAGCGGGCGCTGGTGGCGGCGCTCTACGGCGGCCGGGCGGAGCTCGTCGACCGGCTGCCGCCCGTCATCGAGGAAGCGTACGCCCAGGCGGGGCGGCCGCCGCCCGACGCGAAATCGCTGGCCACCACCCGGTTGGCCAGCGTGGCCGAGGTCGACCGGGCGCCCGGCGCGGGCCGGGACCTGGGGCCCTACCTGGGCTTCGTCGGACCCGTGCGGCGGTCGGAAGACCTGCGCCGCGCCCGGCTGCACGTGACGGGGCTCGAGAGCCAGGCGCGCTGCGGTTGGCGCTACTTCCTCGAGAAGTTGCTCCGCGTCGAGGGCGTCCCCGACCCCCTGGAGGCCCTGCCGGACTTGGAGGCCATGCACCTGGGAATCGTGGTGCACGACGTGCTGGAGGCCATCGCCGTCGGCGCCGGTGTCGTGCCGGGCGGGGGACTGACCGACGCGCTCGCGCGGGCTCCGGTGGCCGTCGCCTGGCCCACCGGCGCGCGCCTCCGCGAACAGGTGCGGCAAGCGGCCGCGCGCGCGCTGGAGGGGCAGGGCCTGGCGTTGCCGGGGCTGGTGGAGGTGCTGGCCCGGCGGGCAGAAGCGGTGCTGGAGCGGGCGAGGGCGCTGGACTTCGCCACCGGCCCGGCCGACGTGCTCGGCGTCGAGGTGGAGGGAGAGACGGAGTTTCGCGGCGTGCCCGTGGCCTTTCGCGCCGACCGCGTCGACGCGGGCGGCGTCCTCACGGACTACAAAACGGGAAAGCCGGGCGTCCGCGCGGTGACCCCTTCGGCGCGCCGGAGGCAGCTCTTGGACGCCGTCCGCACCGGTCGCGCACTGCAGGCAGCCGTGTACGCCCGAGCCGCGGGGCAGACGACGGGCCGCTATCTCGCGCTGCGCCCCGATGTCGACGACGCCACGGCTGCGCTGGTCATCGCCGAGACCGACCCCGAGCTGGGCCAGATCCTGGACGCAACGGTCTCCGCCCTGCTGGAGGCGCAGACCCAGGGCGCCTTCGTGCCGCTCCTCATCGACGCCGGGAACAGCGACGATCCGCATCGCTGTCAGATCTGTCCGGTCTCCGACGCGTGCCGCCGCGGCGACAGCGGGGCGGCGCTGCGCGTGCGCGCGTGGCTCGAGCGCGAACC
>JAKSBN010000269.1 GCA_022361175.1 Pseudomonadota bacterium | reverse complement strand
GCGGTTCAAGTCCGCCCTCCGCTACCACCCGCGTTCTCGCACCCCGCTTCTCCAGGGCCGCCGTCTCGCAACGTCCGCCCCCGTCCCAGAGCTGACGATAGGGGGCGTGGGTGACACTCGTAAGCGTCGTCACGAACTTCGCGGTCCCGTAGCTTGGGCTTCGCCGCATCGACACTCGGCGGGCGGGGCGGCCGTCGTAGGCGTCGCCGCTCCCATACAACCCGCGGTCCCTGATTCTGGTCGTCCCCCGACGCACTCGTGATAGGCTGCGCTCGTCGGGTGAGAGCTGGGGAGGGGCGCGATGAGCGGCGTTGGGGTTCCCGCGGTTCGGATGCGTCGGGCTGAGCCCACTTCTCTTGCACGCCAGGTGCGACAAGCGTGCGCCCGGACGGCGCTCCTGGGGCTGGCGCTTGCGGCGGGGGGCGTCTCGCCCGCCTCGGCGGCGGTGCTCACGGGATCGACGCTGGAGCTGCAGGTGGCGCTCTTGCCGGTACTCACCGTCGAGCAGTCGCCGGATCCGGCGCCGGTCAGCACCGTCGGCGGGGCGACGATCCAGCTCGGCGGCGGCACGTTCGCGACGGCCACGGTGGTGTTTCCGACGCCCAGCTATCTGCCTACGGGCGTTCCTTTCATCAGCGGCTTCACCGTCACGATGACGAACGGGCCCGGCACGTTGGCGCCGGGCGGCGGGTTGGCCGGCGGCTTCGGCGGCGCGGCGCCGCTGCAGGGGACGGCCTTCATCAACATCCTGCAGCTCTTCAGCCTGGACATCCCGTTGAGCGTGGTCGGAGGGCCGGGGACGGCCATGGCCGGTACCGGCGTCATCGTGATCACCGTGACCGGCGGCGAATGGACGACCGGACAGGCCGTGGTCACGGGCGTGACGCAAGCGACGGATGCCGGGGGCTTCGTCAACACCATCTCGGCGACGGGCTCCGACCAGCGGGTGAACGGGATGGGCTCCATCACCCTGATCGCGCCGCTGCGGGTCGTCACGAACGCAGCGGGCGTGTTGGGCGGCTTCGCCACCCTGAGTCTCCAGCTCATCCCCGAGCCCGCCACCGGCCTCCTGATCGGGGTGGGCGCTCTCGGCATGGCGGCGATCGGCCGCGCGAGGCGCGGAGAGCGTTGATGCGCACGCGCTCGAGGTGGAGCGCGGTAGGACGGGGCTTCGCCACCGGCAGTGGCGGCGACGGCGATTCGGCAATTCGACCGCAGACGCGGTGCTACGAAGAGGAGTAGAAGATGGACATTCAGAGTCGAGAACGAGTGGGGAGGACCCGAGCCTTCCTGTACCGCCTGGGGGTGGTGCTGGCCCTCGCGGGCGCGGGCGGCGCCCACGCGGCCACCGTGAGCGGGTCGACGCTCTCGGTGACCATCGGAAATCTGCCCCCGATCGCCACCGGGCAAAGCCCAGATCCCGCCATCATCTCGGTGGTGGGAGAGATTCAGGTGGGGATCCCGGCGGGCCTCTACGCCACCACCGTGGCCTTGCCCGCGTCGCTCTTTACGGGGGTGCCGTTCATCAGCGGCTTCTCGGCGACCGTCTCGAACGGGGTGGGTTCGTTTCAGGCGGGGGGCGGGCCCAATGGGGGCTTCGGCGGTCCCATGGCGTTGAACGGCAACGCGTTCTTGAACGTGCTGCAGTTCCTCCCGCTCACGATTCCACTCGACGTGATCGGTGCCGGGGGCACCGTCATGGGCGGGATCGGAGCGGTCGCAATCACCGTCACCGGGGCCCAGTGGACGACGGGGCAGGCCGTGGTCACGGGCGTCACCCAGACCACCGGGGGCGGTGGCGCCGTCAACACCATCTCCCTGACCGGGTCCGACAATCGGGTGAACGGCACCGGGACGCTCACTCTCATCACCCCCATTCGGGTCGTGACGAACGTTGCCGGCACCCTGGGTGGCTTCGCGATTCTCACGTTGGATCTCTTTGTTCCCGAGCCGGGGACCGCCCTGCTGCTGGCGGCCGGTCTGGCTTCGCTCGGGGTGGGGCTGCGGAAGCGCCGAAGTCGCGGGGCCCGGCCGCGGGCTGGCGCCGAAGGGGAGGCTTCTTAGCGAAGCGGCCGCCAACGAGGGAGGGGAGGAAGAGCTCCGAGCAAGGCGCGTCGGAGCCTCGGTTTTTTGCGCGTGGCGTGGCGCCCTCGGCCTGGCGGCGCTTGGCCGCGCGCGGCAGTGGCGCCAGCCTGCCCTCGTCACCCGCGCCGAAGTGCCGTTCACGAGTGGGTTTCCCTCGTTCGTGTGGGAACACAGTCGGTTTGTTCAAGCGGGGCGATGGGCCCGGAGCGACGCTCTCGGCGCATGGGCCGCGTGTTCCAAGAGACACGAGAGCACGTGGTCCGTCTCGAGCGCGCGCTCGAACGAGCGACGCTCGACGAAGTCTGGTGCTCGGCGCAACGGCAGCCCCGCGCGTGTGACGCGATCGGGAGGTAGGGGACGAGAAGGGGGCAGAAGATGGTGACTCGGAACGGGCGGCGCTGGCAGCGGTGGAGTCGT
>JAKSBN010000483.1 GCA_022361175.1 Pseudomonadota bacterium | reverse complement strand
GCTGGCGGCCGGCATGTCGTCGCTGGACTCGAGCATCAACGCCATCGCCACCGTGGGCGTGGTGGACGTCTACCGGCGCCACGTCGCGCCCGATCGGAGCGATCGGCACTATCTGCGGGTGGCGTGGGTCACGGCCTCGCTGGCGTCGCTGCTGATGATCGGGGGCGCCGTCCTGCTGCTGGAGACGGAGAGCCGCACGCTCCAGGACACCTCCATCAAGCTGACGTCGCTCTTGGGAGGAGGGCTGCTGGGCATCTACCTGCTGGGCTTCCTCACCCGCCGGGGCGACGCCCGCGCGGTGTGGTCGGGCATCGTCTGCACGGCGACCTTCACGCTCTGGACGCTCGGGGTGTTTCCGGAGCGCTTCAGTGCCCCGTTCGATACCTACTACACCGCGGCCATCGGCAACCTGGTGATGTTCGGGGTGGGCTACGGCGCGGCGCTCTTGTGGCCGGCCCGGCCGCGCGACTTGAGGGGACTGACCTGGTTCGATCCGCCCGCGGAGACGCAGGCGGAAAAGGAGGCCTCGTGAGCCAGACGGCAGGCGAAGTGGAGCAGGCGCTGGCGCGACGGGTGTCCGAGCTCGAGAAGCGGCTGCGCGCCGTCGAGGACGTACAGGCCATCCAGCGACTGAAGGCGCGCTACGGGGAGCTGGTCGACGCGCGCTACACGCGCCGCGGAGCGGTGTCGGACGAGCAGCTCGACCGCATCGCGCGCCAAGTGGGCGAGCTCTTCACAGAGGACGCGGAGTGGGACGGGGGCGGCGGCCTGGGCGTGTGCCGCGGGCGGGAGGCCATCGTCCAGCGCTTTCGCGAGCCCACGTTGTCGTTCTCGTGGCACTACTTCGTGAAGCCGCAGATCCAGGTGGACGGGGACCGGGCCTCCGGCACTTGGGACATCCTGGCCCCCTGTACCAGCCGCGACGGCGAGCCCCTCTGGATGGCGGGGACCGAGCAGGACGAGTACGTCCGCGAGGACGGTCGCTGGCTCCACGCGCGCATGCAGCTGCGGGTGGTCTTCATGGCCCCGCACGCCCGCGGGTGGGGCAGAGCCCCACGGAGCGGCCACGGGGAGGGCTGAGCGCGGGAGCCGTCCCCGCTCGAAAACTGACAGCGACTGTGCCATAAAGTAGGCCCAGCCCCAGACCGGAGGAGCCTCATGGGACATCGCTGTTTCGACGTGTCGATCGAAGATCAGGTGGCGCACGTCATCCTGAACCGCCCCGAGAAGCGCAACAGCATGATCCCGGAGTTCTGGGACGAGCTGCCGGAGATCGTGGAGGATCTGGACCGCAACGCGCGGGCCCGCGCCATCGTCATCTCGTCCACGGGGCCGCACTTTTCCTCGGGGCTCGACGTGAAGGCCTTCGATCCGGCCGGGGGTGGGCTCACCCCCAGCGGCGAGGACGCGCGGCGGGAGCGCATCACCCGGGGCGAGAGCTTCTACCAGACCGTGACCCGCATGCAGCGCACCTTCTCGTGCCTGGAGGCGTGCCGCATCCCGGTGTTGGCCGCCATCCAGGGCGGGTGCATCGGCGGCGGGGTGGACTTCGCGACGGCCTGCGACATGCGGTATGCCAGCGAGGACGCCTTCTTCACCATCTACGAGATCAACATCGGCATGACGGCCGACGTGGGCACGTTTCCCCGCCTGGTGAAGCTGATTCCGGAGGGCATCGTGCGCGAGCTGGCGTACACCGGCCGCCGCATGCCGGCGGCGGAGGCGCAGGCATGTGGCTTGGTGAACCGCGTCTACCCCGATCCCGAGAGCCTCGTCGCCGGAGTGCTGGAGATCGCCCGCGAGATCGCCAGCAAGCCGCCGCTGGCGGTGTACGGCTGCAAGCGCATGATCAACTACGCCCGCGACCACACGACGGCCGACGGGCTCGACTACATCGGTATCTGGAACGCCAGCATGCTGCAGCCGGAGCAGATGGGCGAGGCCATGAAGGCCAACGCCGAGAAGCGCCCGGGCGACTTCGTGGATCTGCCGCCGCTGCGCAGGCGCCAGGCGCGCGACGAGTCGTGAGCGAGGGACGCTTGAACGCCACTCGGGCGCCGTATCGCTTTCACGCGTTCGACGTCTCGTACTTCTCCGCCAAGGTACGGCCGGCGCTCCGCTACAAGACGCTCTGGTACGAGGAACGGCGGGCCGACATGGCCGAGATCCAGCGGCGCACGGGGCTGGGCTTCATTCCCATCCTGGTGACGCCCGAGGACGAGACCTGGCAGGACACGAGCGAGATCCTGGATCGGCTGGAGGAGCGTCACCCGGACCCGCCGCTGATCCCCGTCTCCCCGGTCCAGCGTCTGGCGGCGCTCCGGGTAGAGCTCTACGCCGACGAGTTCGGCGTCGGGCCGGCGATGCACTACCGCTGGGGCACCGCCGATGCCGAGGCGTCGGCGCGGGCCCGCTTCACGGCCATGATCGGGAATGCCGAGTTCGGCCGCCGGGCCGCCGCCACCATGTCATCGCGCCGCGGCGCGGTCGGTGCGAGCGACGCCAGCGGGCCGGCCATCGAAGCCCACAGCCGGGATCTGCTCGCCGCGTTGTCCGCGCACTTCGAAGCGCACCCCTATCTATTAGGAGCGCGGATGTCCCTGGCCGACTGCGCCCTGATGGGACCTCTCTACGGCCACTTCTTCAACGACCTGGGTTCGCGGCGCCTGCTGTTGGAGACGGCCGTGCCGGTCGTCGGCTGGATCGAACGCTGCAACTTCCCCGGGGCCGACCAGCAGGGCGAGTGGCTGGCGGACGACGCGCTGTCCGAGACGCTCTCGGCCGTCCTGGCGGTGATGGGGCGCGACGCGGTGCCCATCCTCGTCGCTTGCCTGCGCCAGATCGAGGAGTGGGCCGACTCGCGGGACCCGAGCGAGGACGCCGTTCCGAGGGCGGTGGGTACGGCGCGCGCCGAGCTTTGGGGTGCTCCGTTTGAACGGGCGGCGATACCGTATACGCTGTGGATGGTGCAGCGGGCCCTCGACCACTACCGCGGGTTGTCCGACCCGGAGCGGGAGCGCGTCGACAAGGTCGTTGCCGGCAGCGGGTGGGAAGCCCTGTTGGCCTACACACCCCGACATCGACTGACGAAGCGCGGCTTCGCGCTGACTTTCGCGTAGCGTCCTTCCTCGCGAGGACCGGAGAGGAGCCCCCCATGGCCGATCAGAGTCTGGACTTCATCGTCAACCGGAAGGACTTCAGCCAGGCGCGGTTCGTCGAGTCTGCGCTGCCCGAGCCGGCGCCGGGCCGTGTGCTGTTGCGCGTCGACCGCTTCGCCCTCACGGCCAACAACATCTCCTACGCGCTGGTGGGCGACATGCTGGGCTACTGGAAGTTCTTCCCGACGGCCGAGCAAGGCTGGGGGCGCCTGCCGGTCATGGGCTTCGCCGACGTCGTGGCTTCGCAGCATCCAGAGGTGGCCGTAGGCGAGCGTGTGTTCGGGTTCTTCCCGATGTCGACGTACCTGTCGGTGGAGGCCAGCGCCGTCACGCAGTCCCAGTTCGTCGACGGTGCCGCGCACCGGGAGGACACGGCGCCCGCGTACCGCCAGTACGTGCGGATCTCCAACGACGCGAATCACCGTCCCGAGCACGAAGATGCCTACATGCTGCTGCGCGGGCTCTTCTTGACGTCGTTCCTGGTGGACGACTTCATGGCCGACCAGGACTTCTTCGGCGCCGAGACTTTCGTGATCGCCAGCGCGTCCAGCAAGACCGCCATCGCGCTCGGCCATCTCCTGCACGCGCGCGAAGGCAGCCACGTGGTGGGCCTGACGTCGCCGCGGAACACCGCCTTCGTCGAAGGGCTGGGTTGCTACCACCAGGTGTTGACCTACGACCAGGTGTCGTCGCTGCCGGCAGAGACGCCGGCGGTGTTCGTGGACATGGCCGGTGACGGCGGCGTGGTGAGCGCGATCCACAACCACTACGGCGAGCAGCTGAAGTACAGCTGCGTCGTGGGCGCGACCCACTGGGACGCGGGCGCGCGGTCGGAGGATTTGCCGGGACCGACGCCCACCATGTTCTTCGCACCCTTCCAGCTGGAGAAGCGCCGCAAGGAGTGGGGGGCCGCCGGGCGCGACCAGCGCATGGGGGCTTCGTGGGCGCGCTTCCGGGAGTGGTCGGAGAGTTGGCTCAAGATCGTGCGCCGCTCGGGTCGCGAGGACCTGGAACGCGTCTATCAGGACACGCTGAATGGACGCATCCCGCCGAGCGAAGGGCAGATCCTGTCGCTGTAGCCACGGGAGTGCGGCCGTGAGTGGAATCGGAACGGGGCTCTGGATCTGGGGTGGAGCGGCGCTGCTCTACGCCGTCTTCTCGCTCTGGTACAACAACTGGCGCGGTCCGCTCACCGAAGCCGAGATCGAGGCCTTCGCCCGGAACGTCGAGGGAGTCGAGGGCGTCCTGCCGGAGCAGCGCGAACGGCTGCGCGCCTTTCTCGAAGCCGACGACGGCCGCGAGTTCTTCATGGCGAATCTGCTCCGCCTGCACGAGGGTGAGATCGAACGCCCGGGGTCCGGCGAGCGGCAGACGGCGGACCGCGTGTTGGGCGTGTACACGGGCCACTTCATGCCCGCGCTATTTCGCCGGGCGGGCCACCCGGCCTTCTTCGGGCAGGCGGCGGGCGGCTACGTCGAGCACTGGGGCGTCGAGCCCGACCCGGGCTGGAGCGCCGTCGGCGTGGTGCGCTACCGCAGCCGTCGCGACCTCTTGGCGCTGGCCACGGATCCCGCCTTCGACCCCGCCCACGTCTACAAGATCGCGGCCCTCTCGCACACGCTGGCGTTTCCGGTCGCACCGGGCACCGTGTTCGCGGGGCCTCGGCTCTGGGTCGGACTCTCGCTGGCCCTTGTAGCCGCACTCGGCCATCTCTTCGTTCAGGCGCGCGCCACCGCATGACGTTGGGCGCGTCCTGGTTCATCCCCCGCACGACTGGGTCGTGCCAATGGCTCCTTTCGGGAGCCGAGGAGACGTCATGAAGCTGGGACTCGGAGCCGTGGGATTTGGTCCCCGTGTTCGCATCAACCTGGATCTGATTCGCCACGCGGAGTCGCTCGGCTTCGACTCGGCCTGGACGGCCGAGGCCTACGGCAACGACGCCGTCACGACGGCCGCCTGGGTGCTGGCCCACACCACCAAGCTCAAGGTGGGAACGGCCATCATGCAGATTCCGGCGCGGAGCCCGGCCATGACGGCGATGACCGCCATGAGCCTGGACCACCTGTCGGGGGGGCGCTTCATCCTGGGGCTCGGGCCGTCCGGCCCGCAGGTGGTGGAAGGCTGGCACGGCGTTTCCTACGGCAAGCCGCTGACCCGGACGCGCGAGGTGATCCAGATCGTGCGGCAGATCTTGGCGCGGGAGAAGCCGCTGGAGTTTCACGGCAGCGAGTACGACATCCCGGCAATGGGGCCCGGTACCACGGGACTCGGAAAGCCGCTGAAGAGCATCCTGCACGGGAATCCGGACATTCCGATCTACACGGCCTCCATCAGCCCCAACGGCCTGCGCTGCGCGGCCGAGGTCGCCGACGGCGTCTTCCCCATGATGATGGACCCGACCAAGTTCGACGTGGCGCAGAAGCCCTATCTGGAAGAGGGCTTCGCGCGCGCCGGCACGGGCAAGACGCTGGCCGACTTCGCTGTGGTGCCCGGCGTGTCGGTGGTCGTGAGCGACGATCTGGAAAAGGCGCGGATGCCCATCAAGGGTGGGTTGGCCCTCTACATCGGCGGCATGGGCGCCCGCGGCAAGAACTTCTACAACGACTACGCCAAGCGCCTGGGCTTCGAAGAAGCCGCCGTCAAGATCCAGGACCTGTTCCTGGACGGCAAGAAGGCCGAGGCCACGGCGGCCGTGCCCGATGAGCTCGTCGACGCCGTCCACCTGGTGGGCCCACGCGAGCGCATCCGCGACCGCCTCCAGGTGTGGAAGGAAGCGGGCCGCGCCGGACACGTTCACACCATGCTGATCGGCGGCGGCCAGCCGGAGGCGCTGGAGTTGCTTGCGGAGGAGCTGCTGTAGCGGCGTCTCCAGAGCGGTACCTGGACACGGGGCTCGGAGGCCCGGAGCCGCGGGTGGGGCGAGGGGGCTCCGGCGAATGGCTCGCTGTGGACAGTGCGTTTCGCCTGGGGGTTGGAGTTGGGGGAAATGCTCTGCCCCGTTCGGGCTCGGTGGGGCTGCGCTTTATTTCGCCTCCGCGCCTCTCGCCGCACACGCTTGCGCGGAGCTCCCATGTCGCTTGAGCGGAGCTGGCGGGGGTGAACTCAGACGTCGCGGAGGGGGGTGATGACTTCGTCGCCGAAGCGTGTCATGGCGTCGAGCTTTTGTTGGAGGGTGGACTGGGGACCGACGGTGTAGGTGAAGGGGTAGTTCACCGTGCCGTGGCAGCCGGCTTCCGAGAGCCGCTTCAGTGAGTCGGGATCGGGCGGGACGACGAGGGGCACGACGGTCTCGAAGGGCTCGGATTCGCGGCCGGCTTCTTTGCGGAGGCGGGTGAGCTCGTTCAGGATCGCGATGGCGTCGTCGGGCGTGCTGCCGGCGCCGAGCCAGCCGTCTCCGCGTTCGGCCGCCCGCCGCAGGGCGCGCTTGCTCATGCCGCCGATGAAGACCGGAACGGGCTTGGAGGGCGCCGGGCTCATCTGCAGGCGCGGCAGGTCGAAGTGGGCGCCTCGGTGATCGACCATCTCCGGGCGCCAGACCTTGCGCAGCACGTCGATGGCCTCGTCGAAGCGGGCGCCGCGGCTCTTGAAGTCGACGCCCAGCACGTCGAACTCTTCTTTCATCCAGCCGGCACCGGCGCCGAGCACCACGCGGTCGTTCGAGAGGATGGCGGCGGTGCCGACCTGTTTGGCGACTTCCAAGGGATGGTGGAGCGGCAGGATGTAGACCATGGTCGCGAAGCGCAGGCGCGTCGTGACGGCGGCCATGGCGGAGATGGTGCACCAGGGGTCGGGGAAGGGCGTTTCGGCGCTGAAGTCGGGGCGCCCGTCCTCGGAGTAGAGATAGCCGGGCTCGTAGGTCTGCGGGACGAAGAGGTGTTCAGAGACGAGCACGCCCTCGAAGCCGGCGGCTTCGGCGCCTCGCGCGATTTCCACCAGCTGGTCGGGTTCGGAGAACGAAACGGATTGCCAGAACTTCATGGCGGCTCCCGAAAAGCGGTTGGGGCTCGGCTGCCCGAGCGGAGAGCCCGGACGCGCGTGCGGCGACGCGGCAGTCATCCTAGCTCGAAAGCGGGGGAGCGTCGCGAGTGAGCGCGCGCGCTTCGGACGTTTCTCTCGTCCGAACGGTCAGAGTGCGCGCAGCTGGCGCCAGCCGAAGACGAGCAGCAGCGAGAGAAACGCGGCGGGAATGGCGCCGAAGAGTGCCAGGGCCCACTGGTCGCCCACTCGATCGGCCAGCATGCCGACGAAGAGGTTGCCCACCGGCGCCAAGGTGACGACCATGAAGACGAGACTCATCACGCGGCCGCGCATCGTCTCCGGAACCGCCATCTGCAGCCCGGTGAACGTGGACACCATCCACAGCTGCCCCATCACGCCGCTCGCGAACTCGACGGCCAACACATACGGGTAGGAGAATGCGAACGAGTAGAGCACCAGGCACAGGGCGAACGCCAGCATGCTGCTCGCGATCCAGAGCCCGGGGCGACGCAGAGGGGGCAGGGTGGCCAAGACGACGGCGGTGAGGATGCCGCCCAAGCCGGCCACACCGGCCAGCACGCCGTAGCCGGCGCTGCCCACCTCCAGCACGTGGCGGGCGAAGATGGGCCGCATGGCGGCCAGGCCCCCGTTGAACATCGATGCACTGCAGGCGGCGAGCGCCATCCACACCGGGGGCGTCGAGGCCACGTAGCGCCAGCCCTCGCGCAGGTCCGCCCACCAGCGCCCGCCGGAGGTGCGGGACGGCAGGCCGGGAATCGGGATGAGCGCCAACAGCAAGGCCGCCGCCGCCAGGGCCCCGGCCGCGGCGCCGGCAGCGCCGGCCAGTCCCAGGGCGGCGATCGCGACGCCTCCGAGCAGCGGCCCGGCCGTCTGGGCGATGCCGATGGCGCCCGCGTTGAGGGCGATGGCGCTCTGAAGTCGCGTTCCGCCGACCACGTCGAGCACGTAGGTCTGGGTGGCGGGCTGCAGTAAAGCCGAGAGCGCGCCGATGCCGACGGCCGCCAGCAGAATGTGCGCGATCGTCACGGTCCCGGCGGCCATGTCCACCGCCAGCACGGCCAGCAGCAGCGCCACGGCCAGGCGCCCCGATATCAGCAGGCGGCGTTTGGGCCAGCGGTCGACCGCGACGCCCGCCACCGGCGACAGCAGGAAGAGCGCGGCTCCCTGCACGAAGCCCACCAGTCCCAGCAGCGTGCGCGAGTCCGTGAGGGCCGTGACCAGCCACTGGAGCACGACCAGCTGCGCGAACCAGGCGCTGAAGTGCACCAGGTTCGACGACCACAGGGTGGCGAAGTGGGGCGAGCGCAGGGTCGCCAGCGAGCGCGGAGGCGACGCTTCGCTCACGGGGTCGCCGGTTCGTCAGGTTTGCGAGCGTGCGCGGGGTCGTTCCTCGTCGCGAGAGCGGCGACGGGGCGGGCGGCCGTGCGGTGCTGGCCTCGAGTCCTGCGCCATCTCATCGTGCGCAGTATAGGGCCGGTGCGGCCGCGCGGGGTCAGTCGGCCAGGATTCCGGTTTCGACCCAGTAGCGTTCCAGCGCGTCGATGCGACGGGTGGCGGCGCGGCGGTCGTAGGCGCTGACGCCGTTGGCCAGCGCGTTGCAGAGGGCGGCCACGCCGACCTGGCTGTCGAAGGGACCGGCCGAGTCGGCCGCGACCAGGAAGGTCTCGTGGGCACTGGTGGCGATCGGCGAGTCGGGCCGGTCGGTGATGGCGATGCGGTGCGCGCCGCGATCGACGACGCGCTCGGCGGTGCGCAGGAACCACGTCTCATGGCGCTGCAGGTCGATCAGCACGACCGTATCCGTGCGGCGCATGCGGGCCAGCTGGCTCGTGACACGGAACTCGGAGCCCGTCAGCAGCCGCACCCCGTCGCGCAGCAGCGACAGGGAGGAGGCGAGGTTCTCGGCCGCGCTCACGCACTGTTCGCTGGGGAGAACGCTCACCCGCCGTTCCGGGTCGGCCAGCCGTTCGACGGCGGCCGCGAACACCTCGGGATCGGCGGCTTCGAGCGTCCGCCGCACGTTCTCCACTTCGACCGCCAGGGTGTGGCCCAGTACGTCGTCGCGCGGGGACACGCGAATGCGCTCGTGCGCGGGCCGCAGGCGTTCGGAGAGTTCCGCTCGGACGGCGGCCTGCAGGCCCACGAAGCCGTCGAAGCCCAGGCGTTCGGCCAGCCG
>JAKSBN010000457.1 GCA_022361175.1 Pseudomonadota bacterium | reverse complement strand
TGAAGGTGCCGCCCACCAGGTGCGTGCGCTCGTAGCCCGGCGTCACCACCACGCGCGGCCCCATCGGAGTCAGCTCCAGCCGCCGAAACGGCACCGGGATGTCGTCGTACAGGTAGAGGTAGTTGAGCGTCAGATCGAAGCCGCCCACGAAGGCCGAGAGGCGAACGCCGGCGTCGGAGTCCTCGAAGAAGCGGCTCGGGCGCTCCGGATCCTCGACCACCAGGCCAACGCCGGGGGGCGGGGACGGCCGGAAGCGCGGCGCGGTGAACGCCCACAGCGCGCGCGCCTCGGGCAGCTCGTGGTAGGTCTTGTCCGGGATCCACAGCAGCTGCAGCAGCGCGTCGCCGATGGCCCACTCGGCGTTCAAGAGCCACAGCGGAATCCGCGAATCCTCGAAGTCGTCGAGGATGAACTCGCGGAAGCTCTGGGGATTGACCACATCGAGCACCTTGAGGCCGTCCGCCTTGCCCCAGACCACCTGTTGCTTGCCGGCGCGCATGCTCACGGGCCCGACGGAGCCGTCCAGGTAGAGCTCTCGCAGCTCGGCGTCCACGCGATCGGAGACGAAGCCGCGTCGGTTGGCGTCCGAGCGGGTGGCCTGGCTGGGCTGGCCCGGCTCGAGCTCGTCGCGGATGTCGGCCCGCACGCGACCGATGGCCGTCAAGGCGATGTCGAAGGGCCCCTGCCAATCGATCCGCGGATCCAGCCGCCATTCGGCCTGCTGGGTCTCGGCATCGCGGGTCGAGAGCGCCCAGTCGAAGAAGAGCTCGGTGGCCAGCTCGGGCCGGTTCCAGTCGGTACCGGCGCGGGCGCCTCCGGGCAGCGCCGCCAGCACCGCCACCCCGAGCCCGGCCAAAGCCGCGCGGCGTCTAGCGGCCACGCCGCAGGGCCCGCTCCGTGAAGATGCCGTCTTCCACCGGCGCCTCGTAATCGACGTCGGAGAAGACGAAGACGGTGCGATGGCCGGTCTTGTGGTTGTCGGCCTCGATGCGCATGGCCGTCCAGATGCCGTCCACCTGCTGGATCTCGAGGTTGCGCACCGTCTTGAGCGGCTTCCCCTTGCGATTCCAGAAATCCGCCTTGCGCATCATCCAGATCTCCGGGTCCACGTAAGAGACGACGCGCCCGTAGCCCAGCTCGCGCGCCACCGCGTCGCTCACCGGAACGTTCTCGACGACGTAGCAGGAGACGCCGTCCACCTCCTCCATCCGCAGCGTCTTGCGGGTGTAGTCGTCGAGATCCACCTTGCCCTCGAGCTTGATGTCCTCATAGGTGAAATCGGTGCCCAGGAAGTAGTCGCCGCGGTCGGAGGCCGAGATGCGGCGCACCTTGCGCAGGGCCGGCAGGTACAGCCACTGGTCGTCGTCGCGCTCGGCCTCCGGGTAGTCGTAGGTGAGAAACGCCGTGTCCTTCACCTTCTGGGGGCTCTCGTAGAAGAGCACCGTCCGCTTCTCCTGCCCGTAGTACTTGCGATAGCCGCGCGTCGTGCGCACGCGCTTCGAGCCGCGCCGATTGATCAGCTCCATGGAGAGCCGCCGGCTCACGTGCTGGCCGTCGTCCCGCGCGTTGATGTTGCGGGCGATCTCGTCGCCGGAGAGGAGCTCGTCCTGGGCCCGGGCCGGATCGGGCGCTCCCAAGAGGAGCGCCAGCACCCCGATGCCTGCGGCCCGGGCCAGTGCCGGCCGAGCGTCAGCCCCGGTGAGAAAGGCCGGTCGCAGCAGCAGCACGACGGCCGGCCCCACCGTCAGGCTCGCCAGGAAGGCGACGCTGGCGGCCGTGGCCACCAGCGCACCGAAATGGACCAGCACGGGCACGTGACTGGTGAGGAGCACGCTGAAGCCCAGGGCCAGGGCGGCGAAGCTGAAGAGCAGCGCCCGGCCGGTGGAGGGGAAGAGCTCGCGCAGCGCCGGTTCGAGCGGCGTGCCGCGATCGCGCACGCTGGCCACCAGTCGATCCACGGTGTGGACGGCGAAGTCGACGCCGGTGCCCAGGGCGATGGCCGCGAACATGGTCGTGCCCACCCCCAGATCGATTCCCGTGGCGCCCATCACGGCGTAGAGGAGTAGCACGGAAACCGTGACGGGCAGGCCGCACAGGAGCCCGGCCACCAGCGAGCGAAAAGCCAGCCCGGTGGTCAGGAAGATGGCCACCAGCGCCAGCCCCACGCCGCGGAAGTGGCTCTCGGCCAGGCCGCCGATCCAGTGCACGTCGACGTTGGCCTGGCCGGCGATGCTGGCCCGCAGACCCGCATCCGCGAAGTGCTCGTCCAGGTAGGCCTCCGTCTCCGCCACGACGACCCGCACGTCGGAAAAGCGCCAGCTGTCGAGGGCCGCGCGGACGTTGGCCTGGCGGTAGTCGTAGTCGACTACCTCCTCGAAATCGGTCGGGCTGCCGCTGGCCTCGTAGAGCAGGAAGTACTGGGCCACCAGCTCGGCCGACTCGGGCAGCCGCTGCATGTCGGCGCGGTCTGCGTGGAGCGAGCGGTTCATCTGCTTCAGGTAGTCCACGATGGACGTGGTCTTGGCCACGTGGGGCTGGGCTTCCAGGAACCGCTGCAACGCCTCGATAGGCGCCAGGTGCTGGGGTTGGAAGAGACCTGCCGGCGCCGGCGCCTCGATCACAACGTCGAGGTAGGTGGTGCCCGAGATCCGCCCGTTGATGACGGCGTCGGCGCGCCGGATCGGCTCGCGCTCGTTGAAGGCCTCGATCCGGGCCCAGTCGACGCGCAGGGACGAGGCGCCCACGGCTCCGGCCAGGGCCACGGCGGCGGCCGCAGCGACGATGACCTTGGGATGGCCCACGACGGCCCGGCCGAACGCCGTCATGAGGCGCCCGAAGCGGTCGCCGGCTGCCGCCTGCGCCTGGCCCGCCACCGGGAAGGCGCGGCTCGAGCGCGGCCGCAGCAGCACCAGGGCCGCCGGCAGCGTCAGCAGCGAGAAGGCCAGGGCGCCCAGGATGCCGACGCTGGCGAAGACACCGTAGGCCCGCATGGGCGGCATGAACGACGCCAACGCGATGGCCGAGAAGCCGGCCACGTCGGTGACGGAGGTCAGCGTGACCGGGCGCCACATCTTCTCCATGGTGCGCACCACCAGCGTGCGCGCGTCGGCGTCGGGCGCCGCCGCCACCTCCTCGTAGTACTGGCCCAGAATGTGGATCCCGTCGGCCACAGCCACCGCGATCAGGAGCGGCGGCAGCGAGTTGGTGATGACGTAGAGCGGCACGCCGGCCCAGGCCATGCTGCCGAGCGCGATCCCCACGGTTCCCAACACGACGGCGTTCGGCAGCAGCACGCCCCGCCACGTGCGGTAGGCCACCAGCAGCACCAACGTGATCACCAGGGCGGAAATGGGATTGAGGCGGCGGGCGTCCGCGTCGATGTACGAACCCAGCTGGGCGGTGACGGCGCCCTCCCCCGCCACCCAGATCTCTTCGCCCGCCCGGGGCGCGCGGTCGACCAGGGCCTGCACCTGGGCGTAGACGCCGTCCTCTTCGCCCTCGCTGATCTCGGCCACCACCAGCGTGGCGCTGCCGTCGGAGGCCACCAGGTTCCCGCGGTAGAGCTCGAACTCGAGCACGGCCTGCCGGATGGCGCGGGCCTCGGCCAGCGTGGCGGGCGGATCCTCGAAGAAGGGCTCGACCAGCATGCCGTCTTCGGTGCCGAGGATGTCGTTCTCGGTGGAGAGACTGGTGACGCCGTCGTCGTCGATGCCCGGCAGCTCGGCGATCTCGTCCGACAGCCACTGCACCAGGGCCAGACTCTCGGGGCGGAAGATGCCCTCGGGCCCGGCGTGCGCGATGGCCACCACCACCGGATCGCGGAGGCCGAAGAGCTCCTCCACCTTGTCGCGATAGACCACGGCCGGGTGATCGGCCGGGATAAAGGCGTCGGCGCGCGGGTCTCGCGAGAGGCGCGGCAGCCCCGCCAGGCACGCAGCCAACACCGCGCCCGAGAGCAGGAGCACCCAGCCGGGATGGGCCGTGACGCCCAGAAAGAAGCGCCGGGCGCGGGGCGACCGGGACGCTGCGGGTTCGAAGGACATGCGGACCTCGCTGGGGCGCGCGGGGTTTCGCGATCAGTCGTCGCCCAGCGCCGCCGCCGCGGCGTCGAGCTCGGAGATCAGGTGGCGGAGGCGGTCGGGCCCGAGGGCGCGGGCCAGGCGGTCCTGCACCGACTGCCAACCCGCGTGCGCCCGATCGAGCGCGTCGCGACCGGCCCGGGTGAGCTCCACCTGCCGCACGCGCCCGTCGTCGCCCGCGGTGCGCCGCACGAAGCCCCGCCGCTCCAGCACTCCGACGTTCCGGCTGACGGTGGTGACATCGGCCACGAGATGCTGGGCCAACTCGCCCACGGCCAGCGAGCGAAAGCCGTCCAGCACCATCATGAGGGTGAACTGGGCCGCGCCGACGCCGGTGGACCGCAGCGCCTCCTCGTAGTGCTG
>JAKSBN010000205.1 GCA_022361175.1 Pseudomonadota bacterium | reverse complement strand
TTGGTGGCGCCGTCGCCGAAGAACGCCACGGCCACGCCGCCGGTCTTCTTCACCTGGGCCGCCAGCGCCGCGCCCGTGATGAGCGGGATGCCGCCGCCCACGATGCCGTTGGCGCCGAGCATGCCCTTGTCCACGTCGGCGATGTGCATGGAGCCGCCCTTGCCCTTGCACACTCCGGTGGAGCGCCCGAAGAGCTCGGCCATCATGCCCTTCACGTCGACGCCCTTGGCGATGCAGTGGCCGTGGCCGCGGTGCGTGGAGCCCACCCAATCCGTGTCGCCCAGGCGGCTGCAGACGCCCACGGCGACGGCCTCCTCGCCGGCGTAGAGGTGCAGAAAGCCCGCCAGGCGGCCGGCGGCCACCAGCTCCTGCAGCTTGTCCTCGAAGCCGCGGATGGTGCGCATGCGGCGGTAGACGTCGAGCAACTCTTCGCGAGAGAGATTCATGATCGCTCCGTGGGCGCGCGGCTAGCGGTTCGCGCGGGCCTTCTTCTTGGGAGTTGGCGAATCCGAGCGCTTCTTGGGCTTCGTGCCGGGCCAGCGCACGGCGGCCGCGCTCTGGGCCTCGCGAGCGCGGCGCTTCACGGTCTCGGTGGCGGCACCGCGCGTGACGCCCATCAGCATCATGCAGGCGCCGTAGTCCATGGCCGCGCGCAGGCCCTCGGAGGTGAGGTGCCCGCCCGCCCACTCGAGGCAGACCATGGTCTGGTGCGTGGCCAGCCGCTCGCTCAGAACGCGCGGGTCCACCCAGGGCTGCAGCTGGTTGGCGGCCTGCATCTTCTCCAGCGCCACCTGGAACTCCTTGCTGAGAGCGCGCGCCACCACGTCGCTCACGCCCGGCACCTGGCCCGAGCCGGCGAAGACGCCGATGACCGAGCGCGAGTACTTGCGCGTGCGCAGGATCTCGCGCGCACAGCCCTCGGGGAGCGCCAGCAGCAGCTCCAGGCCGTCCTCCATGTGGGCGCGGTCGATCAGGTTCAGCAGGGCCACGAATTGAGACTCGACGGCCCGCAGCAGCAGGGCGTTCTTGTCTCCGAAGAGCTTGTACAGGGTCGGCACCGAGACGCGGCTCTCCCGCGCCAGCTCGCGCATGCTCACCGCCTCGTAGCCGCGCTCCTCGATCAGGCGGCGGGCGGTGTCCAGCACCCGGCGTTTGCGTTCTCGGCGTTGCTCGGCCAGCAGATCCAACAGCTTTCTCCTCTCGGCGCGCTGCCCACGAGGGGAACGCGCCCGGCTCTGGCGACTCGAGCGCCCCTTCCGGGGAACCCTCCGGAGAAGAGTCCGGGGGAAGAGGCCCGCCGCTCAACTTTATCATGTTTAAGACATTGAACGTATTCAAAACGTTGCACGAACAGGCGTAGAATAGGGCTTCGGAGTCCTGGGTGGGTTCCGCTCACGGAGGGCTCTCCCGGAGCTCTCGAAGGAGATCTCCATGGCCGCACTTCCCACGGCCGACTTCACGACGGACTTGAAGGATCGCGTGGCGGTCGTCACCGGATCGAGCCGCGGCATCGGAAAGGGCATCGCGCTGGCCTTGGGCGAGGCCGGCGCCACCGTCTACGTGACGGGCCGCACCGAGCGCGCGGGCGACGCCGCGCTGCCCGGCACCATCCACGCCACGGCCGAGGCCGTCACCGAGCGCGGCGGACGCGGCATCGCGGTGCGCGTCGACCACGGCCGCGACGACGAGATCCACGCCCTCTTCCAGCGCGTACGCGAGGAGAGCGGGCGCCTGGACGTGTTGGTCAACAACGTCTTCAAGGTGCCCGACCCGCCGGTCTGGGGCGGGCGCTTCTACGAGCATCCGGTCTCGATCTGGGACGACATGGTGGGCATCGGCTTGCGCGCCCACTACGTGGCGTCGGTGTACGGAGCGCCCCTGCTGGTGGAGCAGGGCCGGGGGCTGATCGTCAACATCTCCTCGGCCGGCGGGGGCGGCTACTTCTTCAGCACCGCCTACGGCGTGGGCAAGGCCGGCGTCGACCGCCTGGCCGCCGACATGGCCCACGAGCTGGCGCCCCTGGGCGTCGCCGCCGTCTCGCTGTGGCCGGGCGCCGTCAAGACCGAGTTCGTGCTGGAGGAGGCGGCCAAGAACCCCAACGCCATGGATCTCTCGGGCGCCGAGAACCCCATCTTCACGGGCCGCGCCGTGGCAGCGCTGGCGGCCGACCCCAAGATCCTGGAGAAGACCGGCCGCGTCCACGTGGTGGCCGAGCTGGCCAAAGAGTACGGCTTCCAGGACGATCCGAACTGACCCGGCACCCACCCCACCCGGAGGACCCCCGATGAGCTCGCAACAACCCGCGGCACCCGCCGAAGAACGCGTGCGCGTGGAGCACCCCGCCGAGGGCGTCGCCCGCATCGTGCTGGCCCGCCCCGAGGCGCGGAACGCCCAGGACAAGCGCATGACCTACGCGCTGAACGACGCCTTCGACGCGGCCGCCCACGACGACGCCGTGAAGGCCATCATCCTGGCGGCCGACGGCCCGCACTTCTCCTCCGGCCACGACCTGCGCGACCGCGAGCCCATGGAGGCGTTCGAGCCCGTCGGCACCTGGGGCGGCTTCGAGCAGCCCGGCGCCGAGGGCCACTTCGCCGTCGAACAGGAGATCTACCTGGGCCTCTGCTGGCGCTGGCGCAACCTGCCGAAGCCCACCATCGCCGAAGTGCAGGGCAAGACCATCGCCGGCGGCCTGATGCTGGCCTGGGTGTGCGACCTGATCGTGGCCAGCGACGACGCCAGCTTCTCCGACCCCGTGGTGGCCTTCGGCGTGAACGGCGTCGAATACTTCGCCCACCCCTGGGAGGTGGGCGTCCGCAAGGCCAAGGAGATGCTCTTCACCGGCGACGCCATCAGCGCCGCCGAGGCCAAGGCCCTGGGCATGGTGAACCACGTCGTCCCGCGCGCCGAGCTCGCCGACTTCACCCTGGCACTGGCCGCGCGCATCGCCCGCCGCCCCAGCATGGGCCTGAAGCTGGCCAAGCAGTCCGTCAACCAGACCCAGGACGCCCAGGGCCTCTGGAACGCCCTCCAGGCCGCCATGTCCCTCCAACAACTCGGCCACTCCCACAACCAGCAAGTGCACGGCATGCTGGTGGACCCGGCCGGTGCGGCGGTGATCCGGAAAGAGGCCAAGGAGCAGGGCTGACCGGGGTCGGCAGCTCTATCTTGAAGTGAGACGGGCGCCCAACTCGGGAGTTGAGCGCCCGTCGGTCCTCGGGCCGGTGCCGTCCCTCGGAGAGGTCAGAACTTCACGCCGAGCGCGATGCCCCAGGTGCGCGGGGGGTTGACGGCGCCGAACGAGAAGAGGCCGGCGACGCCGAGGGCCGATGCGATGTAGGCCTCGTCGGTCAAGTTGCGGCCGAAGACCGCAGCCCGCCACTCGCGAGACATTGCGTCGGTGTACTCGTAGGCGATCCCACCGTCCAAGAGGCCCACGTCGTCCACCTGGCCGAAGCGGAAGTTCTGGGCCGTGGTCTCGTAGTCGTCGATCCAGCGCCAGTTGAGGTTCAAGATCGCCGTGCCCGGACCCACGTCGCGCACGTACTCGCCGTAGATGGCGTATTGATACTTCGGTGCACGCCGGAGCTTGAAGTCTTCGAAGTCGTCCGGAACCAAGTCACCCGTGAGGTCGGCCGAACCGTCTACGAAGTCGGCATCCAGAATGCCTAAGCTCTGCCGCACCGTGAGTCCTTCGATGGGAATCACGGTGAGCTCCAGCTCGACGCCTCGAGTTCGGGCCTCACTGGCGTTGGCGACGATCGTCTCCTGGCCGAACGCGTTCATGGCGGGGCGGACGATCTCTTCCTGCTTGTCGTCGTACTCGTTCCAGAAGAGCGTCAGATTGAAGCGAACTCTCCGATCCCACCAATCGCTCTTCATACCCAGCTCGAACGCATCGACGATCTCTGGATCGTAGGGGCCCACGGAGGTCGCGGCTGCGGCCCGGCCGTTGAACCCGCCGCTCTTGAAGCCCCGCGCCCAGCTGAAGTACGTGAGGATGTTGTCCGTGGGCTTGATGTCGAAGCCAATGCGCGGGGTGACCTCGTCCCAATCCTCCTCCTCGTCAAAGCTCTCTCCCGGGACGAGTCCGGTGCCACCCACGAAGGTTGCCAACTGGAAGTCGATACTCTTCCTCTCGTACGTGTAGCGGAGACCCGCGGTGAACCGAAGCCAGTCCGTAAGGTTCAGGTCCGCCTGGAAGAAGGGCGCAACGCTGAAGGTGTCCTGCTCGGTGGCCTGCAACGTGAAGCTACCGGGCGGAGAGCCCAGAATCGGCGCCAAGAACAGCGTTTGCTGGTCCAGCTCGTAGTTGGCGTACCAGAAGTAAATCCCGGCGACGATCTCCATATCCAGCATGTCGATGCCGAGGAGGTCATCGAAAGCTCCGGCGAAGCGGGCTTCCTCGCTGATCTGGGTGTATTCCTGGTCCCGGATGGTGGAGAAGAAGTCGAGAGCGGTGGCGTCGAAGTCCTGGTTCACCAGCTCGTTGTGATGGCGCCATGCCGTGATGGACGTGAAGGTCCCGAAATCGACATCGTAGTCCGCGCGAAGAGAGACCCCGTTCAAGTTCAGCTCGGAGTCACGGCTGAAGTTCTGGGTGCTCGTCCGTTCTTCGCTGCCCACGTCGCACTGGAGAAAGACCGTGCACAGGAGATCGCCTCCCAGTACGTCCGGACTCCCCAGCGGCTGGCTCAGGTTGAGGAGCGGCCCGCTATCACTGCGGTCGCGGATGTGCTCGTAGGTGAGGAGCAGCTCCAGATCGTCGATGGGATTGATCAGGAACGAGGCGCCACCTGTGATGTAGTCCTCATCGCCGACGCGCTTGCCCTTCGTGGGGTTCCAGTAGAAGCCGTCGTCGTTCTGGGAAAAGAACCAGGCCTTCATGGCCACCTTGTCCTCGACGATCGGCGCATTCCCCACCACACGCCAGTCGTGGCGCGCATAGCGGCCGACGGTGACCTGACCCTTCAGGCCGTATTCGCCCGTGGGCTTGGTGCGGTTCAGCCGGATGGCGCCGCCCATGGTGTTCTTGCCGAAAAGCGTACCCTGGGGTCCGCGCAGGATCTCGATGGACTCCAAGTCGAAGTTGTTCTGGAGCTGGGTGGTGTTGGTCCCGATGTAGACGTCGTCCACCAGCACGCCGATGGCCGGGTCGAAGCTCTTCTCGATGTCCTGGAAGCTGATAGA
>JAKSBN010000015.1 GCA_022361175.1 Pseudomonadota bacterium | reverse complement strand
CTGGTCGACCGAGGACGCCCGCTGGACGCTGCAGGTTGCGCGCACCGACGTCGAGGGCGAGACCGAGCCTCTCACCTGCAACCTGCTCCTGATGTGCAGCGGCTACTACAGCTACGAGGACCCCTACCGCCCCGAGTTCGAGGGCGAGGAGGACTTCGAGGGCCCGATCTTCCACCCCCAGCTGTGGCCGGAAGACCTGGACTACAAGGGCAAGCGCGTGGTCGTGATCGGCAGCGGTGCCACCGCCATGACCATCGTCCCGGCCATGGCGAACGAGGTCGAGCACATCACGATGCTCCAGCGCTCGCCCACCTACGTGGTTTCGCGCCCGGACAAGGACTTCATCGCCAACTTCCTGCGGAAGATCCTGCCCGACTCGCTCGCCTACAAGATTACCCGCTTCAAGAACGTGGAGTTCCAGCGCCGCGTCTACGAGCACACCCGAACCGACCCGGAACGCGTGAAGAACCTGCTCCTGCGGCAGGTACGCAAACACCTGGGCCCGGACTACGACGTCCAGAAGCACTTCACCCCCCGCTACAACCCGTGGGATCAGCGACTGTGCCTGATTCCCAACGCGGACCTCTTCGAGGCGATCAACGCCGGCAAGGCGTCGGTCGTGACGGACCACATCGAACGCATCACCAAGAAGGGCATCCGGGTGAAGTCCGGCGAGGAGATCGATGCGGACATCATCATCGTCGCGACCGGGCTCAACTTGAAACTCCTGGGTGGCGTGCAGTTCAGCGTGGACGAGAAGCCCGTCCACTTCCCGGACACCACGACCTACAAGGGCATGATGTACTCGGACATCCCGAACCTGGTTCAGACTTTCGGCTACATCAACGCCTCTTGGACGCTGCGCGCCGACTTGACGGCCGAGTACGCCTGCCGCCTGCTCAACCACATGGACGAGCTCGACATGCGGCAGTGCACGCCCCGGCTGCGGGACGACGAGCGAGACATGCCGCGGCGGCCGTGGATCGACGATTTCTCCTCCGGTTACATGCAGCGGGTGATGCACCTCTTCCCCACCCAGGGCGATCACGCACCGTGGCTCAACACCCAGAACTTCACGGCCGACAAGAAGATGGTGCGCCACGCGCCGCTGGAAGACGGGGCCCTCGTCTTCAGCAATCCGGCCGAGAAGGGCTAGCGAAGGCGTCCCGGCTCAGGCCGCACACGAGTCGAACACCCGAGCCAGCTTGCGGGCGGAGTCTCGCCAGGAGTAGTGGGTCGCCCGCTCGAGCCCCCGCGTTCGCAGCTCGCTTCGTCGCTCGGGCGAAGCCAGCAGCATCGCGATCGCCTGGGCCAGCGCCGCCTCGTCCTCCGGATCGACCAGCACGCCCGCTCCGTTCACGACCTCCGGCAGCGCTCCGGCGGTGCTGGCCACGACGGGGGTTCCACACGCCATGGCTTCGAGGGCGGGGATGCCGAAGCCCTCGAGCAGGCTCGGCATGACGAAGAGCTCGGCCAGGTTGTAGACCAGGACGAGATCCTCATCCTCGAACTCGGTGCGGACGTGGACCCGGCCGCGAGATCCCGGGGCTTCCGCTTCTTCGAAGATCTCGTTCGCGAGCCACGAGTCCTGACCACAGAGGACGAGATCGAGATCGCAGCCCTCTCGCAGCAGCCGCCTGTGCACGCGAATCAGCCGCGCCAGGTTCTTGCGCGGCTGCAGGCTGCCCACGTGAAGCAGAAACCGCCGCGGGAGCCGCAGCCGGCGCCTCAGCGCTTCCTCCCGTCCTCCGAGCTCGAGCGCCCGAAAGTGGCTGCCGACCGCCGGCGGCACGACCGAGATCTTCTGAGGGTCGACCCCGAGCTCCTGGATCACGTCGCGCCGCGTCCACTCCGAGATGACGACGATGTGTCGTGCGCTGGCCAGGTACTGGGGATGGTGCTCGGTCTGACGGGCGAGCGCGTGAGCGACCAGCCCCGGCAGATCACGTCGGTAGTGCAGGTCGTACACGGTCGCGACGGTGGGAAAGCCCTGCCAGAGAGCGTCTCGAGGCACGGGCGCCAAGCCCCAGAAGACGTCCACCCGGGAGCGCCGGGCCTGGTCGATCGACGCGCGAAACAGCCGCTCGCGGCGCCGCTTCCAGATCCGCCGCGCCAGCTTGCGATCGGGCTTGCGGCGCAGCCAGCCCGCCGTCCGGCGCACCAGCCGCGTATCGAAGGCGGTGAGGGTGGCAGACCGGCGGACGGACGGCCGCAGCAGCTTCGACGCCGCGTCCGCAATCAGCAGGCGCTCCCCCAGATCCATCTCGCAGAGGGAGTGCATCAACGACGTGGCATAGCGTCGGATGCCGACCCCCGGCCACAACAAGGGCTGCCCATCGACGAGAATTCTCACGGCGGGGACTCTAGCGCCTGGCCTCGACGGCGCCGCGTTTCTCGCCTAGAGGCCATCTCAGTACCTCGACCGAGCCAGAGGCGTGGATTCGGGCCGAGATCGGCGCAGGCACAGCGGTCGCTACGGCGAGATTTCGCAACGCAGAGATCGGCTCGAAGATGCGACTCTGGCGACCGAGAGGTACTGAGATGGCCTCTAGGGGTGCATGGGCAGCGACGGGAGTGGCAGAAAGCACATGAACCCGAGCTCGCACGAGGTGGCCAGGTCGAGGTTGATGCGCGG
>JAKSBN010000380.1 GCA_022361175.1 Pseudomonadota bacterium | reverse complement strand
TGTTGCGCAGCACGGCGCCCATCTGCTCGGCGATGGACATGCAGCGGTTGCCCACCACCTCGAGCCGCACCGGATCGTCGGCGGCGGCGCGCGGGCGGGCGTGGGCGGCGGCCCCTTCGTCTTGCAGGCGCAGGCGGCCGCCGGCTTCCACGTGCAGGCGGAAGCCCGCGTCGAGCACGACGGTGCCGGCCTCTTCCAGGATCAAGGCCGGGCCGGCCAGGGTGTGGCCCGGCTGGAGGGCGTGGCGTTCGTACACGGGCGCGTCGACGCGGCCCGCGTCGGGGAACCAGACGTGCTCGTGGCGCAGCGGGGTGGGATCGGCGCTGGGGGCGGCGGGGGATTCGGCCGCGGACGGCGTGGCGTCGCCGGCGCGGGCGCGCACGCGGGCGGTGGCGATCTCGACGGGGCGGCCGGCGCGCGTGTAGCCAAAGCGGCGCTGGTGTTCGCGGGCGAAGGCGGCCTGCCAATCTCCGTCTTCGGGCGCGCGCACGGCCAGGGCGCTTTCGGTGCCGGCGTAGCGCAGGTCGAGCCAGGGTTCGCAGGTGATGGCGTCGGGCGAGGCGCCTTCGGCTGCGAGGGCGCCCTGCCCTTCGGCGGCGAGTTCGGCGAGCGCGGACGTCACCGCGTCGGGCAAGCCCTGCTCGGGCAGCGGCACGCGGCCGGCGTCGCGCTCGCCGTCGAAGCCCAGCTCGGCCACGCCGATGCCGTAGGCCGAGAGCAGGCCCGCCAGCGGGTGCAGCAGCACGGTGCGGATGCCCAGGCGCCGGGCCACGGCGCACACGTGCTGGCCGGCGGCGCCGCCGAAGCCCACCAGCACGTGGTCGCGCGGGTCGACGCCGCGCGAGACGGACACCTGGGCGATGGCCTCGGCCATGCTGGCGTTGGCCACCTCGACGAAGCCGGCGGCCAGGGCGTCGGGGTCGCGAGCGAAGCCGGCCTTGGCCAGGCGTTCGCGCAGTTCTTCGAGGGCTGCGGCCACCGGTTCAAAGTCGAGCGGAAACGGAAAATGGTCGGGCTGGATGCGACCCAGGAAGGCGTTGACGTCGGTCAGCGCCGGCTCGCGGGCCAGGCGCCGGCCGGCTTCGTCGGTGCGGCCGTAGCAGAGCGGGCCGGGCTTGGCGCCGGCGCTCTCGGGGCCCACCAGCAGGCGGAAGCCGTCGAAGCGGCAGAGCGAGCCGCCGCCGGCCGCCACGGTGTGGATGGAGAGCATGGGCGCCTTCACGCGCACGCCGCCCACGCGGGTCTCGAACGAGCGGTCGACCTCGTCTTCGTGCACCAGCGACACGTCGGTCGAGGTGCCGCCCATGTCGAAGCCGATGGCGTGGGCGAAGCCGGCTTCGGCGGCCACGCGCAAGGTGGCCACCACGCCGCCGGCCGGGCCCGAGAGCAGCGCGCGCGGTCCGCGGAAGTGGGCGGCGTCGGTCAGCGCGCCGGACGACTGCATGAAGCGCAGGTGCGAGCCGGGCAGCGCGTCTTCCAGGTGCTGGATGTGGCCGCGGAGAAGCGGCGTCAGGTAGGCGTCGGCGGCGGCCGTCTCGCCGCGAGCCAGCAGGCCGATCTCGCGGGCGATCTCGTGGGAGGCGACGATGTGGTCGAAGCCCGCGTCGCGGGCCCAGGTGGCCACTTGCTCTTCCAAGGTGGGATCGAGGTAGGCGTGGATCAGCGCGATGGCGACGGAGGCGCAGCCGGCATCGCGCGCGTCGCGCAGGGCCTGGCGGGTGGCGGCTTCGTCCAGCAGCTCGGTGGTCGTTCCATCGGCGCCGGTGCGGCCCGCGATCTCCACCGCTTGCGCGTGTAGCGGCGGCGGCTTCTGGATGTTCAGGTTGAAGAGCTCGGGCCGCTCCTGGGTGCCGATGGTGAAGACGCCCGCCAGGCCGCGGTTGGTGACCAGCGCGGTGGGGGCGCCGCGGCGCTCCAGCAGCGCGTTGGTGGCCACCGTGGTGCCCAGCTTCACGCGGCAGGCGGGCAGCGGCGCGCCGGGGGCGAGGTCGGCTTCGCGCTCGAGCAGCGCGCGAATGCCCTCCACCGGCGCCGTGTCCGAAGACAGCACCTTGGCGATGTGCAGCCGGCCGTCCGGCGCCACGCCGATGCAGTCGGTGAAGGTGCCGCCGCGGTCGATCCAGAATTCCCAGGTGGTGGCGGCTGCGCTCACGAGCCGGCGTAGAGCGCCTGGCGCAGGTCGAAGGCCACCGGCGTGCCGTCCAGGCGCACGGTGCGCGGGTTGAAGCCGCGCACCTCGACCTGCAGCACCAGCGCGTCGGACGCGATGTCGCTGGGGGTGGCGAAGCCGTAGACGCCGCCGGCGTCCGTCCCGCCCTGGCCCAGCGGTGTGCCCTCGCCCACCTCGCCTTCCCACAGCGACACGCGCGCGTCGGCCACGGGCGGGCGCTCGCCGTCCGGCAGCGCGTCGCCGTCGCGCACGATGACGCGGCCGGTGCGGCCGTCGGGCGCGCGCGACACTTCCAACCACAAATCGCGCAGCCAGATCATGGGCTCGGCCACGTGGCCCTGCATGCCCAGGTGCCGCACGTGGTGCGCCGGGTTGAAGGCGCGCTCGAAGTCCTGCGGCGCCATGCCGTGGTCGGCGCTCACCACGAAGAGGGTGTCGTCCAGCAGGCCCTTCGCGTCCAGCAGGTCGAGCACGCGGCCGATGCGGCGGTCGCTTTCGTCCAGCGCGGCGCGGGTGCCTTCGCCGTGGGGCCCGTAGGCGTGGCCGGCGCCGTCGGTCAGCACCAGCTCGTGGTAGACGAAGTCGGGCGGCGGCACGTCGTCGCGTTCGAAGAGCGCGACCACCTGGGCTGTGCCGCGCAAGTCGATGATGGATTCGTTGGCGACGTCCGAGCGCGCGGTCTCCCAGCGCGGGTCGCAGTCGGGGCGCAGCACTTCGTTCAGCTCGCGCAGCCGCGGCTTCTCGGCCAGGTTGCGGCCCTCCAACGGCGCGTGGTCGGCGCCGCGGCCGAAGGGCGCGTAGATGGCGGCGGTGCGGCACGCCGGCCCGCGCACGCGGCGGAAGGCCTCGTACAGCGACTCGACTTCCGGGTTGGCGAAGCCCTCGGTGCGCACCTGCTGGCCCTGCGGCGACACAGCCTCGCGCTTTTCGCGCAGGTAATAGGATGGGTTCACCACGTCGTGGTGCCCGCACCAGGTGCCGGTGCCAATGCTGGTATGGCTGGGCCAGGTGATGGACGGGAACGTGACGATCGAGCCCGAGGCCAGCACCGCCGCCCGTTCTCGCAAGCGCCGCAGGTTGGGGAGCGCTTCCGGGTCGTGGGCCAGCCGGTCTTCCAGCTCGGTGGGGTGCTGGCCGTCCAGCAGGAAAACGTAGAGCCGGCGGGGTCTTTCGGCGCCATCGCTCAGGATCTCCTCGAGTGCTCGGCCGTCCTGGCGCCGGAGCCAGACGTCGGGCTCGACGCCCCGCTCGCTGGCGGTGCGGCCCGTGGCGTCGGCGCCGTCGATGCGCGGGAAGCCCAGGGCGGCCAGGGCCGTGGGCGCGATGTCGACGGCCGCGGCGGCCAGGTCGTGCACACCCGTGCGCACCCCCGGCCCCGCG
>JAKSBN010000075.1 GCA_022361175.1 Pseudomonadota bacterium | reverse complement strand
TACGCTTGGGACATGCGCGCACCGGACGTCTCCACCTCCTCGGCGGGATCCTGGCTGACCCTGGCCAACGGTCTCACGCTGGGGCGGCTGCTGGCCGCACCGCTCTGCGCCTGCGCGATCGCCGAGGGGCGCTTCGACGCCGCTCTCTTGTTGTTCGCCTTCGCCGTGGCAACGGATTTTGCCGACGGTCCGGTGGCGCGGCGGCGCGGCGAGGATTCGGCCCGCGGCGGTCTCTTCGACCACCTGACGGATGCGATCTTCGCGGCGCTGGGCCTTGCGGCCCTGGCTGAGGTGGGCGAGGTGCCCGCCCTGCTGCCCTGGCTGGTGGCCGCCGCCTTCGCCCAGTACACGCTGGATTCGCGCGCCCTATCCGGCGCCCCGCTGCGGGCCAGCGCGCTGGGCCGCTGGAACGGGATCGCCTACTTCGTGCTGTTGGGAACGCCCCTGGTGCGCGACGCACTGGGCCTCGCGTGGCCTTCCGCCGCCTACGTGCAGGCCCTGGGCTGGGCCCTGGTGGCCACCACGCTGGTCTCCATGGCCGACCGCGGCCTGGCGCTCATGCGGCAGACGGCGGCGTCTCGCCGAAGAGCTCCCGAGACGCCCGGCGATAGAAGAAGAGACCGATGACGGCGTTGAAGAGAATGAAGAAGTTGTGCTGCACCACGCCGAAGATCGCCGCCTCGCCGGGGTGGCTCGGGTAGAGGAGCGGCCAGGCCAGGATCGCCGTCGCGCGCATGGGCGTGGGAATCGCCGCCGCGAAGAAGACCACCGGCGCGAAGCCCAGCATGTCCACCACGCCGGCCTCGATGCCGAAGAGACGGATGCAGAAGGTGTAGACCGCGACGGCGGCCAGGATCGCCGGCGACCGCAGCGCCACGATGCCCAGGTAGCGGGCGAAGCCCGCCTCGCGAAACGCCTTGAAGAGCGGCTGCTGGCGGACGGCGGCGCCCGGCGCGATGCGGCCGGTGAAGAAGAGCACCCAGCCGATGAAGAAGAGGCCCACCGCCAGCGCGATCCAGGGGATCGCCAGGAAGGCCTGCAACCCCGAGTCGGGCGCCGACAAGCGCTCGTACGAGAGGAAGACGCCGATCGTCGCCCACGTCAGCAGCGTCAGCATCTCGCAGAACATCATGAACACCATGCTCGAGCCGACTTCCCAGCCCGGCGTGCCGTCGCGCCGGTAGAGGTAGAGCGCCATCGCGCCCTTGCGCGCCTGCTCGTTCACCAGAGACAGCACGTAGCTGCTGCCCGCGATGGGCAGGATGTCCAGGTAGTGAACGCGGGTGTTGAACCAGTTGATGATGCGCCACACCACGGCCGCGTCGATCAGGAAGTAGATGAACGAGTAGGGGACCATGTAGGCCAGCCACTGCCACCAGGAGACCCGCGAGAAGATCCCGCCCAGGTAGGAGAAGAGGTCGAGCTCTTCGCGCGCCGCCGCCCCGCTCAAGTTCCGGTAGAGGACGGCGAAGCACGCGACGGTGACGCCCCACAAGAGCGCCTTCTGCCAGGCGGGCGCGGCCCGTCGCTGCGGTTCGGCGCCGGCTTCGGTGGATTCGGTCATGGCTTGGGAGCCTCCGGTCCGACGCAACGCCGGAGTGTGTCGTCGAGCGGGGTCAGCGTCAGCCCCAGCTCCTTGCACGCCTCCCGCGAATCCACGCGGTCGTCGTGCTGCAGGACGTCCAGGAAGGCGCGCGAGAGCGGCGGGTTCGCCGACACGCGCTCCAACACCGCGGCTATCGCCCGCACCAGCCCGAGCGGGGTCGGCACCACCCGCGGCGCCCGCCCGTGAAGCGCCGCCGCGCGCCCGACCAGCGCCCGGTGCGACAGCGTCTCGGGCCCGCCCAGGTCGAGAATACGATGGGGAGCGGGATCCAGATGCAGCGCCGCCGCAATCGCCGCCACCACGTCGCGCGCGTCGATGGGCTGCTGCAGCGTTCTGCCGCCGCCCACCAGCGGCAGCCAACCGGCGCGGGCCTGGCCCAGGAGCGAACGCGACGCGAAGTCGCCCTCGCCCAGCACCATGGGCACGCGCAGGATCAGCGACGGCGTCGGCGCCGCCAGCAGAATCTCCTCCGCCCGCCCCCGCGACGCCAGACACGGGTTGGACGAACCGGCGTCCGCCCCCACCAGGCTCAGGTAGACGATGCGCGAGAGCCCCGCGCGCTTCGCTGCCGCCGCCAGTGCCGTACACGTTCCCTCGTGAGCGTCTTCGAAGCGGGTCTGCGGCGTCTCCTTGATGATCCCCACCAGGTGCACGGCCGCGTCACAACCGGTCGCGGCATCCGCCAGCGCATCCGCGTCGGCGTAGTCGACGATGTGCGTCTCGGGCGGCGCCGGCAGGCTAGCCAGCACGCCCGCGGCGCGCTCGGAGCGAACGACGGCCCGCACGCGGGTGTGGGGTGTGTCGGCGGCCCACTCGGCGAGGCGCCGCCCCAGGTGGCCGTTGGCCCCCGTGACCAGCACGCCCGTCGCGGCCGCCCCCTCCGGACTCGTCATGCGCGCACGATAGCATCCGCCGTTTCGCATTGACGCGCGTCGCCGGGGCCAGTTCCATAGGCCCATGCCTCGACTTCCCGCGCCCCGCTGGCTGGCGGCCCTGTTGGCGCTCCCGCTCTTCGCAGTCAGCGCCGTGTGGCTGGCGATCGAAGACAACGGGGGTCCCACCCATTCGGATCTCGTGCTGCCGGGGGGCCTTCCCGCCACGCTCTACCTGACGGACGAGCGCCCTTGGCGCCAGGCCTTCGTCGATCCGCCTCCCGCGGACGAACGCCCGCCCGTCGTGATCGTGGTGCACGGCTACGCGGGCGACCGCGCCGGCATGAGCGGCCTCGCCCGCGCCCTGGCCCGCGCCGGCTACGCCGCCCTCGCCATCGACGTCCGCGGCCACGGCGCCAACCGCAACCCCTTCGAGCGCGGCGCCGCGGATTTCCTGGCCGGCGACCTCGCCACCGCCGTCGACTTCGCCCGCGAGCTTCCGCACGTGGACGGCGGCCGCGTAGCACTGCTCGGCCACTCCATGGGCGCCGGCGCCGCCCTCGACTTCGCCACCCGCGACACGGGCGTCGACGCCGCCGTCCTCGTCTCCGGCGGCTGGACCCTCCACGGCCCCTACCGCCCCGCCAACGCCCTCTTCCTGGTGGCCGCCGGCGACCCGCCCCGCATCCACGACCGCCAGGCAACCTTGCTGGGCCGTCTCGCAGAGGTGGAAGCCCCCGAACCCGGCCGCACCTACGGCGCCTTCGCCAACGGCACCGCCGCCCGTCAGGACGTGATCGAGGGGACGAACCACGTCACCATCGTCGCCTCCGAAGCCGCCGCCAAGCGCACCGTCGCATGGCTCGACCAGGTCTTCGAAACCCCGCGCGAGACCCAGCCCGCCCTGGCCGACCCGCGCATCCTCCCCCTCGCGCTCGCAACCCTCGCCTTCGTCCTGCTCCTCCCGGCCGTCGGCGGCACCGTCGCCCGCCTCGCCCCCCGACACCGCGAAGCCCCTCTCGCCTCCGTCCCGATCCGCCTCATCTGGCTGGCCCTGGCGCAACTGGCCACGTGGCCCGTCCTGAGCCTCGGCGGCGCCGGCACCTTCCTGGGCCTGGACATCGCCTCGATCCTCGTTCCCCACTACTTCTACGCCGGCACCGCACTCCTGCTGCTGGGCATCGTCTCCGGCCGCCTGGCCCTACAATCCCTCGCCCGCGACGTCGCCCGCGCCCTCCCCGCCGCCGCCATCGGCATGGCCCTCGTCTTCCTGCTGATGCAACCCTGGGGCGTCGCCATCCACAGCACCGCCTTGACCCCCGGGCGCGTCATCGTCCTTCCCGTCATCGCCGCCCTCGTCCTCCCCTACACACTGGCGTTCCAACTCTGGCTGCGCACCGGCC
>JAKSBN010000334.1 GCA_022361175.1 Pseudomonadota bacterium | reverse complement strand
GTGCCGGCGGCCCTCGTGTACGACCGCTGGGACACCCACATGCTGCGCGGCACGCCGTGGGTGAGAGCGGTCCCCGCCTGCCTGGCGACGCGCCTCGAGCAAACCCAGGGCCTGGTCACGCTCGGAAGGCTGGGCTCGACGCCACACCAGCTGGCGCTGCAATGGCCGCAGGAAAAGGACGCCGACCCCGGCCTGCGCTGGCTTCGATCCCTCCTGACCGAGGAGGCGGCCGCCCTCTGCTCCTGACCTGGCGGGCGCCTCACCCGATCGCCCAGAAAGGCCCACTCACCCGGCGAGCCCGGGTTGGGGGAGGCGGCAGCCCGAGGTCAAGCGCAGCAGGCAACGCCCGCCGCAGCACAAACGCCCCGCACCACACCGCCGACCCGACCCCCACCAGACCCCCAAGCGAGCCACGAGGAGCTGCCGCCTCCCCCAACCCGGGCGACGAGCGAGCTCACGCTTCGCGACCGCCTGCGGGGATCGGATCACCCCCTCGGGAATCAGTATTTCCGTGCCCGAGACTCAGGTCTTTCCTCAAGCACAGCCACAGTTCTACCGACACGGAAGTTCTACCAACACGGAAGCATTGGTAGGAGGGCGAAATTGCTCAACTGGATTGCAGTCCTGACCTTCACCGGGCTCACGCTCTTCGCAGCGGCTCGGTTGCTCGGACTGTGGCTCGAGACGCGCAAGCTCCCGGAGCTCCTGATCGCCATCCTGATCCTGGGCGTGGGCACGATCGCCGTGGGCGCGGGCTTCATCGTGCGCTCGCTGGTGCCGGAGACCTGGCTGCCCGTCAGCAACTTCCTCTCGCCCATCGGCGCTGCCGGCGGCATGACGGCCCTGTGCATCTTCACCTGGCGCGTGTATCACCCCACGAGCCGCGTGGCCGCGGGCGTCGCGTGTCTCCTGTCCGGAACCCTGGCCGCCCTCTTGGGCTACGCCGTCTTCATGGGCAGCGTGGAGGCGCTGAACGAGCGTCCGATGCTGTCCCTCCTCAACAGCCTCATCTACGTGGGGGTCATGTTGTGGAGCGCCACCGAGGCGCTGCTCTACTGGTTCCCCATGCGCCGGCGCCTGGCGCTCGGCCTCGCCGATCCGCTGGTGGTGAATCGAGTGCTCTTGTGGGGGCTCGCCACGGGAACGGCGGGCGTCGGCATCGGCATCGGTGTGCTGGCCCGCTACCTGGGTGACGTGGTCAACCCGGACGGCTCCTGGGTGACACTCAGCTATGCCGTCCACGGCATGTTTTCGGCCATCGGCTTCTGGCTCGCCTTCAAGCCCCCGGCCGTCTACGTGCGCTGGGTCCGCACGCGCGCCGAACGTTCGGCCTAGGACCGCCGCGCCCGCTGCAACCATATGCTGCCATCTTCTGACACGCCTCTCTGGCACACTCGCGGCCCCGAAGGAGAGGTTCGATGGCCATCCTGCGAGACGCACTTCCGCCCGGTCCCCGTCACGCCCTGATTCAAACGCTGCACTACCTGCGAGACCCGCGCGAATACACCTTGAGAATGGGCGCGCGTTACGGCGACCCGTTCTCGATGCCCACCATGAACGGGCCCCTGGTATTGGCACTCGGGCCGGAAGGCATTCGCGAGATCCTGGCGGGCCGCGAGAGCGACTTCACGGCGGAGTTCGGGGTAGACGCCATCGCGCCCATCGTCGGCCAGGGCTCGCTGCTCCTGATCTCGGGCGAACGCCACCAGCGCGAGCGCAAGCTCTTGTCGCCGGTGTTCCACGGCGCCCGCATGCGCTCGCAGCGCTCCCTGATTCAGGACGTGGCGCTCCGCGAAGTCGCCGGATGGCAGCCGGGACGAACGCTGCGGATGCGCGAGCGCATGCAGGCCGTGTCGCTGCAGGTCATCCTGCGCGTGGTCTTCGGCGTGGAGTCGCCCGAGAAGTTGGTGGCCTTCGGCGACGCGGTACGCCTGGCGGTCAGCGAGATCAATCCGGCGCCCATCTTCCTCAAGTTCCTGCAGCACGAATTCGGTGGCATCGGCCCCTGGGCTCGCTTCCGCCGCCGCCAGCGACAACTGGACAATCTCCTCTACTCGCACATCGCGGTGGCTCGGCACACGCGGCAGCGACGCGACGACGTGCTCTCGCGCCTGGTCGACGCGCGTTTGGAAGACGGCTCGGCGCTCTCGGATCAGTCCCTCCGCGATCAGTTGCTGACGATCCTGGTGGCGGGCCACGAGACCACGGCGACGGCGCTGGCCTGGGTCTTCTACGAACTCTCGCAAGCCCCCGAAGTGCTCGAGCAGGTGCGCGATGAGATCGCCGGCCTGGGGCCTGACCCGAACGCCGACGAACTCGCGGAGCTGCCGCTGTTGCAGGCCGTCTGCCAGGAGAGCCTGCGCCTGCATCCGGTGCTGCCCGAGTTCTTCCGCACGGTCAAGACGCAGTTCTCGCTGCTGGGATACGAGATCCCGGCCGGCGTCACCCTGGCCGGGTCCATCCTCGCCCTGCACGAGAACGAAAGCCTCTACCCCGAGGCCCGCCGCTTCCGGCCCGAACGTTTCCTGGAGCGGCGTTTCGCACCCCACGAGTTCGCCGCCTTCGGCGGCGGGCACCGGCGCTGTCTCGGGGCGGCGTTCGCCATGAACGAGCTGCTGGTCGCCCTGGGAACGATCCTTCCTCAGGTCGAGCTCTCGCTGGCAGTCCCGGCGCCCCTGCGAACGGTGCGGCGCAACGGCATCCTGGCCCCGGAGCGGGAAGTGCCGATGCGCGTCGAGCGCAGGCTGGTGGGCTCTCGACGCGCGGCGGCCTGATCCGCCCCACCCCCCGAGAGCCCCGTTTGCAGGCGGCAAACGGCCCGTTTCGATATTTAACTTGACGATTAACATTCTGAGCCGCTAGTAAGTGCCTGCACGGACGCGGAGTCCGCGACCACCACCCCGAGTACCCAGGAGACGGCATGTCCGCTGCTTCGTTGGACTGGACGGCCCACAGCCCACCGCAGCGGCACAGCGCCGGCCCCGAGCGGCGGCGGAGACGCGCGTGAGCGAACCCCAGGAAGGCTCGCGCAACCCGTTCGCCGCTCCGCTCTTCACGCGTTGGTGGATCGCTTCGCTGGTGGCGGGCACGGGTGTCGGGATTCAATCGGTGTCCGTGCCGCTCTTCATTCGGGACCGTGTCGATCTGGAGTGGCGCGCCATCGCCATCTCAGGAGCCCTGATCGCCCAGACCCTGCCCGCCGCGCTGCTGGCCCTGGTGGGAGGCGTGATGGCGGACCGGGTCGAGCGCCGCCGCATCCTGGCGACGACCTACTCGGTCGCAGCGGGCATCGCACTGGCGTACGTCGCGCTCTCGTTCTTCGACGCGCGTGTGGTCTGGCCCGTGTACATCCTCTCCGCTCTCGTGGGTTCGGCCGGCGCCTTCACGAACCCCGCCCGCCAGAGCCTGCTGCCCCAGATCGTCTCCCGCACCCAACTCCAGAACGGGGTGATCTTCGGAACCATGGGCTTCATGGCGACGCTTCAGTTCTTGGGGCCCACCGTCGGCGGACTGCTGGTGGACCAGACCGGGCTCACCAGCGCGTTCGCCGTGGAGACCCTGCTGCTGGCGACGGGCGGTCTGGTCTTCGCCGGCATCGTCACCACCGCGCCATCGCCGACGGGCCGCAACATCCGCCAAGACCTGGTGGAGGGGCTGCGCTACGTGCGCGGCGAGCCCACCCTGCGCAGCCTGCTGATCCTGGGCGCCGTGCCGGGCATCTTCTTCATCGGCCCCTTCGCGGTCACGCTGCCGATTCTGGTCCCCGACGTGCTCTCGGCCAGTGACAAGTGGGTGGGGCTTCTGTGGGGCTGCTTCGGCGGCGGCGTCTTCCTCGGGTCCGTGGCGCTTACGCTGTGGCCGCTGCCCCGCCGCGGCCTCGCGGTCTGCGCCTCCAATCTGACCGGCGGCCTGGTGTTGGTCGCGTACAGCGCGAGCGACCAGCTCGTGTGGTCGGCGAGCTTGCTGGTGGCCTGGGGCCTCGGCGCCTCGGTCTTCATGAACTACGTGGTGACCCTGCTGCAGGAGCACACTCAGCCCGCCATGATGGGGCGCGTCATGAGCATGTACTCGCTGGTCTTCTTCGCCTCGATGCCGCTCGGCTACGGCCAGGCCGGACTCTTGACGACGACGTTGGGCATCGAGCCGACGCTCTTCTACAACGGGATGGTGGCGGCGTGCATCGGCTTGGCGGGGCTGCTCTGGCTCAAGCCCGTGCGAAGCCTGCCGTAGCCGCTAGTCGCCGACGGGCCGGCCGATCAGGTAGGTGGCCTGGACGGGAAAGCGACCGAGGGGCAGCCGTCCCACCTCGAATTCGTAGTCCGGAGCGTCGAGCGAAGCGACGAGTTCTTCGAGCTCTGCCGGCGAGTAGACCCGCAGACACGACACCACTCCGTCCCAGATCACCAGCAGCGGGATCAGCGGGATCACGTAGGTGAACAGGAGCTGCGTCCACCGAAACGGCCGCAGGAAGGGCATCGAGAGCGCGACCGGAAGCGGCGTGGCGAACATGCCCAGCACGGAGGGCACGCTGCGTTCGACCAGCTCGAAGACGGCCACCGGTGCGCGGGCGTCGACCGCGTTCTGGAGTACCCGGCGCGCCAGTTCGGGCCGAAAGTGGTGGAACACGTTGAAGAGCGTTCGCAGGCCGCGCTGCGAAGCCGGCACGTCGGCCGCGTCGACCGGCTCCGCCTCGTAGCGGACGGTTTCCGGCGCCTCGGCCGCCAGACGCGCGAAGGCGTCGGCGTGGGGATAGAGATCCGTCAGCCGGACCCGCACGGGCAGCCCCAGCTCGGAGAGAGCGCGCGCCACCGCCACCACCGGCCCGCCGCCCCCGGAGCCCAGATCGATCCACTCCGTGGCACCCGTCTCGCGGACGAAGGGCGCGAGCTTCTCGGCCAGGTAGTGCGCCTGACCGCTCTTCTCCACGACGAAGCGGAGATAGGCCGTGGCCGGGTCGCGCAGGGCGGCTGGACACCAGGCCTGGTCCTCGAACTCGAAGCCGTGTACGCGTCGCATCCGCCGCATCCTGCCACAAAGGGCCCCGGCCCGGGCGCAGCGGAGTGCTGCAGGCCGCCGGGGGGGCGTTCCGCTCGACCCGGGGCCAGCGGGCGAGTAGGCTGGTTCGGAGAAAGGGAAGCCCATGGACCCGAGCGAGACCCAAGCGCACGTCGAGCGAATCGCGGACGTGGGCTACACGGTGCTGGAGGACGTCTTCTCCGCGTCCCACGCCGAGACCCTGTTGCAGGACCTGGCGCGCCTCGAGCGCGAGCTCTCGATCGAGCCGGCCGAGAACGCCTTCGAAGGCCATCGCACCTGGCGCATCTACAACCTCCTGGCCCACGGCAAGCTGTACGAGGCCATTCCCGTACACGAGCGCGTGCTGCCCATCGTGGAGGGGGTGCTGGACTCGGGCTGTCTCGTGTCCTCGCTCTCGTCCATCAGCATCGGGCCCGGCGAGACCGCGCAGATGCTCCACGCCGACGACCAGTTGCTGCCACTGCCCAAACCCCACGTCCCCACCGTGTGCAACACCATGTGGGCGTTGACCGACTTCACGGCCGAGAACGGCGCGACCCGGATCGTGCCCAAGAGCCACCTGGCGGACCGCAGCCCCCGGCCCGACGAGGAAGTCGCGTGGATTCCGGCCACGCTGCGCGCCGGCAGCGTGCTGGTGTGGCACGGCAGCCTGTGGCACGGCGGCGGCGCCAACCAGACCCAGGAGCGCCGCGTCGGAATCGCCATGAACTACTGCGCGGGCTGGGTGCGCCAGCAGGAGAACCAGCAGCTGGGCATCCCGCGGTCGGTCGCGCGGGGCTTCGAACCGCGGCTGCGGCAGCTGGTGGGCTACGGCGTCTATCGCAACCTGATCGGGCACGTGGACAAGCAGAGTCCCGAGACCTTGCTGGGCCGCGACGCGCCGCTCGAGACCATCTGGGACCGCGCCTCCAAGTCCCCGTCCTCCTAGCCACCACTGTTTCCGCCTGCCGCGCGTCACGCGGCAAGAGATGCGCAGCTCTTGTGCAACTCGCTCTTGCGCGGGGGTTTCAGCCCGCCTCGCGGTCGACCGATGGAGGCGACTGGGAGGTGAGAAGCATGGCTCTGGTCGCCCTCGTCATCACCGCCGCGGTCTCGATCGCGTGTGGAGTGGGAATCGGGTTCATCCCGGTCGTCAAGGAAAACCTGCACTGGAACCTGTGGTTCGTGATTCCGGTGAGCGGTGCGATCCTGGGGTTCGCGTTGGGCGGGCTGCAGTTCGGGATCATGCGCGTGATGGGCCAGCCGGTGCGCGGGCTGACCGCGTTCGTGCTCGCGCTGACCTGCGCCGTCGCCTACGTCGGCGCCGAGTACGGCGTCTACATGTCCACCGATCTCGAGGTCGAGGGCGTCGAGGGGCTGCCGGACGGCAGCTATCCGATGAGCGACCTGATGAGCTTCCGCGACTATGCGGACGCCATCTTGGCGTCGTCCTCCTACGAATCCACCCGCCGCTCGAGCACCTCGATCGAGTACGGGCGGATGGGAACCACGGTCACCTACGGGATCGACCTGTTCGGCTGCTTCCTGGTGGGGCTCTTCACGCTGATCGGAGCCGCGGGCTCGGTGCCCTACTGCGATCGCTGCGGACGCTACAAGCGGCGGACGCAGCTTCTGACGCTGCACAGGATGGCGGATACCGTCGTGCCGACGCTGGAGCAGATCCACGAGCTGGCCGGGCAGGCGGACTACGCGGGTCTCATCGCCTTCTTGAACGAGGCCTCCAAGGAGGAGGGGGCCGCCGATCCGGAGATCCGGATCCAGGCGGACGAGCGGGTCTGTCCCGGCTGCAACGAGGCCACGCTGATCGGCACCGTCGAACGCTGGCAGGGCAACGATTGGAAGGAAATGGACGACCTGGCCTTCCGACTCTCGTCCGGCCAGGGCGAGACCGCGCGCCTGAACCAGACCTGATCGGATCCCTCCAAGGGCCGTTGCCCGCGCTGACACTCCGGGCCGAGGTCGGCGAGGCCCTGGGTCTGCACTGGCTGCGCGGGGGACCGTACCGGTACCCCACGCCCTAGCGGCGTCAGACTTCGGCGCGGGCCTCGCCGGAGGCGGCGGCGGCGAGTCGCGCGCCCACCGCGGCCAGCAGCGCTTCGACGGCGGAGCGCGGGCGCACCAGCACCGTGAAGTCGCGGATCGCCCCCGCCTCGTCGAAGCGCAGCAGGTCGATCCCCTCCACCTCGCGCTCGCCGACGCGGGTGCGGAAGACGAGGGCGCGGGTGCCGTCCTCGGCGACCAGCTCGTCCGTGTACCGAAAGTCCTCGAACACCTCGAGCAAGATGCCGAGCAGCTGGCGAATCGCGGCGCGTCCCTCGAAGGGCTTGAACGACACGGGGCTGTGGAGCACGGCATCTTCAGCGAGGGTACGCGTCGCCGCCTCCAGGTCGTGCGCCTCCACGGCGCGACGGAAATCGTTGGGATCGGGCATGAACTCTCCTTTGTTGGCGCTGCAGCACCCTAGCCGGCGCGCTCGAGCAGTCGTTCGCGGATTTCCGCGACCCCGTCGACGGCCGCCTCCGGCCCGCTGGCGACCGCCATCACGTTGAACGCTCGGCAGCCCGCCTCGGCGTAGGCGGCCAGGAAGTCGGCGATTCGATCGGCGCTTCCGCACGGGCTGTAGCGCTCAAACGGCTCGAAGGGCAGACGGTAGAGGCGCCCCATGGCCTGTGCGAGCCGTTCCCGCGCCCGGTCGCGGTCGGAGTCGAGACCAACCCAGAGCTGCAGCCCGTGCTGCCGCGCGACGGGGTCCCGGCTGGACTGCGAAGCCAAGCTCGCGATCTCGTCGACCGCCTGGCCAAAGCGCTTCGCGGAGCACCAGACCCCCAGCCAGCCGTCGCCGAAGCGGGCGGCGCGCCGCAGGGCCGCCGGCGAACGCCCCCCGATCCAGATCGGGACCGGCGGCGAGGGCGTCGGGCGAATGCGCGCGGCCTCGAAGCGAAAGAACTCGTTGTCGCAGTCGACCGTGTCTCCCCGCAAGAGCGGTCGCAGAACCTTCAGACACGCGTCGGTGCGGCGTCCGCGGGTGGCGGGGTCGACGCCGCAGACTTCGATCTCGTGCCGGTCCTCGCCGCCGACGCCCACGCCCAGCACGAGACGCCCCGGCGCCGCCTCGCACAGGCTGGCGATCTGCCGTGCCACGGGCACGGGATGGCGCAGGGCCAGCAGGTAGACTCCGACCACGACCCGCAGCCGCGGCTCGAGGGCGGCCGCCAACGCGGCTTGGATCAAGCCGTCCATGCCCGTGCCGCCGTGGAAGCACACGTGGTCCGCGAAGAACGCGTGATCGATTCCGGCGTCGGCGGCCCGCGTGAGGAGCGTCCGCCTTCGCTCGAGGGAGCCGTCCGACAGCTCCTGCACCGTGAACCCGACTTCGATGTCGACCTCCCCGCCGCCGCTAGAGCTGTGCCGTGTTGGTTTCCAAGCCCAGCAGCAGCCGGCCCGTCAGCTCCAGGGTCGCCGGCGACACCATCATGTGCTGGGTGGCCACGTGCACGTCCCGGAAAATCCGCTGCAGCGGAGACGAGCGGTAGACGGACGTACCGCCCGCCAGGTGATACATGCGGTCGACGGCGCGGGCGCTGGCCCCTACCGCGTGGGTGGTCGCCAGGCGCACGTCCCGCCGCATGGCGACGGAGATCCGCCCGTCTTCGCAGGCCGCTGCGTACGCCGCCGCGAGCGTTTCGTAGAGGAAGGCCCGGGCCGAGCGCCGCTCCGCCTCGGCGCGTGAGAGCTCGGCCTGGACGGCCGCCCGCTCCGCCAGCGTGCGCGAGCTCCCGGCCGGCTGCTTCTCGGTCGCCAGCACCACGAAATCGTCGATGGCCGCGCGAGCGAGCCCGAGGCAGACCGCGGCGATGCCGAGGCCCAGCAGTCCGAACTGGGGGAAGGCGTAGAGCGGCCCCTCGACCCCTGCGTCAGCCGCGAGCCCGACGACCCGCTCTTCGGGCACGAAGGCGTCGCGAATCACGAAGTCCGTGCTGCCGGTGCCGCAGAGACCGGAGGAATGCCAGGTGTCGAGGAACTCCACCTCCGAGGCGGGCACCAGCAGCATGTGGGTGCGCGGCGCGCCGCCCGCCTGCAGCAGCGGCTCGTCGCCCTCGAACAGGCGGCAGCCCCCGAGGATCCAGTCGGCGTTCTGGGTGCCCGATCCCCAGGCCCACTGGCCCGTCGCCCGAAAGCCCTGCTCTACGCGGTCGGCGCGGCCGCGCGGGGCGAAGACGCCGGCGACCAGGGTCTCGGGGTTGGCGAAGACCTCCCGCGCCGCCGACTCCGGCAGCCGCGCCAGCGCACTGCCCGACGTGGCCCCGATGAAGACGCACCAGGCACACGAGCCATCGGCCTCGGCCAGCACCTCGATCAGGCGCGCCGTCTCCTCCGGCGGCCATTCGAGCCCGCCGTAGACCGCCGGCACGCAGGTGCGAAAGAAGCCCTCGGCCGCGAAGCGCTTGGCCAGGTCGGCCGGCAGCCGGCGCTCGGCCTCGATCTCCGGTGCCCGCCGGCGCAGTTCGGGACCGAGCTCACGTGCGGCGCGAAGCGGTGCCGACTCCACGGCGCTAGCCCGCCAACCGCAACAGATTGGCGATGTTGTTCTTCTGCATGTTCGACGAACCTCCCACGATGGGCATGCCCAGGATGTCGCGCACGTGGCGCTCCATGTCGTGACCTTCCGACAGGCCGTAGGCCCCCATTACTCGCTGACACGCCAGCACGATCTCGACGGCCGTGTCGGCGACGAAGAGCTTCGCCATGGAGGATTCCACGCTGCAGGGGCGCCCCTCGTTGGCCAGCCAGGCGGCGTGGTAGAGCATGTGTCGGCACGCCTCCAGTCGGGTGCGCGCTTCCACCAGACTGTGTCGGACGGCCTGGTGGCCGCTGATGGGACGGCCGAACTGAACCCGCTCTTGGGCGTAGGCCCACGCTTCTTCCACTGCGGCCTGGGCGATGCCGAAGGTCACGGCGGTGATCTCGAGCTTCTCCACGTCGAGGGCCCGGCCCGCCAGCATGCGAAAGCCCTGGTTCCAGCCGGCTTCGCCGCCGACGAGATTCTCGAGCGGCACTTCCACGTTCTCCAGGATCACGTCGCTCGAGAGCGTGTAGCGGAGATTCGCGTGCTCGATGGCGTGCCGCGTGACCCCCGCCGCGTCGCGCGGGATCAGCACGAAGGACAGATTCCGGCGCTTGGCCGCCTCGACGTCCGTGCGCACGAGACAGTAGATGTAGTCGGCGAACTCGGCCCCGGTGCACCAGCGCTTGAAGCCATTGACGACGAGGCGATCGCCCTCGCGGCGAGCGTGGGTGCGCACGCTGGCGAGGTCGCCGCCGACGTCGGGCTCGGAGAGCCCGTACGCGAACAGAAGCTCGCCCTCGGCCACCCGGGGCAGAAACCGCTGCTTCTGCTCTTCGGAGCCGTTCTCCTGGAGATTCATGCCGGCGTAGAAGGCGCAGTGGATGTAGGGCCCGGCCGCGAAGGCGCCGCCCCGGCAGAGCTCCTCGATCACCGCGACGGCCGCCACCAGATCGATGCCCTGGCCGCCGTAGCGCTCCTCGACGGTGAGCCCACAGACCCCCAACCCGGCCAGCTTCGAGAACAGCTCGGGCGGGAAGCGGTGTTCGCGGTCCCACTGCCGCACGCGCTCGGGCGGCATCTCGTCGGCGACGAACCGGCGCAGCGTGTCGCGCAGCAGGACGACGTGTTCGGGCTCGTCAGCGAAGAGCACGCGGCCTCCTAGGCGTAGGGTGCGCCCCAGGTGTCGTTGAAGGCCAGCTTCTCCACCGGACGGCGCGACAGTGGACCGTGCCCCTTCCCCACCGGGTAGCCGATGGGCACGGCGGCGGCCGTCGCCCAGGGCTCGGGAATCTCGAGCAGCTCGCGCACCTCGGCCTCGCACGTGCAGAGGAGCGTGGTCAGCACGCACCCGAGTCCCTCGGCCCGGCAGGCCAAGAGCAGGTTCTCGACGGCCGGATAGATGGAAGCGCCGCCCACCACCGAGACGCGGTCCAGCTTGGCGTCCGTGATGGCCATGCGCTCCGGGTTGAAGCAGAAGACGGCCACCACGGGCGTGGCTCCGAAGTTCTCGGCCAGGTAGTCGCCCGCGGCGATCATGCGCTCGGCGCGCTCCTTCTCGGCGTCGGGCGCGTTGGCGAGCAGGCCGCGGTGGTGGGTCGCGTAGGCGGCCCAGCGCTCGGCGTAGAGCTGCCCCAATACCTGCTTGCGTTCGGGGTCGCGCACCACGATCACGCGCCACGGCTGGGCGTTGCCTCCCGTCGGCGCCCAGGTGGCGGCCTCCAATACGCGGCGCAGCACGGGCTCGGGCACCGGGTCCGGTCGCAGCCGGCGCACCGCGCGCAGGGTCTGCATGGCGGCGTACACATCGATCTCGCTCATGGCGTCCTCTCGAGCCACGGAGTGGCAGCTAACGGCCCTTGAACTCGGGCGCGCGCTTCTCCCGAAGCGCCGCCAGAGCCTCGCGGTGGTCTTCACTCTGCAGTGTCACAATTTCGAGGGCCGTCGAGGTGTCGAACGCCGTGTTGAGGGCGTCCTTCAGGAGCTTGTTGACGGCCTGCTTGGTGTACCGGAGTGCCAGGGGCGCGCCGGCCGCCAGCCGCTCGGCGAACGCCAGTGCCTGCGACTCGAGCTCGGCGGCGGGGACGACCCGATTCACCAGGCCCAGCTCGAGCGCCGCCGCGGCCGGCACCGGATCGCCGGTCAGCAGGTACTCCTTCGCGCGCGCGGGCCCCAGCACCAGGGGCCAGATGGCCGCGCCCCCGTCTCCCGCCACGATCCCCACCCGCACGTGGGGGTCGGCCACGCTCGCGTTCTCGGCCATGAAGATGACGTCGCACAGAAGCGCGATGGACGCTCCGAGCCCGACGGCCGGCCCGTTCACCGCGGCCACGATGGGCAGCTCCACATCCAGCAGGTCCCAGATCAGCTGCTTGGCGTCGCGCCGCAGATGATCGAGCGCCTCCAAATCCTTCAGCGTGGGAAACCAGTTGAAGTCGCCCCCGGCACTGAAGGCGCGGCCCCGCCCGATCAGCAGCACCGCCCGCGCGGCGTCCTCTTGCTTGAGCTCCCGGAAGAGCCGCGTCCACTCCTCGTGCAAGAGCGCGTCGACCGCGTTCAGGTCGTTCTCGGGGTGATCGATCGCCACCCGGAGCACGGCGCCCACGCGGTCGATGTGCAGGGCGCGATAGGCAGCGCCATCGAGAGGGGCCATGGGGATCTCTCCATGCATTCGGGGCGAGTGCTTCATTTTTAGAGATCAACTCTGATTTTTTCAAGTACCATTCGTCCCGGAGTCAATTATAGCCCCCTAGGGGCCCACAGGAACTCGCCCTTGAGTCAGCCGTTACCCGAAACCGGCAAGGCCCGCCGCACCTACGAAGCCCTGCTGGACGCAACCCGCGCCGAGATCGCGGAGTCCGGCTCGTTCCGCGCCGAGGCGGTCGCCGACCGCGCGGGCACGTCGCCGGCCACGTTCTACGTCTACTTCCCGTCCAAGGACGACGCGCTGCACGCCGTCTTCTCGCGCGCACTGGACGAGCTGGTCGAGCTCGTCCGCGAAACGCTCACGGTCGAGCGGCTGCTGGAGAAGGGCCTCTCCGAGGTCTGCCGCGCGCTGGTCGCGGACGCTTGTGCGTTCTTTACCCGCGAGGCGCTCGTCTTCCGGCTGGCGCTGGCGCAGCTCCCGCAGCAACGCACTTTGCGCGCCAGCTACCGCGAGCACCAGGCGATCGTGGCGGACCTCTACCGCCGCTTTCTGCGCCTGGGACAGCGCGCGGGCCAGCTCCGCCGGGGCAACATCGACACCGTGGCCACCACTCTGATGGTGATCTCGCAGGGCTTCAACAATCCACTGCTGGTCGGCCGCGAGCCCAATGACCGGGTCCAAGGCGAACTCGCGCTGGTGCTGGAGCGACTGCTGGCGCCCTAGTAGCGGTCCAACTACTTGGCGCCGTCGATCACCCCTTCGAAGCCCGACGGCGCGTGGCGACCGATGCAGATCTGCTCGAGCACGCCGACGCCTTCGCGGCCCTCGCTGCGCGCCTTCACCACCTGCTGGGTGTGCAGGTTCTCGACCGCCAGCGGGTCGAGTTCGGCGGTCTTCCACGACTCGCCGCCGATGGCCAGCTCGCCCTTCCAGCGGCCATGCCCCCACTCGGGATGGGTGTACCCGATGCCCTTCATCTGGAAGCGCAGGAGCGGTTCCAACGAAATCTCGCGGCGCTCGCCGGTCTTCGACACCAGGGCGATCTCGGCGGACTCGGCCCGGCGCGTGCCCGGCTCGTAGACCACCCGGTGCTCCGCCCGGGCCCACTTCTGGGTGTCGGGATCCACGACCCCGGGGATCGCGTCGGGTGAGGCGTAGGCCGGGACGATCTGTGCGTCCTCGTGCCACTTGTGGCCGTTCTCGTCCTCGAAGACGCCGAAGTGCGTGCAGTGGTCCTCCCACTGCAGCGGCGCCCACAGAAAGAAGAACTGCGGCGCCGTTCCGAGCGGCGCCCCCCCCGCCTCGGGCTCGCCAACGGGGCGGATGCCCCAAGAGCGATCCTTGGTGGCGTAGACCCGCTCGGGATCGATGGCGAGCTCTCGCCCCCCGTAGCGAACGCGCCCCCGCCAGTGCCCGTACTGCGCGAAGCGCGTGGAGTCCATCATGACGTGGCGCCCGTTGCGGAGCGTCTGACGCCCCTCCTCGACGCTGGCGGTGCGGGGCACGAAGACGAGATCGCACTCGATCCCGGTCTCGTTGGGCTCGAGCACGACGCGCAGCGACATCATGGGCTCGAGAATCTCGATGCGAAACGGGCCCACCTGGGTCTCGGTCGGTTCGTCGGGCGCGCGCCGAGAGGCGTGGAACGAGTGCTGTTCACCGTCGGCCACGACGCTGAAGCCGCAGTCCATGATGCCCCGGTTGGGATAGCGGCCGAGGGCGATGCCGAAGTAGAACTCGCCGTCCGACGCGTAGCCGTTGAACCAGTAGCGGTCGTAGACGTTGCGGTCGCTGGACGCGGCGTGGGCGATGGGCTCGGGAGTCGGATGGATGGCGTAGTCGTCGAACTTCGAAAGCATGATGGGGGTTCCTTCCGGGGCCGGCGAAAACGGCCCGCTTCAACTTCGCAGAGGGCCCAAGGGCTGGCAAGCTCGTCCACTGGCGTTCTTGACCGTCAGGTCCACTCAGCCCTCCTCGCTGGGGCGGAACGGGAGCTTCGGTTCCGGCGGCGCGGCGACAGCGGCTGCATGTGGGCGGGGTCGCCGTCGAACCAGCCCACGTGCCCGGCGAACATGGACCGCACCGCCCAGGGCACCTTGCCGTAGAAGGGCTGCAGATACTGGTCGGCGGCACGTAGCCCACCGTGCTGTCCGGCCCCAGGCCGACGAAGAGGCCGATGCCCACGTTGATGACGCCGCCGTGGTTGAGGCCGTACATGCGCGCCGAGCGCGCCTCGATGGAGGGGCGCAGCTTGGTGGCGACGCGCTTCACGTAGCGGTCAGCCGGGATCGGAAGCCGGTGCCAGCGCCTCGATCAGCGCGGCCAGATCGAAGCCGTAGATGACCCGATCGTCCACCAGAAAGATGGGGACTCCGTACTCGGCGTGCTCCGCGTAGGCCCGCTGGCCTTCCGCGGAGTTCTCCACGTCGTACTCCACGAAGGCGACGCCGTTCTTGTGCAGGTAGCGGCGGGCCATGGCGCAGTAGCCGCACCAGGTGGTCGACAGCAGGACGACGCGCTTGCCCGGGTCGAAGACCAGAGGCGCGTCGAGGAGCGCCTGGCGCTGAAGATCCTGCCACGAGGCCAGCGCGATGAAGCCCAGCGCCACGGCCAACAGCACGACGCGGCGGGTCCAGGGGGAGGCGGCGTCCGCAAGCTCGGGCCCCGGGGGAGTCTCGGTGTAGGAATCTTCCGGCATGGCCTGTTTGGATGTTCCCCGCCGCTCCGGGGTTTGCAACCGCCCTCTGATATCGTTCGCGTCATCCGTGGAGGACCCCTCGTGCGCGAACTCCGACGCGCGGCGATCCGGCTCGCCGCGACTCTCTCGTGTGTGTACCTGATCGGCTGTGGTCCGCTCGTCATGATCCCGGGCGGGGCTCTCTCGGGGGACGTACAGCCGCCGCCCGCCGATTGGACCTTCTCGGACGCGACCGAGACCGTGCAGCTCGAGACGCGTCCCGAGGATCCGTACTCCGTCAACATCTGGGGCGCCGCCGTGGGCCCGCGCTTCTACGTGGCGGCCGGCGATCCCACCAGCCGCTGGGTCGACCACATCGAAGCCGATCCGCGGGTGCGGCTGCGCATCGAGAACGCGGTGTACGAGCTGGTGGCGACGCGCACCGAGGATCCGGGCGAGCGCAACGCGTTCCTGGCCGCGGTCAAGCGCAAGTACGACTTCGAGCCGGATGCCGAGCAGCGAGGCCAGGCGGCGCTCTTCCGCTTGGAGCCACGCTAGAGGCCATCTCGGTACCTCTAGCCCGCCTCCCGAATCCCGGACCAGCTCTCGGGGTCGAGCTCGCCCGTGGCGGGCGTCACCTCGACGGGAATGCCCGTGAGATGCGCCATCCCCGACACGCGCTCCAGGGCGTCGGGCCCGTCGGCGGCCAGCAGGTTGGCGTTCACCCCCGTCGTCTTGTTCGCCACGGAGAGGCCCAGCGCGTGCTGGTGTCCCCAGCCGTGGGGCAGCGCCACGGTGCCGGGCATCAGGTCGTCCAACAGCTTGACGGGGACGCGCACGGCGGCGGTCGCCGACGCCACGTCGGCCAGCGCCCCGTTGGTGAGCCCGGCCCGCCCGGCGTCCTCGGGATGCATGTACAGGAAGTTCGTGTAGCGCTCGCCGCTCACGAACTCCTCCAGGTTGTGGGTCCACGAGTTGTGCGTATGGTGTGCGCGCTTCGTGATCAGCACGAGCTGGTGCGGCCGCGCGCGTTCGCGCTCGAAGTCGGCATCCAGCTTCCGGGCCTGCTCCACCAGCACACGGGGAGCCAGCTGCACCTTCCCGTCCGGGGTCGTGACGCGCGCGCCCAGGAAGTCCTCGCCGGGGTGGTCGGGCCGCGGCCGGCCGTGCGGCTCGCGCAGAAGCTTGGCGAAGCTGCCCTGGCCCGTCACACGGAGTAACAGCGACAGCAGCGATTCCTGCGGCAGCGCACGAGGCCGGCCCGGGTGACGGCGGCTGTGCCACGCCATGGCCGCCTCCAGCCCCTTCTGGGCCACCCGCGACCCGAAGAGCGAGACTCCGCTGGCGCGACACAGGTCGAGGTAGATCGAAGCCTCGTCCCGCTGCTCGCCGTCGGCCTCGACGACCGGCCGGGTCGCCTGCAGATAGGGCTTCGACTGCAGGCCCAGAAACAGCGGGAAGATGAACGGGAGGTCGGGACGCTCGAGGGGCGACGTGGCGGGCAGGACGTAGTGGGCGAGAGAGGCCGTCTCGTTCAGGTAGATGTCCGTCACCACCAGCAGCTCGAGCTCTCGAAAAGCCTGCATGAGCCGCCCGGAGTTGGCCATGGTGATGAGGGGATTGCCGCCGGTCACGAACAACGCACGCACCTGCCGCTCGCCCGGGGTCAGGATCTCGTCCGCCAAGACGCCGCCGGGAAACCCGTCGTTGACCTTCCGGAAGCCTCCCACCCGAGACTCGTCCTGGGACAAGAGCACGCCGTGCTTGGCGCCGAAACGCGGGAAGTCGAAGATGCCGTGCCCGACCAGCGTTCCACCGCGCCGATCGAGATTGCCCGAGACGGCGTTGATCACTTCCTGGATCCAGAACGCCAGCGAGCCGTTGGTTCCCATGTTGACGCCGGTCGAGCAGTACAGGGCGGCGCCATCGGCCTCGCGGTAGGCCTTCACCATCGCCCGCAGCGTGGCGGCGGGCATGCGGGTCACACGGCTCGCCCGCTCCGGTGTCCAGGGGGCGGCCAGGGCCTCGACTTCCGCCAATCCGGTCATGTGCCGGGCGGCCCGCTCGCGGTCGACGCCGCCCGTCGCGAAGAGCTCGTTCAGGAAGGCCAGGTAGAAGAAGACGTCCGTGTTGGGTCGGATGAAGACGTGCGTTCCCGCCACCTTGGTCGACTCGGTGCGACGCGGGTCCACGAAGTAGATGGCGGCGCCGCGGGCCTCCATCTCTTTCAGACGCTGCAGCGGGTTGGAGACCTGCAGGAAGCTCCACTTGGAGACGCCGGGGTTCGCGCCCACGACGATCAGACACCCGGTTCGCTCGACGTCGGGGAAGGGCTGCGTGAAGTCGAAGCCGTAGACGTGCTTGGCCACGGCGAACTTGTTGGCGCAGTCCTGCGTCGCCGATGCGTACATGCTGCGCGAGCCCACGCCGGTCATGAAGCCCTGGGCGAATACCGGGTGCAGGGTGCTGAAGCCGGCGGCCGTGCCCACGTACATGGCGACCGAGTCCGGGTGGCGCTCGCGGCGGAGCGACTTCACCTTCGCGCCGATCTCCGTCAGGGCCTGCTCCCACGAGACCCGCTCGAACCGGCCTCCCACCCGCTTCAGCGGAGTGCGCAGGCGATCCGGCGAGGCGTACATCTTGTGTTGCTTGAGGCCCTTCATGCACCCGAACCCGCGCGTCGCCACGTGCTCGTTGTCGGGTCGGATCTGGAGGACCTCGCCGTCCTCCACCGTCACCTCCAGGCCGCACAGGGATTCGCAGATCCGGCAGAACGTGTGATGCGTCTCGGGCAAGGGAGGCTCCCATCTGAGGCTCGGTTCTCGCTCCGAAGTGTAGGGATCGGCTACCCTCGCCGCCCACACCCGCCGATCCTGACGAGGAGCCCGCTGTGAATCTCGAGGCCATCGAAGCCATCAAGCAGCTCAAGTACAAGTACATGCGCTGCCTCGACACGAAGCGCTGGGACGAGATCGCCGAGTGCTTCACCCCCGACGCCGAGGCCGCCTACAGCGGGGGCAAGTACTCGTTCGAGGGGCGCGACGCCATCGTGCAGTTCCTGCGCGACGCCATGGGCTCGGACAGCTTCCTCTCCAGCCACCAGGTGCACCACCCCGAGATCCGGTTCACCAGCGACACCGAGGCCACCGGCACGTGGGCCCTGCAGGACGTCGTCATCGACCAGCGCTTCGAGATCACCATCCGGGGCGCGGCCTTCTACGAGGACGAATACGTGTGCGTCGACGGCGAGTGGAAGATCCGCCGGACGGGCTACACGCGCCTGTACGAAGAGCTGCAATCGCGCAAGGACGTGCCGGGGCTCAAGCTGACGGCCAGCCTCTGGACCACCGGCGGCCGCAGCGAACTCTAGGGGCCAGCGCCCGTCAGTTGGCCGGCCCGACGTACTGGAAGTCGTCCCAGCGCCCGGACTGCTTGCGTCCGTCGGGAAACGTCATGGTGCCGAGGCCCGCCAGCACGTCGGCGCGGTACTCACCCTCGTAGACGGTCCCGTTGCTCCAGCGGTAGGTGCCCTTGCCGTCGCGCTTCCCGGCCCGCCAGTCGCCCTCGTAGCTGTCGCCGCCCGCCCAGGTCCGCTTGCCCCGGCCGTGCTCGCGATCGCCGACCCAGTCGCCCGTATAGAGGTCGCCGTTGGCCCAGCGCATGGTTCCGGCCCCCGCGCGCTTGCCCTGGCTCCACGCCCCCTCGTACGCGTCGCCGTTCTTCCAGGTCATCTTGCCCTCGCCGGACGGCTTGCCGTCGAGCCACGCTCCGGTGTAGGTGCTGCCGTCCGGCCAGGTGCGGGTCCCGCTCCCTTCGGGCTGGCCCGACTTGAGCTCTCCCTCGTACGTGCTGCCGCTCTTCCACTGGAAGCGGCCGCGGCCCTCGGGCACGCCCTGGACCCAGTCGCCCTCGTAGCGGTCGCCGTTGGCCCACTCGCGGGTGCCGTTCCCGTGCTCGCGCCCCTGCCTCCAGTCGCCGCTGTAGGAGCCGTTCTGCGGCCACTCGAAGCGCCCTTGGCCCTCCCGGCGGCCGGCGCGCCATTGGCCCTCGTAGCGCTGACCGTCCGGCCAGGTCTTGGTGCCCGTGCCCGACTCCTGGTCCGCCAGCCACTGCCCGACGTAGCGGGTGCCGCTCGCCCAGGTGTACATCCCCTGCCCGGTGCGCTTGCCGTCCACCCACTCGCCCACGTACTGGTCGGCGCTGCCGTTCTCCGCCGCAGCCCAGATCCGGGTGCCCTGGCCGTGGGGGCGGTTGTCTCGGAACGAACCCGTGTAGCGGCCGCCGTCCGGAAACGTGAGGCTGCCCTCGCCCGCCAATTTGCCGCCTCGGAACTCGCCGACGTAGACGACCCCGAGCGGCAGCTCGGCGGTGCCCGTGCCGTTCTGGCAGTCGCCCGACACGCAGGTGGCCGCGCTCCACGCGGGGCCAGCCGCCAGGCTCGTGACCAGCGCCGCGGCGGCCAGGGCACAGAAACGATGGGGCTCGGCCCCGTGACTCCAAAGGCGCATCGCTCTCCTCAGCAAAACGGCCGTCATCATACCAGGCGGAGCTGGCCCGCCGCCGTCTCCCCCCGTTCGCCGGGGAAGGGTGGCAACGGCGGCAGCTTCGCCCGCTCGGCCAGCCAGTCGTGGAAGCGGCGAGCCAGCTCGGGCGTGTGCCGGTTGCTGGGCGTGTGGACGAAGAAGTAGGGAGAGCGACCGGCCCGGAGCCAGCCCACCAGCACCTCCGCCCACGCCTCCAGATGCGACGCGTTGACCGCATCGTCGGGGTGGCCGACCCAACGCACCAGGGGAGTCTCGGAGAGGGCGTTCACGTGCACCGGGAGGTTCGGCTTGCGGTGTCTCACCTCGCGCAGGTCGGGATGGTTCGCCGGCCCCGCCCGTAGCGCCCGGGTGTCCATGATCACGCGCTCCGCCCCGTGTTCGCGCAGGGCCGCATCCACCCGGATCCGTTCGCCCCCGGTCTGGAAGAAGGCGCGGTGCCGCAGCTCGACGGCGTAGCGGAAGTCGGCCGGCAGGCCGGACAGGAAGGCCACGAGGTCGCCCAACGCGTCGGGCCCGAAGGAGGCCGGCAGTTGCAGCAGGAAGGGGCCCAGCCGCGGCCCGAGCGGCGCCACCGCGGCCAGGAAGGCTTCGGTCTCGCGCTTGGCGTGACGCAGCGCCAACTCGTGCGTCACGAGCCGGGGAAACTTGAAGCAGAATCGGAAGCTCTCGGGCGTGGCGGCCTTCCAGCGCGCCACCGTCTCGGGCCGCGGGCTGTGGTAGAAGCTGGTGTTCCCCTCGACGGCCCCGAAGACCCGCGCGTACTGGCGCAGGTAGTCCCGCGGCCGCGCGTCGCGGGTGTAGAGTCGGCCGGCCCAGCCGTCGAAGCCCCAGAAGGGCGCCCCCAGACGCACTTCAGCCGCCATCTCGTGCCTCCAGGACCTGGGCCAGAATCCTCTCCACGTCGGACTCGCCGGTCTCGTCCTGCACCGCCCGGCAGGCGCGCAGGATCTCACCGAACCGGGGGCCCGCCTCCAGGCCGCGGGCCAACAGGTGGCGTCCCTGAACCACGTCGACCGGAGCCCGGCGCTGGATCGCCAGGGCCTCGGCTCGCGCCAGGAAGGCATCGCCCGCCGGGAACCGCTCTGCGCGAGCGTCCTCGGTCGTGCGGCCCCAGGCGTCGGCGCGCGCGACGGCTTCCAGCACCTGCAACTGCGTGCCCGCCGCCTCCAGCTCGCGGGCCAGTCGCCGGTAGGCCCGGTCCGAAGCGCCCTGCGCGAACCACTGGGCCGGAGCCAGGTGGTGCCGCACCAGCGCGCAGACCGCGGCGATCAAGGCCGTCGAAGCGCGGAGTCGCTCGAGCAGGCGTTGCGTCGGCGCCACCCCCGCCCGGTCGTGTCCCAGCGCTCGCACGCGCCCCGCGTCGACCCGGGTCGTCTCGGGTTTGCCCAGGTCGTGACACAGCACCCCGAACACGAGCGCCTCGCGCGACTCGACCGCGGCGACGTCCCGCAACGCCACGGCCGCATCGAGGGCCATGCCGGTGTGCACCAGCACGTCTCCCTCCGGGTGCCAGCGCGGGTCCTGCGGCACCCCGTGCAGGGCCTCCAGCTCCGGAAAGAAGCGCAGTTGCCGGCTCTCGTGGAGAAACGCCAGCCCGAGGGACGGCCGCACGCCCTGCAGGAGCCACTTTCGAAACTCTCCCCAGCAACGCTCCCCCGGCAGCTCGGACAAGTCGAGCTCGCCGCACAGCGCGACCAGCCCGGCCTCCGGCCGCATCTCGAGCCGCGCCGCCAGCTGCGCCACCCGCAGACCCCGCAGCGGGTCCTCGCTGAAGTGCCGGGGGTCCGTCGCGCGCAGGACGCCGGCGGTGAGATCGGCCAGACCGCCGTGGGGATCGAGCAGAACCTTCGTCTCGGGATCGAAGCCGATGCTGTTGAGCGTCAGGTCGCGGCGCCGGGAGGCGGCTTCGAACGGGAGTTCCGGATCGACTTCCACCGAGAATCCCCGGTGGCCCGGCGCCGTCTTGCTGTCGCGGCGGGGCAACGAGACGTCGATGTCGAGGCCCGCCAGACGCAGCACGCCGAAGGAGCGGCCCACCCGGGCCACGGATCCGAAGTCCCCGAGCACGGACTCGACCCGCTCCAACGCCAGGCCGTAGACCTCCAGGTCGAGGTCTCGCACCGGGCGGCCCAACAGGGCGTCGCGGACACAGCCCCCCACCAGCAAGCCCCGCCCGCCGGCTCGCGCCAGGGCCCGCGAGATGGCGGCCGCGACCTGGCCCTCGCGCCCCCCGAGCAAGCGTCCTTGCAGCACGTCGGGACTCGGTTCGATGTATGTCACGCTTGCGAGAATAGCCCGCCGCACGACCCGGCCGGAGACGCCGGCCTAGGAGTGGCCGGGCAGGGAGCTCGGGTCGATGAGCAGGTGTTGGGACAAGTCACCGAACAAGTCGCATCGGATGTGCCGCGATGTGAAGTGCCAGCCGTCGGCGTCCCGGGCGAAGGTGTCCTCGTAGCGACCGACGACGATCACCTGCAGGGGCAGCGTGTCCGTGGCCTGAAAGACGGTGAATCGGGACCGGCACTCCGCCGTTCCCGCCGCTTCGTCGCTGGTGATGATCAGATTGCTCACCACGTGCTGGGTGCGCGGGGTGCCGTCTGCGTGGAGCCGGGCGGTGGCCGCGTAGAACCGTTCCACGGCCTCGCGCCCGCGGTGCGCGCGGGGGTCTCCCTCCGCGCTCACCTGACCGCGCGCGAAGAGTTCGGCGACCCCGGCGAAGTCCCCCTCGTCGACGCGCTCGGCGTACAGGTGAACTAGATTGGTGATGTCGCGCGTCGAGTCGATGGCCGCCGCTCCTCGCTCGGAAGCCCGAGCCCCACGTGCGCAGTGTGGCACAAGCACGCCGGCGGTCCGCAACCGCGCGGCGGGCGCCGAGCGTGGCGTCGCTTCGGGGTGGATCGAGGTGGTGGAATGCCCCAGACTGCAGTCTGCCACGTCGCGCGTCCGGACGTGGACGCAGGGGGTCTCCGATTCGAAGCCCGCAGCCTCGCTTCGAACCGTCGGACGACGGCGCTTTGTCCGGCCACCTGAACACGCTCATGGGAGCGCTCGACTCCCTCGCCCCGCCCTCATTCTTCGCCCGCGGGCCCGAGCTGGCTTACCGAACGCGCGCGCTGCTCTGGTCCAGCATGAGCATCGGCGTCTGCGTCCTCGGCCTCGGACTCAGCATCCTCCCGGTAGCGGCGTGGCTGGGCGGACTGGAGATCGGGATGGGGGTGGCGTTCTGCGTCCTCCCGCTGCTGCTCCTGCGGGCCACGTTGTCCGTGACCCCGCCGCTCCACGTCCTGTTGGTCGGCATCCTGGTGAATCTGCTCTTCCTGTCGAGCGCACTCGGCGAACCGAGCACGATCGTGGCGCTGGCCCTGGCCGTGCTGCCGCTCGTCGCGCTCCTGATCGCGGGCATCCCCGGCGGTCTGGTGTGGCTGAGCGCGTGTGCCGGGGCCTGGCTGATCCTCTACGAAGGCTCCTGGACGGCGCTGCTGGCCGACTGGCGCCTGGATTCGGCCGCCGCCGCCCAGATCGAGACCGGCATAACGGTCTTCTATCTGGTGGGGCTGGTGACGCTCGGCGTCGCGTTCGAAGCCACGCGGCGGCGCACGTTGGGAGACCTCGACAGCGCCCGCGCGGAGCTCGAGCAGAACGACCGCGACCTGCGTCAGTTCATGGACGCCCTGCCCGCCCTGATCAATTTCATCGACGCGCACGAACGCTACGTCTTCGTGAACTCGGCGTTCGAACGACTTCACGACCGCCCCCGCGACGAGATCGAGGGGCAGCCCCTGTCCACCATCCTGCCCCCTCACGTCTACGCCGACATCCAGCCCCAGATCCAGCGCGCCCTCGAAGGCAAGGAGGTCCGCTTCGAGAGCGAGTTCCCCATGGCGGAGGGCTCGCCTTGGTACTTCTCCACGACCTACGTGCCCAAGCGCTCGAGCAGCGGCGAAGTGCTGGGCTTCTACTCGCTTTCGTTCAACGTCAGCCGGCAGGTCTACGCCGAGCGGGAACGACGCGCGCTGGAAGCGAAGGTGCTCCAGGCCCAGAAGCTGGAGAGCCTGGGCGTACTGGCGGGCGGGATCGCCCACGACTTCAACAACCTGCTGGTGGCCGTCCTCGGCAACGCCGAGCTGGCGCTGTCGCAGCTGGCGCCCACTTCCGCCGCGCGCGAAGAACTGGAGCAGATCCACGCGGCCTCGGTGCGGGCGGCCGAGCTTTGCAAGCAGATGCTGGCCTACTCCGGCAAGGCCCGCTTCGTCATCGAGGACGTGGACCTGGCCGAGATCGCGCGCGAGATGACCCAGCTGCTGGAGATCTCCATCTCCAAGAACGTGGAGTTGGTCTACGACTTCGCAGACGGACTGCTGCCGGTCCGGGCCGACGCCACCCAGGTTCGGCAGGTGCTGATGAACCTGATCACGAACGCCTCGGAGGCCATGGAGGGTCGCCGCGGCGTCATCACCATTTCAACCGGTGGCATGGACGCCGACGTCGACTATCTGGCCCAGACCTACGTGGACGACAATCTGGAACCCGGGCGCTACGCCTACCTCCAGGTTCGGGACACGGGCTGCGGCATGGACGAAGACACCCTGAACAGCATCTTCGACCCGTTCTTCTCCACCAAGTTCACCGGTCGCGGCTTGGGGCTCGCCGCGGTGCTGGGGATCGTGCGCGGACACCGGGGCGCCATCCGCGTCGAGAGCCAGCGCGACGTGGGCACCGTCATCCGCGTGCTCTTCCCGGTGAGCGCCGAGAGTGCGGCGGACGTCCGGGCTCCCGAGGCGGACGCCGACGACGCCTGGGTGGGATCGGGAACGGTTCTGGTGGTGGACGACGAAGCCACGGTGCGGCGCGTCACGGCGAAGATGCTGGATTCCACGGGCTTCAAGGTGATCCTCGCCAGCGACGGCGCCGAAGCCCTCAACATCGTCGCGGACGACACGAATCAGATCTCGGCCGTGATCCTCGACATGACCATGCCCCGTATGGACGGCGAGGAGACCTTCCGCGAGCTGCAGCGACTGCGGCCGAATCTCCCCGTGATCCTGTCGAGCGGCTTCAGTGAGCAGGACGCGACGCGCCGATTCACATCCGTCGGCCTGGCGGGCTTTCTTCAGAAGCCCTACTCGGTCAACGCCCTGCTCGAGAAGCTCCGGGCCGCCGTCGGCTGAGGGCCCGGGCGGGTCGTCACGCCGCCTCGCTCTCCAGGCACCACTCGGGCCCTACGGTGTGCACGCCTCTGACCCGTCCCGCAGCGGGCTCCAACGCGGTGCACTCGGCGAGAGCGATCGACTCACGCGCCGCCGCGGGCTCGAAGTGCCGAACCAGTTCGAGAGCTTCCGGCGGGCACTCCGCCACGACGCGAAACGAAGCCGCGAACCGGCGATCCGACTCGCCTCGCCCGCCGGGCCGCACGGACGAAATCTCGATGCGATACAGGCTGCCCGTCGGCGACACGGGCTCTGACAGTTCGAGCAGAACCCAGCGCGCCACGGGTTCGCTGCGGTCGAGTCCGACCGCCTCCAACGCCGACTCCCTCGCGATCTCGGGCGAGCGCTTCGCCGCCCACGCGGCCAGGGCCTGCTCGGCGAAGAGGCCGCCGCACGCCGCATCCAAGTAGCCGAAGCAAGTCTCCCGCGTGATCAGCGCTCGCGCCTCGCGCAAGGCCGCTTGCGGTCGCTTCAAGTGGGTGAGCATCGACAACCGCAGCCGGCCCGACAGCACGTGCAGCTCGCGCGTCTGCTCGTTGTAGGGAAAGCGAAAGCAGACGCGCTCGAGGGCTTCCTCGAGATGGCCGTAGCTCGCCAGGCTGACGGCCGCGTTGTAGTAGACCGCGACCTCGTCCACGTCGGGACAGTCGAGGGCCCGGCGAAACGCCTCGACTGCATCGTACTGCTTGCCGAGGTCCGAGAGCGCGTTGGCCCTCAGCTGGTGCAGGGCCCAAGCCAGGGGCTCGTGCACGATCCCGCGTTCCAGCGGAATCAGGGCCTGCTCCAACTCGCCACTTCGCACGTAGGCGAGCGCTTGGAGCTCATACCCTTCCGGGTGTCCCTCGGCTTCGAGCTCGCGCCCCAACTCGAAGGCCGCATCCACTTCGCCCGCCTCGAGCAGGTCGAGACCGCGAGAGAACCGGCCTTTCAGTCTGTCCTTTTTTCGTGCCACTGTTCGCTCCTTTCGGCGGCAACCTACCAGAGCGAACTCGGCCCGATCAGTATGAATAGGATTACACGGGAACGCGTCAACGCGAGTTCACAGAATTCCCTCGGGCGTCGCGCGTCGTCGGCGTCGCAGCAGACCGGCCGCGACCAGCAGCACGCCGGACTCGAACCCGAGTCCGCAGCGAGGGCGCTCCTGGTTCTTCCAGGCGAGTCCCGCGCACTGCGGATCGGGATCGCCCACACCGCCCCCGTCGAAGTCCACCAGTCCATCGCCGTCGTTGTCGAGCCCGTCTTCGCACGCGGGAGCTTCCAGGCCCCAGAGCGCGTCTCGGCAACCGAGGTCGTAGGGCCAGTCGCGCAGTCCGTCGCCGTCGTTGTCCACGCCGTCGTCACACACCACGGCGGCGTTCGTCTCCAGCGGGTCGTCTGCATCCGCGCAACCCGGATCTTCGCCCGCGTCGACCAGTCCGTCGCCGTCGTTGTCGATCCCGTCGCTGCAATCCGGTGACTCGCTCAGATCCTCCGCCGAGGTGCAGCCGGCGTCGTCGGGAAAGTCGACGTCGCCATCGCCGTCGTTGTCCAGCTCGTCGCTGCAGTCGGGACGTACGATGTCGATCACCTGATCTCGGTAGTGCACGACGTTGGCCACGAAGGTGGTGTTGCCGTAGAGAGCCTGGGTGGCGGGCTGATCCGCGAAAGTTCCCACGGCCACCATGATGCCCGCGAGCCGCTCGTCGCCCACCGGGCCGACGAAAACGGCTCCCCCCGAGTCACCGTTGGCCGCCTGCGCCTCGTCCGCCGTCGCTCCGGGGCTCCCGATTTCGTCGAAGTCGGTCACGAAGGTCTCCGTGTCGAAGGCCCCCAGCGACACGAACTCCGAGGCGTCCGACACGCGATTCGTGCCCCACCGGATGGTTCGCGTGTTGGCCCACGCCCAGCCGTCGATGCCGTTCCACACGACCGCGGCGCCGCGGTCGCGACCGTTCCCGATCATGAGCACCGGGTCGCCCACGACGGGCAGCGAGATCGCCAGCGGCAGGACGGGAAGCGGCGGCAGATGCGGACCGCCCTGGATCTCGAAGACACGCAGATCGGCAAAGCCGGCACCGGGGTTCGTCATCCGCACGGTCGAGCTGGGAACGGCGGGGTAGGTCACCCCACCCAGGGTGACGTCCCCCTCGCCCACGTGGCCCGCCGTGAGCACCCAACCGTTGCCCAGGTAGACGGCTGTCGTGCTGCTGCGCCGGCCCACGTGCGCGAAGCCCGGATCGCTGGGCGGCGCCGCCGTGTTGCCGGTGCCATCGCCCGAGTCGATAATCACCGCCTTGACCGGGGGGACGACCACCCAG